>JBOGDE010000476.1:0-3367 GCA_050701695.1 Micromonosporaceae bacterium
TGGCGCTGCGGTACGCCGCGATCCCGAGATCCGGTGCCGCCGCGCCGTGGGTGTGCAGCTCGGCGTTCTGGACGTACAGGCCGCCGCCGCAGTGGGTACGGATCCGGTGGTCGACCTCGATCTGGTACCGGCCGCGGGGATCCCAGTCGATCAGGTCGGCGACCGGTTCCAGCAGGTCCGGCCGTCGCGCGAGGTACCCGGTCGCCGCGACCACCGCATCGGCGTGTACGTCGAACCGCTGCCCGGTGTCGCGGTGCTCGCACCCGAGCGTGACGCCGGGAGCCGCCGACGACACCGTGACGCCGGGGGTCGCCGACGACACCGTGACGCCGGGGAGCAGCCGCACCGGGGGGCGGTCGCCGTCGAGCAGGTGGTCGTACAGCTCGACGTGGATCGCGTCGATGGTCTCGGTGTCGATGCCCTTGTAGAGCTGCCACTGCGAGGCGACCAGCTTGTCGCGGCGTGCCGGCGGCAGCGCGTGGAAATACCGCATGTACTCCGGAGTGGTGTATTCCAGCACCAGCTTGGAGTAGTCCAGCGGCGCGAACGAGGGGGTACGGGTCAGCCAGGTCACCGCCCAGCCGGCATCGCGCTGGCGACGTACCAGATCGAGGAAGACCTCAGCCCCGGACTGGCCGGAGCCGACCACCGCGACCTGCCGGGCGCCGGACAGGTCGCGAAGAAGGTACTCGCCGGAGTGGCACACCCCGTCCACTCCGGCGAGTACGTCTGGCAGCGCCGGCGTGGTGCCGACGCCGAGCACCACATTCCGCGCCCGCCTGGTGACGCCGTCGGAGCCGGTCAGCGTCCACAGCTCACCGTTCCACGACACCGACCCGATCGAGACCCCGAACCGGCACGACGGCAGCGACGAGGCCACCCAGGCGCAGTAGTCGGCGTACTCGCGGCGCGGAATGTGGAAGCGTTCGGCGATGTAGAACGGGTACATCCGGTCCCGCTCCACCAGGTACGACAGGAACGACCAGCGGCTGGTGGGGCGCACCAGGGACACCAGGTCGGCGAGGAAGCTGACCTGCAGGCTCGCCCAGTCGAACATCAGCCCGGGGTGCCAGTCGAAGGCCGGCTTCGCGTCGTACGCCTCGAAGCGCAGCTCCGGCACCTCGTCGGCGAGCGCGGCGAGCGCCAGGTTCATCGGCCCGATCCCGATCGCCGCCACGTCCAAGACCGCCGACTGGCTCGCTGGCGCGGTCATCGGGTCGCCTCCGCGTCCCGCTCTCGCACCATCAGGGCAGCGGTCTTGCCCGGCAGCACCACGTCGCCGCGGTGGGCGAAACCGGCCCGCCCGAAGGCGCGGATCGACGCCGGGTTGCGTACGTCGGGCTCGGCGACCACCCGCTCGCAAGCCGGGTCCAGCTCGAACAACCCGTCGGCGACGGCGGCGATCAGCATGCTGCCCAACCCCCTGCCGGTCAGCCCGCGCTCCCCGATCAACAGGTGTATGCCGAGGTCGTGCGGCCGCGCGTCGTACACCCCGCCGACCGGATCGTGCGCGGCCCGGTAGATCTCCCAGTACGACACCGGTACGCCGGCCAGCGACCCCAGGCACGGCCGCGAGGTGTCCCCAGCGAGCTGCCCGGCGAGGTAGTCCGAGAGCTTCTCGACGGGCCAGTCCTGCTGCCAGAACGGCACCACGTGCTCCGCGTGCATCCACCTGTGGATCAGCTCCAGGTGCGCCGGCAGCGTGACCGTCCGCAACCCAAACAACCCCCATGACGTCTGTGCGGCGAGCGCGACGTCGGGGATGGTGGTGGTTTTCGGAGTTGTGGTGGTGTCGCGGCGCCCGGAGACCACCACTTCTCTGACATTCACGATGCCTCCCGCAGCGGGTTGGGGACCTGGAGGTAGACGGACTGGGCGTCGAGGGGGGCGACGACCTCGTCGATGCCGGCGACCCGGGTCAACAGGTTCGCCTTGCAGGGCAGGGTGTCGGCGTCCAGCCAGCGGCGTACCAGCCCGGAGGCCGAGTCGTGGCCGCGGATCACCAGTGCTTCCAGGCCGTCGCGTACGGCGCCGAGCAGCCGCGCCTCGTCGGCGACCCCGTCGCTGCCGAGCGCCCCGACCGGCGCCAGCGCCTGGTTGAACAACAGGTAGTAGGTCAGCCGATCGTCCACAATGGAGTCCTCGACCACGGCGAGGGTGGACTGCTTGGCGCCGGTGCGGGCCAGCACGTTCGGCAACCCGGAGGCCGCCAGGTAGTAGCCCTGGTTGTCGCGGTACCAGCCGGCGGCGGGCCAGCCGTCGGGTCCCCGTACCACCAGGGTGTTCTGCTGGTGGGCTTCGAGGCCGATCCCGGTGGTGCGGTAGAGCAGCACCATCGGGGCGAGGACGCGGTCGACGTACCGGCGGACCCATTCGGTGGCGACCTCCTCGACCGGCCGGCCGGTGCGCTGGGCGAGCGCGCACACCGTCTCCACCAGCCGGGACGGGCCGATGCCGGGCCGCGGCGCGGCCAGCCCGGCCAGGCAGGCGGCGCTGGTCAGCCCGTCGGGGACCTCACGTACCGAGACGTCCAGGTTCGTCAGGTCACCGGAAGGGGTACGCACCGCGAGCCACGCCGGGTCCCGCACGATCCGGAACCCGGGGTACGCCGCGGTCACCTCCCCGGCGATGCCGGCGTCGAGCAGCCGGTGGATCTCGGTGCCGCGTACCAGCTCGGTGAAGGTGTTCTCGCGGCGGGAGTTGGTGATCCGCAGCCCCAGGGAGAGCTTCAGCATCACCGGTACGTCGGGCCGGTAGACCGTACGCAGCGACGAGGTGGGGTACCAGTCCGGGCCGGCGGGGCCGAGCGGGGTGAGCAGCCCGGTGTCGATCAGCGCCTTCACCGCGGGCCGGGTCGGCAGGTCCCGTGCCTGCCACGGGTGCGCCGGCACCAGCACCCGGCCCCGGTGCGCCGCGGTCCACGCGAACTCGTCGAGCAGCCGCCTCACGTCCGGGCCGGCCACCGTGTCGTGGGCGACGATCGACGGATCGGCGGCGAACCAGTGCAGCGGGAACGATCCCCGCAGCTCCGGGCTGTACGCCGCCGCGTCGGCGTCGGAGATCCCGTCCCGGCTCTTCGGCGCCGGATGCAGCAGGTGCCCCAGCAGCAGCCCCTGCTCGGCCTCCAGGAACCCGTCGGGTTCGGCGTCCGGGCGGGCGGCCCGATCGGCGAGGAAGGTGGTGATGCGGCGCTGGCTCTCGGCGGAGCGTTCCACCAGGTCGGCGATCGTGGCCGGATCGCCGCCGGACTCGCGGGCGAACAGGCTGGTCAGGGTGACCGCGTCGACGGGGCGGTCCGGCACGGTGGACAGGTACGGCGTACCGAAGCGGTGCCAGCCGACCGCGGAACGGTGCCGCACTTCAGCGA
>JBOGDE010000477.1:0-3359 GCA_050701695.1 Micromonosporaceae bacterium
CGGGAGCCCCCTCGTCTCCCGGCCGGCCGGTCTGCGGGCCGTCCGGGAGGGTCGGGGTCAGCCGGAAGTTACCTCCCGGACGGCTTGGTCACCCGCCGCCGGGGGTCGGAGCCTTACCCGGCGGCGCGGACACGCAACAGACCGTAAGGACGCCAGAGCTACGGAAGGGGCAGGAATACTGCCCCTCGCACAGACGTTCGGTAGCCGGTCTACGCCGCCAGCAGACCCATCTTCACCGCGAGTTCGGACGCGCGCCGTCGCCGCGCCGGTGACGGCGACTCGGTCTCCTCGAGGATGATCCGGCGGGCGTACCCGTTGTAGCGGATCGTCTCGGGGGCCGCCTCGTGGGCCAGCGCCAGCGTCGCCAGCGCCGCGCCGGGCTGCCCGTCGAGCTGGTACCCACGGGCTGCCTCGATCCGGTGCCGAGCGCGGCGCGGCCGAGATGGGATCGTAGTGGCGTCAGCGGCGGCCACCTGCCGGACGCTCTCACCACCCGCGTGCAGCTCCACCGCCACGGTGACGGCGTGGGCGCCCATGATGGCCTGCCCGAATGAGGTGATCGGGTCGTAGTAGTCCGCCGGCAGTCGTCGTGCAGTGGCTCGAGCCGCGTCCCAGTACCCCCAGGCGGTACCGGTGTCGCCGCGACGCGCGGCGGTGTAGCCCGCCTCGAACCGCAGGGCACCGGCGGTAGCGAGGACCCGGTGCCCGGCGTCCGGCAGCAGTGGTTCGAGGTACTCCAACGCCTGGAGGTGGGCCGCGTCCGCCGCGTCGTAATGGGCGGCGTCGCGGTGCGCCTGCCCGATGAGCCAAGCGGCGACGCCGATCATGCGAGGGTCGTCGGCATCCTGGGCCGCGATCATCGACCGCTCGGCGACCCGCCACAACAGAGATGAATCCGGCTGGTACGCAAGGAAGAACTGCGCGAGCGCGTACACCTCGGCGAGCGCAGCGGTGGCGGCGCGGCGCTGCTCGCCGGTGTCGGCTTGTCGTGCGCACAGCTGCGCGTCGCGGATCAGGTCGGGCAGCAGCCGGCCGAGCGCCTCGCGGTGGTTGGCCGCCTGGTGTCGCGCTGCCCACGCCGCCGTGACCCGAGACCGCACAACCCGGGGCGACGTCGCGGGGTGCTCCGTGGTCGACGGCAACGCGTTGATGGCCTCGCGGACCGCTGGCAGCCGGCGGTGACCCGGGCCGATGAACATCTCCACTGACATCGACTGCTCGCCGGTCAGGTCAGCAAGATCTCGCACCCGCAGCACCTCTGCGATCCGCAAGATCATGGGCAGCTTGGGCGGTTGTATGACGCCGGTCTCGACCTGCTTGAGCCACGACGGCGACCGGCCCACCAACCCGGCGAGCACCGTGCGGCTCATTCCGCGTCGGGTACGCAGGATCTGTAGCCGCTGACCGAACGCGATCGATTCGACGTACGGGTCGGGCATCTCTCCCCCAGGGTGCGACTGTGGGACGGGGGACGACCGACGCACCCGGGCGCCACCCGCGAGATGGCCAGTATGGCACCGCGCCCCTCGTGAGCCACAGCTTGTGGAATCCCGCGCTAGGCACCGGATGACATCGAGGCGTTGGACACGCGCTTACGCAACGAGTCGCCGACTTCGTAAGCAGGTTTCCAACGCTCCCACTCGAACTACAGCTGGGGCTCGCGGCCAGCGCTAGGTTGACGATCATGTCTGGTCAGCGTCGCATCGTGGGTCTGTCGCAGGCGGTGGCGCGTGGCGAGGAGTTGGTCGCCGGTGGCCGCCGGATTCTCGGGATCGCCGGGCCGCCGGGTGCCGGCAAGTCGACGCTCGCCGCGGCGGTCGCCACCGCGCTGGGGGAGCGGGCGGTGGTCGTACCCATGGACGGGTTTCATCTGGCGCAGGTGGAGCTGGCGCGGCGGGGAGCGACGGCGCGCAAGGGGGCGCCCGACACCTTCGACGCCGCCGGGTACGTCGCGCTGCTGCGCCGGTTGCGCACCCCGGAATCCTGTGTGTACGCGCCCGCGTTCCGCCGGGACCTGGAGGAGCCGATCGCGGGGGCGATCCCGGTGCTGGCAACCGTGCCGTTGGTGGTGACCGAGGGCAACTACCTGCTGGGCTCGGGCCCGTGGGCGCCGGTCGCGGGGCTGCTCGACGAGTCGTGGTACGTCACGCTCGACGAGCCGACCCGGTTGGCGCGGCTGGTCGCGCGGCACGCCGCGTCCGGCAAGTCCGCCGAGGCCGCGCGGCGGTGGGCGCACGGGTCGGATCAGCGCAACGCGAGCCTGGTCGAGGCGACACAGGCGCGGGCGGACGCCCTGGTCAGCGACGTGACATAGCAGATCCGGCGACTGATCGCATCTCTGTCCACAGTGGGCATGGTTATCCACAGAACGGTGTTCGTCTGGTGGCGCCGGTGTCGCGGCGCGGGACAGGGTGTCGGCCTGTGAGCGGTCGCCGGTGTGGCGGCCGTAGGAGATCAGGAGACGACCATGCATGACACGCACGTGACCGTCACCGGCAACCTGGTGACCAAGCCCGAGCGGCGCCGGGTGGAGAGCAACGGCTCCACGGTGGTGAACTTCCGGATCGGGTCGACCTCGCGCCGGTTCGACAAGGCGAGCGGCGCCTGGATGGACGGAAACTCGTTCTTCGTCAAGGTGAGCTGCTGGCGCGGGCTGGCCGACAACGCGTTCCAGTCACTGTTCAAGGGTGACCCGGTGGTGGTCACCGGCCGGCTGTTCACCCGCGAGTACATCGGCGACGACGGGCAGAAGCGCACCTCGTACGAGATGGAGGCCACCGGGATCGGGCACAACCTGGCGCGGGGCACGTCGACGTTCGTCCGTACCCGGGCGGTCCCGACCACCGAGGTGGTGACCGAGTCGGCCGACGAGGCGCCCCTTCCCGAGGAGGCGACGGAGGATCAAGGGGCGGATCAGGTGGAGGAGCACGAGGCGGAATCGTTCCCGTACCAGCGGCTGGACGAGCCGGTCGCGGTCGCCGGGTGAGCCGGTGTGGCCGGCGACTCTGGCGCGCCGGCCACCCACCGGCGGTCCTCGGGGCACCTCTAGGCTGCGCTGCGTGACACGCGGCAGAGCTCCGGGGATGGTGGCGGCTGACGCCGCCGGGCTGCTGCTGGGCGTGGGGCTGGACGCGGTGTTCGGCGATCCGCGACGTGGGCATCCGGTGGCCGGGTACGGGCGGCTGGCCGGCGCGCTGGAACGGCGTACCTACCGGCCGGACCGGGCGGCCGGGGTGGTGCACGTAGGGGTCGCGGTGGGCGTACCGGTGGCGGTCGCGGCGGCGGTGGGCTGGGCGACCCGGCGCCGGCCACTGTGGCGTACCGCCGCGGTGGCGGCGACCACCTGGGCGGTGCTGGGC
>JBOGDE010000478.1:0-3356 GCA_050701695.1 Micromonosporaceae bacterium
GTATGGGGCTGCCGGGCCCGGCGATGCGAAGGCCGGGCCGTGGGGCGCGGCCGGACCAGGAGGGGCGGAGTCAGGTCCGTGTGGGGCGGCCGGGCCTGGCGGTGCCGAGGCCGGTGGCGCGAAGGCCGGGCCGTGGGCCGCGGTCGGACCAGGAGGGGCGGAGTCAGGCCGGTGCGAGGCAGCCGGGCCTGGCGGTGCCGAGGCTGGCGGTGCGGAGGCTGGCGGCGCGGAGGCTGGCGGTGCCGCGGGCGGTGCCATCGTGGGCGGCGTCATGGTGGGCGGCGGTGACGACGGTGTGGCCGGCGGGCCCGAGGCCGGGGAAGCGGGTGGCGCCACCTGCTGGAGGTAGCTGGTGTTCTCCGCGCCGGGAAGGGTCGGCTCGGAGTCGTCGCCGGCAGGACCGGCGGGCGGCTGGTTGGTGGGTGTCGCCGGAGGGGGCCAGGCGCCCTGATTGCCGGATTCTGGCCCCGTGGAATGTGGAGATACCGGGACCCATTGGGTGCCGTCCCACTGCCACCCGCCTTGCGCTTCCTGATGCCCGCCGTGTGTAGTCATCGTGGGTCGGCAGCATACCCATTCTGCGCAACGCCCAAGTGACGGAGGTGGCCCTGTGAGTGATCCCCGCGAGGTGCTGACCCGGCCAGCGGCGCCACCGGCACTCACCGTCCGGTACGGCGGGCACCCAGACCACGTCGCCGACGTCTGGTCGCCCGCGGCGGGGGCCCGACCGGCGGTGGCCGGCCTGGCGCCGCTGGTGGTGTACGTACACGGCGGCTTCTGGCGGGCGCAGTGGGACCGTACGCACGCCCGGCCGCTGTGCCAGGCACTCTCCGAGGCCGGCTACGCGGTCGCGGCGATCGAGTATCGCCGCGTTGGCCAGCGGGGCGGCGGCTGGCCGGGCAGCTTCGACGACGTGGCGCTCGCCTTGGACACGGTGCCGGCGCTGGTCGCGGACCGGCTCGGGCAGCTCGGCCCGGTGGTGCACGCCGGCCACTCCGCGGGCGGGCACTTCGTGCTCTGGGACGCGGTGCGCCACCGCCTGCCGCGGGACACGACGTGGCACCGCGATACCCGGCCGGAGCTCGCCGGCGTACTGGCGCTGGCACCGGTCTGCGACCTGGCGGCCGGGTACCGGGACCGGTTGGGGGACGGGGCGGTCGGCGAGCTGCTGGGTGGCGGCCCCGACGCCGTGCCTGACCGGTACGCCGTCGCCGACCCCGCCGCGCTGCCGTATCCGCAGGTGCCGGCGGTCCTGGTGCACGGCACCGCCGACGACCGGGTACCGGTCACCCAGTCCGAGTCCTACACCGCCCCCGCGGGGGGTGACGCCCCTGCGGGGGCTGACCCGGTGCCGCGGCTGGTGGCCGTGCCAGGGGCGGACCATTTCGCGGTGATCGACCCACTCTCGGGGGCATGGCCGCACGTCCTGGCGGCACTAGCCAGCCTGTCGCGCTAGCACCAGGTCTGCCGTGCACTGCCACCCAATGCCACTGGCTGTCGGAGCCCCAGCGGTAGAGCTCGCTGAGATCGGCGTTTCCTGAAGGTGGGTGTATGTCGTTTGGTTGACGGGCGTGAAGGAAGCGTGACAAGGTGCGGGGTGTGAGTGATCGCGTCTCGGCGCTGTGGTCGGCAGCGTCGATCGCCGTGGTGGGGGCGAGCGCCAAGCCGGGCGCGCTGGGGCGGCTGCCGATCGAATTCCTCCAGCGGTACGGCTACCAGGGCCGGATCCTGCCGGTCAACCCGCGCGGCGGCGAGCTGCTGGGGCTGCCCGTACACAGATCCGTCACAGAGGTGCCGGGCCCGGTCGAACTGGCGTTGATCATGGTGAGCGCCGACCGGGTGGAAGCGGCCGTCGAGGACTGCATCGCCGCCGGGGTCGAGGTCGCGATCATCGGCTCGTCCGGGTTCGCCGAGGCGGGCCCCGAGGGGAAGGCCCGACAGGACGCGATCGCGGCGAAGGCACGTACCCACGGAATGCGTCTCCTCGGCCCGAACTGCATCGGGGCCGCGAGCTTCCACACCGGGCTGATCGCGAGCTTCAGCCCGCTCTTCACCGGTACGTCGACCGAGCTGGTGCCCGGCGGGATCGGGTTCGTCAGCCAGAGCGGCGCCCTCGGGTACGGCACGGTCAGCCTGGCGTTCGAGCGCGGGCTCGGGCTGGGCTGGGCGGTCACCACCGGCAACGAAGCCGACATCACCGCCCTCGAAGCGCTGCTGGCACTCGCCGCCGAGCCACGCTGCACCGGCCTCCTCGGGTACGTCGAATCCCTCACCGACGCCGACCGGCTGCGCGCGCTGGCCGCCACCGGCAAGCCGGTCGCGCTGCTGAAGGCGGGGCGTACCGAGGCCGGCGCGCGGGCCGCCGCCACCCACACCGGCGCCCTGGCCACGGAGGACCGGGTGGTGGAGGCGACGCTGCGCCAGCTCGGGATCGTACGGGTCGGCGACGTGGACGAGCTGCTGGACGTGGGGGACGCCTTCGCCGCGCCGTACCGGCCGAACGGGCCCCGGGTCGCGGTGGTCACCACCTCCGGCGGCTCCGGGATCCTGGCCGCGGACGCGGTCGCCGACCACGGGCTGGTGCTGGCCCGGCTCTCGCAGGACACCCGCGAGGCGCTGCGCCAGATCGTGCCGGCGTACGGGTCGGTCGGCAACCCGGTGGACGTCACCGCGTCGGTGATGAACGATCCCACGCTGGTGGAGCGCGCCCTGTCGGTGATCTCGGCCGACGCCGGGGTGGACCTGCTGCTGGTCTGTTTCTGTGTGCTGACCGGCGACGACGTGTCGGCGATCGTCGATGCGCTGGCCACCGTCGGGGCCGAATCCGGCAAGCCGGTGCTGGTGGCGCGTACCGGTGCGGACCATCTGGCCCCGGACGCGGCGCGCCGGCTGCGCGCGGTCGGGGTGCCGGCGTACCAGACCCCGGCCCGGGCGGTACGCGCCGCCGCCGCGCTCTGGGAGGTGAGCCGTACCCACCATCGGGTGCGCCCGGTGCCCGGCGAGCCGGTGCCGGCGCCGACCACCGGCACCGAAGCGGAGCTGAAACGCCTGCTGGCTGCCGCCGGGATCGCGGTGCCACGCCTCACGGTGGTCACCTCGCCCGCAGAAGCCACCGCTGCGGTACGCGACCTCGGCGGCCGCGTGGTGATGAAGGCGCTCGGGCTGCTGCACAAGACCGAGGCCGGCGGCGTGGTGCTCGGCGTCGACGAGTGGTCCGCCCCCGACGTGTACGCCCGCCTGGCCGCGCTCGGCGCCCCTGCCCCCGCCTCCGGTCCGGCCGACAGCACGGGCCCTGCCCCGGCCGGCTACCCCACCTCCGGTCCGGCCGGCGGCACCGGCACTGGTCCGGCCGGCAC
>JBOGDE010000479.1:0-3326 GCA_050701695.1 Micromonosporaceae bacterium
CGCGCGATCGCCACATGATCGGCGAGCCGGTGCAGCTCGGACACGCTCAACCGCTTGCGCATCTCATCTCGCTTGACCGGAGCGAGCCCGCGGCGCCAGCTCGGCGAGCGCGACGGCTCCACCCGGCCAGAGGATCCCCGAACGGAGCCGAGCCCATCGACGGCCGGCGCCGGCGCCGGGGAACCGCCTGCAGCACCTCGGCTGAGGCGACACGCCGTACCGGAGTATTCGGGGAGACCGCCGTTGGCGCCGCGGCGCGCCACCGCGCGGCCAGCACCGTGGCGACCGCGCCCATGCCGGCCGCGTCGCCCCGGCGAGCCAGCCGCCGGCGAGCATCGGCAACCTCCGCCGCATCCCACACCGCCGCGGCGAGCATGTCCGCCGGCCGCTGTACCGGCGCGGCCGGCACGCTCAGAGCGCCACTGCCGGGCGAACTGGCGGCGCCGGGTGTCCCTGGCAACCCAACAGGGGAGACGGCGCCGTGAGGCGCGCTGAGAGCGTTCCGGGTGCGCTCGTGGTGCGGACAGAGCCCAGACGGCCGGGCCAGTGTGTACGACCGCGGCGAGCTGGTCGCGCACTCGCGGCAGAACCCGTAGACGTCCGCGGCGGCGTACGCGTCGACGCTCTCCGGAGAGGGCACTTCCTGACTCACCGACACCACGGCGTCGGCCTGGTCGACGTGCCCGGATTCGCTCTGGTCGATGCTGGCGGGGCGCGACGCGTCGGCGTCGTCACCCTCCCTACTGGTGAAAATGTCGGTCGCCTGAGCTACGCTCATGACGAGCTTCCCCGGCACAGGGGTACTCGCCAAAGGCATGAAGATCACGTCCTTTGGTATTTGGTGACGGTCCCGGACTTGGTTGGCAGCCGAGTTACTCCCGGGGCCGTCAGCTCTTTTTATGGGTGTTGTCAGCGCTCAGCGGCGCCCCTCTCGCTCAGTTGGTTGATGGTGGTCCCGCTATGCGGCGTCGCCGTCATACGGGAGCTGTGCAGGCACCCAGACGGGTAGACCGCGCTCGTCTTTCTCAGCGCGACGTACCAGCTCCTCGACAAACGCCGAAAGGCTGGTGTTCATCGCCGCCGCCCCCCGATCGAGCACGCTTCGTACGTCCTCGCGCAGACGTACGAACGTCGGTATGTCGCCGGTGTCGGTGGTGGCGGGACGCTGTGTGCGTCCCTTGATCGATGCCATACCCGGGACCCTGCCAAAACCTGATATCAGATAGGGGGACCCGGGATGTCGGGCGTGTCGCGCCCAGTGATTACGCCGTAATCACTGGGCAACGGTGTGAGGCTCTGGCCGACACCGCAACGGGCCGACACACCCCTTCGGGGATGGTCGGCCCGCACGGAACCCGGTCAGTGCTCTGTTCAGTCGTCGTCTTCCATCTCAACCAGCTCGTACACGCGGTACTTCTCTTGCCGGCCCCGTGCACGGCTGTCCTGCTCTGCCTCGTGTGCGTGCTGCTGGGCATCAAACAGGCCACCGAGCCCGCCCCACAGCCCGACGAGGCTGTCCGGCTGACCGCTGGCCTGGTTGACCTCGATGACGGCGTACAGCTCGCTACCCATCGCCGCCTCCCGTCTGGCCCTCCGGCAGGTTGCGCGAGCTGACGTACACCCCTTTCCGTACCCGGGCGATCGCCCCGGCCTCAACGCCCTGGGTGAGCCAGGTCTGTACGGTCTGCCGGACCTCGGTCCCGCCAGCGTCGGCGTACGCCTGGAGGATCGCCTCAGTAGCGATACCCGCCGGCCCGGCCCGGTCGATGATGTCCAGCACCAGGTGCGAGCCGGTCAGCGTGAACGCGGGAGCGCCGTGGCGAGGATCGGCTACCTCCATGTTCGTCACGATGTCGGCGAACTGCTGAGCCACCGAAGGATCCTCCTCGGCGACCTCCCGGAGCTTGTCCATCTGTGCGTGCAGCCGCTCCAGCGCCGCCGCCGGCGTGTCTCCCGGCGGGGGCTCGAACAGGTGCGAGATGTCCTGGCGCTCCGGGTCGCGCGGCTCGGGTGCGGTGCTCACGGATCCTCCCGTGGTCGGCTCCAGCTCGCCGCTGTCGGCGAACAGAACCGGCAGCGTGCGCCGCCACCGCCCCGTGTAGGCGTCACCTGTGCGGGATACCGCGTCTGCCAGCTCCTCACTAGCAGTATCCAGGGACGGACGCCACGCAGCCACCGTTGTTGCTACCGAGTCGATCCGGCTCGGCTCCTCCCGGTGCGACTTGTACGGCACGAGACTGGTCGCGCCTTCCTCGCCGTGGAAAAGAAACCCGCACCCCGCGTAAGGCGCGGCCTCCGGGTCGATCTTGTGTTCCCAGCCGTACAGGAAGTTCAATTCCTTCTCGGCACTGACCCGCTGGCCGATCCGGATCCGCGACTGTTCTTTCAGCTCCACCGGCAGGTAGTCGTCGGTGGCGCGCAGCGCACAGTAGATCTCCCGAACCGCAGCCGGCCGGCCGGTGTCCGCGATGGTTACCAGCTTGTCGCGCAGCGCGGCCGGCAGCGTGCCGCCCTCGTCCACCATGATCATGATCTGTGGCACGTCGGGACCCACGGGCAACTTGTCGTCGTTCGCGTCGCGCATTCGCTTGGCGTACGCACGCTTGCGACCCTTGATGATCGCGAGCGCGGCATCCAACATCAGCGCCGCTTCCGCCTCCGTGTGCGCCACCCAGTCGATCACCGGATGCGGCGCCCGGTCCTCGTACCACGGGGTTACCCACGGCCGGGACAGACCGCCGGTGAGGTCAATCTGCCAAATCACCGTGTCGACGCACCGGGCGAGCTGGTGCGTCAGCACGTGCAACAGGTTGGTCTTACCAGAGCCG
The DNA here is from genome assembly GCA_050701695.1 of Micromonosporaceae bacterium. Lineage (GTDB taxonomy): Bacteria > Actinomycetota > Actinomycetes > Mycobacteriales > Micromonosporaceae > WHSM01. Next base: position 2,829 of record JBOGDE010000479.1, read on the forward strand.
ACCTGACCAACCACCACGACGTTGTGAAACCGCACCAGGATGTCAGCGGCCTCGCTGTTACGCAGCACCCCGATATCGAGCGGGTTGTTGATCGTTGATGGCGTCGTGTCCGTCAGGTGGTGTGTGGTGGCAAGGGCATTGACCGTACTGACGTCGACCAGCGCCGAGCCGCGGTGCGCACCGCGCCGGGCGACAACCTCGCACCCGTGGGGGAGCCTCGCGTCCGACGCCAACCCGTCGCCGTGATCGGCGATGTTCCGCCACGTCGCGCCGCCGCGTGGCAGGTCGACATCGAGCGTGTACCCGGCGCCGGTGGGCCACGCCGCGATGCCGCGTACCCGCACCTTGATGCCGCACACCCGCTCGATACGCGCCGCCCAGTCCGCGGCCAGCCGATCCCGGTTGGCGTCGGTCGACAGCAGCAGCGACCGGCCCGGCTTGCTGTCGCGCCGCGCGATCACCGGCGCGACGAACCACGCCACCACGGCGAGCGCGACC
>JBOGDE010000480.1:0-3307 GCA_050701695.1 Micromonosporaceae bacterium
CACCACGCACGGTACGTCGACCGCGAGCACCGCGACCGCCAGCGCCGGCCACGGCGGCCCGGCCGTACGTGCCGGGTACGCCAATCCCACCGCGACCCCGAGCAGCGCCGCCGGCAGCACCGGTACCGCCGCCTCCCCCGCCAACGTCGCGGCGATCCGCCACAGGGACCCGCCGCGGGCCCGCCACAGCCGCAGCTCCTCGCGGCGGCGTTCGGCGGTCATCCGGGTCGCCAGCAGCAGCACCCCGACCAGGCCGCCGAGCAGCCCGGCCAGCACCACCGCGACCACCGCGCCGACCGCGCTCCGGCGCGCCTGGAACTGTTCGACCAGGTGATCCAGCCCGGTGGTGAACAGCGCTCCCTCGATGCCGTGCGCCCCGACATCGAGCTGGCGCAACCCGTCCAGTAGTGCCGGGGCCTGCCCGGCGTGCAGCCGCTGTTCGTCCAGTCGGTACCGGAAGCTCGCCTGCGCCGGCCACCCGCTCGCCTGCAGCGCGCCGCTGGTCTCCGGGTGCAGCAGCCCGGTCGCCAGGTACGTCGGCGGGTCGCCCTGGAACGGTCGCGGGATCTCCGGGTGCAGGCTGCGGGGGTGGTCCTGCCAGATCGGCGCCTCCGGATCGATCGCCGCGACGATCCCGGCGACGGTCACCCGCAGCGGCATCGGGCCCTCGATGGTGAACTCCGATCCGACCCGTAGCGAGAGCACCTCGGCGGTCCGCTCCGAGACCGCCACCTGCACCGCCAGCTCCCTGGCGCCGGCGTCCGGCTCCGACGGAGCGGGCAGGGCGTCGGCGTCCGGCTCCGGCGGGGCGGGCAGGGCGCCGGCCACCACCCGTACCGCGTCGGCGTAGCCGTCCTGGATCCGTACGTCGATCTGCGGTGGCGCGCCCTCGAACTCCGGGAAGTAGTCGGCGATCCCGGCGCCGGACTCGCTCTGCACCGCGTACCAGCGTTGCCGCACCGCCTGCCGCAACCGTTGCGGTAGCCGGCCCGCCACGGCGTCCCGCTCGTCGGCCAGCTCGGTGGGGCCTTCCGGGGCAAGGGTGCCGAGGTCATGGCTGACGGTGAGGTCGCGGATGCTGGTGTGGGCGTCGGCGATCCCGGCACGCAGCGCGGTGTCGGCGATCTGATTCGAGATCCGCGGGGCGGCGGTGAGCAGCCCGGTGGCGACCGCCACCAGCAGCCCGAGCAGCCCGAACAGCGCCAGGTGCGCCCGGATCCGGCGGATCACTGGCCGTCTCCGACGCTGGGTCATCGGTCGTCTCCGACGCTGGGTCACTGGCCGTCTCCGACGCTGGGTCACTGGCCGTCTCCGACGCTGGGTCACTGGTCGTCTCCGACGCTGGGTCACTGGTCGTCTCCGACGCTGGGTCACTGGCCGTCTCCGACGATCAGCACCGGCAGGTTGCGGCGTACCCGGGCCGCGACCCGGGAGGCGAGGCCGAACGCGAGCAGCAGCAGCCCGAGCACCGGGATCGCCAGCCACAGCGGCTCGACCACCAGCACCGGCTCCGGCACCGGGCGGGCCGCGTCCGGGGTGAGGATCAGCAGGGGTCCCATCAGAGCGGCGACTCCGATGCCGATCCCGAGCCCGGTGAGTACGCCCAGCCCGGCCAGCAGCGCCTGTTCGGCGACCAGCCCGCGGGACAGCTGCCGGGGCGTACTGCCGATGGTGTGCAGCACCGCCAGCTCCCCGGAACGGTTGCGGGCGGTGGCGCGTACGTCCACGGCGATCCCCAGCCCGGCCAGCAGCGCCACCGCGAGCGCCGCCGGCAGCAGCACCAGCCGGGCGCCGGAGCCGAGCGGGTCCGGCTCGATCGCGTACCGGTCGACGGTCACGGTACGGGGGGTGGCGGCGACCCGGTGGGCCACCTCGGCGTGCCGGTCCCGCTCGGTGGCCAGCCGCCACTCGGTGGGCCGCAGCGGGTCGCCCGCCACCGCGTACACCTGGCGGGTGAGCGCGGCCAGATCGACCACCACCGCGTACGGGTTGGGTACGCCGGGCACCGACTCGATCACCCCCGTCACCTTCGCGGGGGTCTCGCCGCTCGGGGTGGGCAGCTGGAACGTGCCGCCCACGGTGCCCCCGGTGGCGCGCAGCGCCTGCGGTGTGACCAGCACCGGGAGCGGCCCGGCGGTACGGCTGCCCGGCCGCAGTACGCCGTAGCCGAACGCCGGCGTGGCCAGGGCCCACCGGGCGAGCACCGTGACCTGGCGGATGACGGTGAGCCGGCCCGGCGCCGTGGTGACCGTGGCGTCCGAGAGCCGGATCGTCTGCTCCACGAGCTGGTTGCTGCCCAGCTGTTCGTGGCCGGCCGCCCAGCCCTCGCCGATCTCCACCGGGGTACGGGCACCGCCGCCGGCCACCGTCGCCAGCTCGGTGACCGACCAGGTCAGTCTGGTGTCGGTGCCCCGCCCGGCCAGCCCGTCGATCCGGAAGCCGTACAGGCCGGTGACGTTCTCGCCGAGCGCCAGGTCGAACCGCACGGCGGTGCCGTCGGGGGTCGCCGGCGGCAGCGGGAGCCGGCGCACCACGCCGTGCCGGTCGACCACGTCGGCCGCGGTGCTCAGTGCGGGGAGCCGGCCCGAGCCGTCGGTGGTGGCGGTCAGTATGCCGACCAGCCGGGTGGTGCCGGCCGGGAAACGCACGGCCTCCCCGGACCCGGCCTCCCCGGACCCGGCGTCCGAGTCGAGAGTGCCGAAGGCGCCGCCGCCGCGGGGCCGCAGCATGCCGCCGGCCCGTGCGGCATCGACCGCGAGCAGGGTCGCGCTCTGGCCGCCCAGCACCGTCGACGACGCGACGGCGGGCAGCACTTCACGTACCCCCGGAAGCTCTGAAAGCTTGTCGCCCCGGTCCGGCGGTGCCGGGCCGATCTCGGTGACCCGCAGGTCGGCGCCGGCCCGGTGGCTCGCCGCGTCCACCGCCGACTGCCGGGACATCCCCTCCAGACAGATCGCCAGAGTGGCGACCGCGACGGCCAGGGAGAGCAGCAGCACCGTACCGGCGTGGGGGCGGCGACCGGCCTGCCACGCCCCGAGCAGCAGCCCGAACGAGTGCCGCCGCGCCGCGCCGCGTTCGGCACCCCGGGTGAGCAGTGGCAGCACCCGCAGCACCAGTACGGTCGCCGCCAGCACCCCGAGGGTGGGCGCGACCACCAGCACCGGGTCGATCCGCAGCCCCAGCAGCGGGGCACCGTACTGTCGCAGCTGCAGCCACGCCAGCACCGCCAGCCCGACCAGCGCCAGGTCGGCCCCGGCCCGCTGCATCGCGCTGCGGCGTACCGACCGGGAACGGGACTGCTGGGCGG
>JBOGDE010000481.1:0-3296 GCA_050701695.1 Micromonosporaceae bacterium
TCAGTGGTGACCACGTCGAGCCCGGTGCGGCTCATGGTGTAGCCGAACTTCATGTTCGGTGTCGCGCCGCCGGACTTCGAACGGCCGGGCAGCCACACCGCGGTCAGCCGACCCACCGGGTCGAACGCGAGATCGGTACGCCGACCGTTCGCGTCCTCCTCCACCGTCGCGTTACCCCACGCCGGATTGAGCGTCTTGGTAGCGACATGCCCCTTCGCGTTGGTGGTGGTGATCGCGGTGACCGGACCGCCGGTGGCCGGTGTGTACCCGGTCTGCGTGGTACGCCCCAACACATCCGCCGCCGTCAGTGCCCGCCCATGGGCGTCGTAGGTGGCGGTGGTGGTCGTGGTGTAGACCGGGTCGGTGGTCCAGCCGGTGAGCGTCTCGGCCCTGGTCAGCAGGCCACGGGTAGGCGCCGTGGTCAGCGAGGTCGCGCCGTCGTAGTACATCCGCTGGTCGGAGACCACATCGGCGGGACGGTCTGGTGTCGCGGCGCAGCCGGCCGACACGGTCTCGCTGCGCGAGAGGTTCGACATGATCCAGCTGCCGCTGTTGCGCACATAGGTGTTGCGGGTGCACATGTCGTCGGTCGCCGTCGCCACGTCACCGCGGTCGTCGACCTGGGTCGGCATACCGTATCCGTCGAAGGTGGTGGCGACCTCGCTGACCCGGTGACCACCAGCGGCCAGGGCGGTGCGGGTGCGGGTCTTCGCCGTGCCCATCAACGTCGCGGTCTTCGAACCGGAGGTGGCGGTCGCCGCGCTGACCCACAGGTCATTGATGGTGCCGGAGATCTCCGCGCCGGCCGCACCGTTGTACGTGATGGTCTCGCGGACGAACCCGTTCGCGCGCGGATGGTCGGCGACCGTACCGCCCTGTGAATCGGTGACTGTCACCGAACGCTTCCCGCCACCGGGCAGGTAGTCGCCGTTCATCCCGCGCAGGTACAGGTAACGGCTACGGGTCTGCTGGCCGGGTGCGCCCAGCTTCACGTCGACGCTCTGATAGCCCCGCCAGTTACCCCAGGTGCGGTTCTTCGGCAGCGTCAGTTCGTTGTCGTCGTACGCCCACGCCGGCGACCCGACGTAGGAGTAGGAGCTGACCTGGTCCACGTCGGTGAACGACGCGTCGTCCTGCACAACCTGAGTGACCACGTACTTGTGGAAATAGTGCAGCGAGCTCTGCTGGCCCTCGGCGGCCCAGTTGATCGGGAAACACCGCTTGGTGTTCGTGTGCGGGGCAGAGAGCATGTTGCTGCCCGGCACGCATTCCTTGTCGGAGTAGGTGACCGAGATCCGGCCACCGGATTCGGTGTGGACACCCGCGATCCGCCACTTGATCATCCGCGGCGCACCGTCGCCGGTGTAGTCGACCCGATTGTCCAGCTGCACCCCGGTGAACGACACGTACGGCAGCACCGCATCCCCACCGACCTTGCCGGTGTGCTGGATCGAGTTGAGCCACAGCCCCGCGCTGGTCTCGTCGCCGGTCGCGGGGAACGACTGGGTCAGCGCCCAATGGTCGACCGGACTGTACGCGGAACCACCCCACACCGACGTGGTGACGCCCGTGAGGCGCTTGCGGGTGAAGAACGCCGGGGCGTACGCGTTCGGGCACGAGGTGCTCGAGGTGCAGATCTGGTCGTACGGGACATCGGGCCAGTACCGCGCGTTGGCCGCGGTCAGCTGCGACTCCGCGCAGGTGATCGTGCCGGACGGGGTACAGCGCTCGGCGATGGTGAAGGCGACCTTCGACGGCGCGCTCGTGGTGTGCTCGCTGCCGGCACGCTCGCCGTACTCGATGCTCTTGAGATACCCGCCCCGGACGTACGAAGAGACCGCGGTGTTGTTGTTACGGCCGTAGTTGTTGGTCTCCTTGCCGTAGTTGTACGTCATCGTGTTGCCGTGCGGGTCGACGACATAGTCGACGTTCCACCGCCACGCCTGGGTACACGACGACGACGCGTACGACGTCGCGTGACACGGCTCTCCGCTCTGGTTGCCGAACACGGGCACTGTCCACGTCGAGTTGGTGGCGGCCGTGTCGGTGGCGTAGCGCTTGTGGAGCCCGAAGTAGTAGTGGGTGCCATCGGTGGTGGTCAGCCGCCAGTACTCACCGTTACGCGCACCGTTGGCGGCACCGGTCAACCGGACAATCCGCGACCCGTCATCCTTCTCCAGGCGCCAACTGCCGTCCGCGGCCTTCACCAGCTCACCGGACCGGCCGCCCAGCACCAGGGTCGCGTTCTCGGTCTTCCAACACAGGTCACCGGTGGTCGTGGTGTTGTTGCCGCCGGACATGTCGTCCGAGCAGGACACGTACTTGCGCTCGACGTACCCGGTCTCCATGCCGTGGCCCTCGCCGATCCACGACGGCTGATTGTTCGTCGACGCGGTACGCCCGTCCACCGATCCCGATGAGTACCCGATCGTCAGCTCAGGCGCGGGACCGTTCACCGCCGGCGGTACCCGCAGCGGATAGGACCACGAGAAGTCGCCGGTCTGGGTACTCACCTGCCATGTCGATGACGGACCCAACGGCGTCGCCGCGAAACTGCCCGCACCGCCCGAAGCGCTCGCCGTCACCGCGTACACCGCAGAGTCGGTCGCCTCGACCTCGGCGGAACGGGAAACCATTGGCCATCAGACGGCTCGTGATCAGGGCACGGTCACATACGGCTCGATACTCTCGTAGTTCAGGGTCTCGGGGACCAGGATGACAGGCCTTCCCAGCGCTTCGTGCAGACGCCTCATCAGCTGAAGGACGTCGTCGAGATCGCCAGACGACGTGACATCCCGCGGATCCCCTTGCAGGTCGATGACATCCGGCGCATGCATTGTCGCGGTCCATATCTGCCTGCCCACCGAGACGGCCACGCTGTACCTGCCATTGAACTCTTCGAACATCTGCGACCCGACTGCGACAGCCCCGCTCTCGTTGTCGGTGACGACGACGGGGTAGCCAGCCTCGCGGAGCGCACGAAACGCCCGCAGCCACCCGTCGCGATCGGTACCCGCCGCATATATCTCGATGAGCCCGCCAGCCTGAACCGCAAACTCGTTGAGAAGAACACTATGTTCCATCGCCATCGCCATCGTCACCGATCAGTCAAGGAAGCCGACAAAGTCGCCGCCCTGCGTCCATCTCGCACCGATATCAGGCAACCCGCAATGTAACTGGATAGGTCCCTGAATCGAGGCGTCTGGGAGCCGTGTGGGGGCTTGATGGTCAGGCGGTGGTGGGGATCCAGGGTTGGCCGGCGGCGGCTTGGATGAGCGCGTCGAGCATGCCGATGT
>JBOGDE010000482.1:0-3294 GCA_050701695.1 Micromonosporaceae bacterium
CGACGAAGGCGACGTTGAAGTACGGCACCACGTACCACGTGATTCTGAAGGTCGTCGACGGGCAGGGCCACAAGCAGTTCCACACCGCGAAGCTGACCACCCCGCCCGAGCCGAAGGCCGACCACGGCACGGTGCGGGTCACGTTCCACAAGATCCGCGTCACCGACGACGCCGACAACACCTTCTTCAACCGCCGGGGCGAGCTGGAATTCGTGTTCGAGGTGAACGGGCAGTACCGGCCGGAGCTGGCGACCGGCGTACACAAGGTCAAGGCGCCGGACTGGGTCGGGCTGGACGACGGGGACCAGGAACCGGGACGCGGCGTCGTGATCGAGAACGCTCCCGACCAGATCGCGATCAAGGTGCAGGGCATCGAGCACGACGGCCGGAAGAGGGACATCTGCCAGGCGACGCCGGAAGGCTGGACCCCGTTCTCGAGGCCCACGTCGGGTCGCGCGCAGAGCTGCGACGAGCTGGAGTGGAACACCGCGTCGGGCGTCATCAGCCTCGACGTCGCGCCCGGCGCGCTGCCGCCCTGCTTCGGCTACCCGAAGGGTGTGAACGGCGATGGCTGCTACCAAATCAACGCCACCGGCGACGACCCGAGATTCGAGGTCTACCTAACAGTCGACTTCGTTGACTGACCGACCCTCACTCTGAGGATCGCCGTTTCGGGAACGGACCCGCCCACTGGGTGGCAGGGTCGTTCCCGGAACGGCGATCTCGCGGGACTAGGGTGGGTTTGCAGGGGTGAGGCCAGCCTCACGTTACTCACCGGTAAGTCTGTGGATAGAGTGGCGGGCGTCCGCCTGCTTCGTCCAGGAGGCAGTGTCACGAGGAGGTACGTGACGTGATGACGTGGCGCCTGATCATCGGGCTGCTCATGACGGTGGTGACCCTGGCGTTCGCCGGGCAGCGCGTGTGGTGGATCTACCGGCTGATCCGCTCCGGTCAGGCCGCGCCCGGCCGCCTGGAGCACATCGGCGAGCGGCTCAAGGCCCAGGTCGTCGAGGTGTTCGGCCAGCAGCGGCTGCTGCGGTGGTCGATCCCCGGCCTGGCGCACTTCTTCACCTTCTGGGGCTTCGTCATCCTCGCCTCGGTCTACCTCGAGGCGTACGGTGCGCTGTTCGACCACGACTTCCACATCCCGCTGATCGGCCGCTGGGCGGTGCTCGGCTTCCTGCAGGACTTCATCGCCGTGATGGTGCTGGTCTCGCTGGCGGCGTTCGCGGTCATGCGGGTACGGCAGGCGCCGCAGCGGCTCGACCGCAAGTCCCGGTTCTACGGCTCGCACACCAGCGGCGCGTGGCTGATCCTGTTCATGATCTTCAACGTGATCTGGACGATGTTCCTGTTCCGCGGCGCCGCCGCGGCGGTCGGAAACCTGCCGTACGACTCGGGTGCCTGGGTCTCCCTCGGTGTGGGTGAGCTGCTCGCACCGGCCGGAGCGACCGCCAACGAGTGGATCGAGTCGGTCGGACTGCTCGCCCACATCGGCGTGATGCTGGCGTTCCTGATCATCGTGCTGTACTCCAAGCACCTGCACATCTTCACCGCGCCGATCAACGTCTCCACCAAGCGGCTGCCGCTCGCGCTCGGCGCGGTGCAGCCGATCCTGGAGGACGGCAAGCCGCTCGACTTCGAAGAGGCGGACCCGGAGAAGACCCCGTTCGGCATCGGCCAGGTCGGCGACTTCACCTGGAAGGGGCTGCTCGACTTCTCGACGTGTACGGAGTGCGGCCGCTGCCAGTCGCAGTGCCCGGCGTGGAACACCGAGAAGCCGCTCTCCCCGAAGCTGCTGATCATGAACCTGCGCGACCACGCGTTCGCGAAGGCGCCGTACACCTTGGCGGGGGGTCGCAAGGACCCGCTCGGCGAGGAGGTCGCCACGGAAGCGCAGCTGGCGAAGGTGCCCGAGGCGGCGATGAAGGAGGCGGAGCGGCCGCTGGTCGGCGCGATCGAGGACGGCGGGATCATCGACCCGGACGTGCTGTGGTCGTGCACCACCTGCGGGGCGTGCGTGGAGCAGTGCCCGGTCGACATCGAGCATGTCGACCACATCGTGGACATGCGCCGCTACCAGGTGATGATCGAGTCCAGTTTCCCCAGCGAGGCCGGCGTGATGCTGCGCAACCTGGAGAACAAGGGCAATCCCTGGGGCGCGTCGCAGCGCGACCGCGAGGACTGGACCAAGGGCCTGGACTTCGAGGTGCCGCGCGCCACCGGGCCCGAGGACGACTTCGAATATCTCTTCTGGGTGGGCTGCGCGGGCGCGTTCGACGATGGCGCGAAGAAGACCACCCGGGCGGTTGCCACCTTGCTCAACGAGGCCGGCGTGAAGTTCGCGATCCTCGGTGAGGGCGAGACGTGTACGGGTGACCCCGCGCGCCGCGTCGGCAACGAGTTCCTGTTCCAGATGATGGCGCAGCAGACCGCCGAGACCCTCAACGAGGTCTTCGGCGAGCGGCCGGTGAAGAAGATCGTCGCCACCTGCCCGCACTGCTTCAACACCCTCGCCAACGAGTACGGCCAGCTCGGCGGCCACTTCGACGTCATCCACCACACCCAGCTGCTGGCGAAGCTGGTGGAGTCCGGGAAGCTGACGCCGGTGCAGCAGCTCGACGGTGGTGTGACGTACCACGACCCGTGCTACCTGGGCCGGCACAACCGGGTGTTCGCCCCGCCGCGCGAGGTGCTCGGCGCCTTGACGGCGCCTTTCAAAGGCGCCGGGTCCGGGTTCACCGAGATGGAGCGGTTCGCGGAGCGGTCGTTCTGCTGCGGCGCCGGCGGTGCCCGGATGTGGATGGAAGAGCGGATCGGTCAGCGGATCAACGTCAACCGGGTCGAGGAAGCCATCGGTACGGGCGCCAGGACGATCGCGGTGAGCTGCCCGTTCTGCATGACGATGCTCGACGACGGCGTCACCGGCAAGAAGTCCTCCGGGGACGCGGCCGACGACGTCGAGGTGGTCGACGTGGCGACCGTACTACTGCGGTCGGTCAAGCCGTCCGGGTAGCGGCGGGGGTCGCTCAGAGGGCGAAGTACCGGAGCGTGGGCTTGTCACCGTCCTGGAGGTGGGACAGCCCCGTGACCAGCCAGCCGTCGCCGGCCGCGACGACGTAGTTGGACCCGGCGCACCGCAGCTTGTCTCCGGTCGAGAGTTGGTACGTCCACACGTCGCTGAAACCGGCGCCGGTGAGGATCGCGTAGTCGGGCACCACGGTGTCGGACTCCTTCCGGTAGGCGCCCGGGTCCGGTCCGCTCCACAGCCGGCGGGATTCGCCGATGTCGTAC
>JBOGDE010000483.1:0-3293 GCA_050701695.1 Micromonosporaceae bacterium
GGCCAGCCGGGCGTCGCCGGGCGCGGCGAAGAGCACCCAGTGGGCGTCGTCGGCGGTCGCGGCCGCCGGGTCGGCCAGCGGCGGGTCGGTCTCCCGCCACACCGGCAGGTAGTACGGCCCGGCCTCCTCCTCGACACCGGCGATCGTCTCGTCCGGGTCCACCCAGTACCGCTCCCGCTCGTACGGGTAGCCCGGCAACGGGATCCGGGAACGCCGCTGCGGGCTCCAGAACCGGTCCCAGTCCACCGCCGCACCGGACGCCCAGATCGTGCCCAGCCCGCGCAGCGCTGACGGAAGGTCATCAGCTTCGCCGTCCCGCTGGTCCGGCGCCGGCATCGTGGTGACCGCGCCCGGCCGGCCCGGGCTGGGCTGGCTCTGGTGCGCGTTGACCAGCGTGGTCAGGGTGCGCCCCGGCCCCACCTCGGCGAGCACGTGCCCCGCCTCGACCAGCGTCGCCAGCGCGTCGGAGAACCGTACGCAGGAGCGCAGGTGCCGTACCCAGTAGTCCGGGTCGACCGCCTGCTCGGCGGTGATGAACCCGCCGGTCAGGTTGGACAGGAACGGGATCTGCGGCGCACTGAGCGGCACCGCGGCCACCCGTTCCCGGAAGGTCTCCAGGATCGGGTCCATCATCCGGGAGTGGAACGCGTGCGAGGTGTGCAGCTGCCGGTACCCGATCCCCTGCATCGCCAGGGTCTGCTGCAGCTCGCGGATCACCCGGTCCTCACCGGAGACGGTGCACGCGCCAGGGGCGTTGACCGCCGCCAGGTCGACCTCGGGCGGCAGCTGCGGCAGCAGGTGCTCCTCGGGGAGCATCACCGCCAGCATCGAGCCGGTGGGCTGCTGCTGCATCAGCGCGCCCCGGTCGGCGATCAGCCGCAGCGCGTCCTCCGCGCGCATCACGCCGCTCAGGCAGGCGGCGACGTACTCACCGACGCTGTGTCCGAGCAGCACCCCGGGCTCGACGCCCCATTCGCGCAGCTGCTGGGCCAGTGCGTACTCCACGGAGAACAGCGCGGGCTGGGTCGCGCCGGTCTGGCTCAGCCGGGCGGCGGCGTCATCGCCCGGCCCCTCGGGGTAGAGCAGCCCGAACAGGTCCAGGTCGTGGGTCTCCCGCAGCCGCTCCGCGCACCAGTCCAGTGCACTCTTGAAGGCGGGCAGGTGCTGGTACAGGCCGCGGCCCATCCCGACGTACTGGGAGCCCTGCCCGGGGAACAGGAAGCCCACCTGGCGGTCGGCGCCGACCGGCACCGTGACCGTCGGCAGCCCACCGGCCTCCAGCTGCTCGACCAGGTGCGCGGTGTCTCGCGCCACCGCCACCCGCCGCGCGGCGAGCGAGGCACGCCCCACGTTCAGGGTGTACGCGACGTCGGCCAGCTCGGCGCCGACGGGGCGCTTCAGGTGCTCGGCGAGCTGGCCGGACGCGGTGTCCAGCGCCGTCGTGGTCCGGGCCGAGAGCGCGATCAGCTGGTACGGCAGCGGCGAGCGCTCCGGCTCCGGTGGCCGCGGCGGCTGCTCCAGGATCAGGTGGGCGTTGGTGCCGCCGATCCCGAACGAGCTGACCCCGGCCCGCCGGGGCCCGTCGGTGTCGGCCCACTCCCGCACCGTGGTGTGCAGCTGGAACGGGCTGGACTCGAAGTCGATGGCCGGGTTGGTCTCCTCCAGGTTCACCGCCGGCGGCAGTACGCCGTCCCGTACACAGTGGATCGCTTTGATCATCCCGCACACCCCGGCCGCGGCACCGAGGTGCCCGACGTTGGCCTTCGCCGAGGCGATCGCGCAGTAGCCGACCCGATCGGTGTGCCTGCGGTACGCGTTGGTCAGCGCGCGGATCTCCAGCGGGTCGCCGACGATCGTGCCGGTGCCGTGTGCCTCGACGTACCCGATGGTCTCGGGGTTGACGCCGGCCTGCCGCAGCGCGGCCTCGATCACCCGGGCCTGCCCGGTCTCGCTGGGCGCGGCGAAGGCGCCCTTCTCGGCGCCGTCGTTGTTGATCGCGGAGCTGAGCACCACGGCGTGGATGGTGTCGCCGTCGGCGATCGCGTCACCCAGCCGCTTGAGCACCACCACCCCGCACCCGTTGCCGAACACCGTGCCCCGGGCGTTGGCGTCGAACGGGCGTACCTGCCCGTCGGGTGAGGTGATCGAACCCTCGGCGTACCGGTAGCCGCGTACCACCGGGAACGCGATCTCCACCCCACCGGCGAGCGCCAGGTCACACTCGTCGGCGAGCAACGCCCGGTACGCCTGGTGGGTGGCGACCAGCGAGGTTGAGCAGGCGGTCACCGAGGTGATCGCGGGGCCCCGCAGGTTCAGCCGGTACGCCACCCCGGTGGCCACGTAGTCGGTGTCGTTGGAGACGGTGGCGAGCAGGTCGCCCGCGGCCCGGTTGACCTTCGCGTTGCGCTCGATGTTGTCCGCGCGGTACGCGTTGTGCCGGGCGCCGGCGTACACCCCGATCCGGCCGGGGTACCGGCTGGGCTCGTGACCGGCGTGCTGCAGCGCGGTGTGGCTGACCTCCAGCATCACCCGGTGCTGCGGGTCGAGCACCTCGGCCTCCCGCTGGCTGAGGCCGAAGAAGGCGGCGTCCAGCCACTCCACGTCGTCGATCAGCGCCCCCGCCTTGACGTAGTTGGGGTCCTGCAGGTCCTTGTCGGGTACGCCGGCGGCGCGCATCGCGTCGTCGTCGAGCGGCACGATCGACACCGTGCCGTCGAGCATGTTGCGCCAGAACTGGTCGACGTTGCGCGCCCCTGGGAACCGGCACGCCATGCCGACGACCGCGATCGCGTCCCGCTGCGAAGTCTCTGCCATTGCCCTCGACCCTCCTCGAACGGGATGACGGCGTACCGACCCGGCGACGCCTCTGCGCTGGTGGTTCGCCCGCAAGCTCACCGGAGCGCGAAACAGCTCCAGGCACGTGAATGTTTCGACCGATGATCTGTCATGTTTGTCGAGCCGGGAGGCATTGCCAACGTGGAACGGAGCTAGTGGCGACAAGTAGCCATAGCCATTGTCGGAAATGTTTACGGCGAGAAGTCGTCACTTTTGTTGACCGGGTGGCATGCCGTCGGATCGGCTGGAACAACATCCGTGATGTCCGGGCCACCCGGAGGGGCCGTGGTGACTGTTTCGGTATCCGGCGCGCAGCTGGTCTACGACGTGCGCGGCGCCGGCGATCCGGTGCTGCTGCTGCCCCCGGCCGCCACCCGCTCGGCGGTCTGGCTGGACCACCAGACGCCGGCGCTGCTCGACGCCGGCTACCAGGTGATCGCGCTCGACCACCGCGGCAC
>JBOGDE010000484.1:0-3292 GCA_050701695.1 Micromonosporaceae bacterium
CCCGGAGGCGGGGCGCCGGGCGAGCAGCCGGTGAACCGGGCCGGGATGGAGCTGCCGCCGCTCGGCACGATCCCGAAGCTGCTGCTGCTCGGGGCGCTGGCGATCGCCGCGGGTGTCGGCTGGGCGCTGCAGCGGGCCGGAAATCTGGTGCTCGCCGGCGCGACCTCCTGCGAACACGGGCTGGTCTCCGGCGTACCGGACCTACGGAAGGGGCAGCGATGACCACGACAGTCATGCCGGTGGTGGCGGCACGGTCGCAGGCGCGGCCGGAGAGCGCGGTCAAGCGGGACCAGCGGCGCCAGGTGCTGCAGCTGGTGCTGTTCGTCGCGGGCGCGGTGCTGCTCCCGCTCGGGCTGCTCGTGATCGGCCTCGGCTGGTACGGCGCCGCGCACACCCCGTACCTCTACGACCAGATCTCCTACCTGGTCTCCGGCGGGCTGCTCGGGCTCGGGCTGACCTTCGCCGGCGGGTTCCTCTACTTCGGAGCCTGGCTGGCGCGGATCGCCTCCGACCAGCGGGAGAGCCAGCGCCAGCTCGCCGACACCCTGCTGGTGCTCGCCGAGGTGGTGGCGCGGTCCGGCGGCCGGACGGTTGGCGAAGCCGAGTCTCTCGTGGTCGCCGGGGACGGTACGACGGTGCACCGCCGTGACTGCCAGCTGATCGCTCACCGCGACGACCTGCATTCCCGTACCGGGGACGAGCCGGAGCTGACCGCCTGTCGGGTCTGCAAGCCGCAACTACGTGAGGAGCTCGCCGGATGAGACTGTCGGGGAAGGTCGCGCTGATCACCGGAGCGGCGCGCGGGCAGGGCGCCGCGGCCGCCCGGCGGTACGTCGCCGAGGGCGCCAGGGTGATGGTCGCCGACGTACTCGACGAGCCCGGCAAGGAGCTCGCCGACGAGCTGGGTGAGGCGGCTCGCTACCGCCACCTCGACGTGTCCTCGGAGTCCGACTGGGCGGACGCGATCGCCGAGCTGCTGCAGGCGTACGGGCGGCTGGACGTACTGGTGAACAACGCGGGGGTCCTCACGCTGTCGCCGATCACGCAGACCAGCCTGGAGGAGTACGAGCGGGTGATCAGGGTCAACCAGTTCGGCACCTTCCTGGGCATCCGCTCCGCGGTGGCGCCGATGACCGAAGCCGGAGGTGGCTCGATCGTCAACATCTCGTCCGTGGAAGGGCTGGGCGGGATGCCGTACCTGATCGCGTACGCGGCGAGCAAGTTCGCGATCCGTGGCATGACCAAGGTCGCCGCGGTGGAGCTGGGTGAGCAGGGGATCCGGGTGAACTCGGTGCACCCCGGGGTGATCGACACCGCGATGCCGCGCCAGGCCGCGGGCGGGCTCGACCTCGACATGAGCATTCTGGCCAAGAAGGTGCCGCTACGCCGGGTCGGCACCTCGGAGGAGATCGCGGAGCTGGTGGTGTTCCTGGGCAGCGACGAGAGCTCGTACTGCACCGGCGCGGAGTTCGTCGCCGACGGCGGCGCCACCGCGACGCACTCGCTCTGGTTCTCCTGAGGTTAGTGCGACTGAGGTCAGTGCGAGGGGCGCAGCAACAGCCGCAGGGTCAGCTCCAGGTGGTCGGTGACGTCCTTCGCCGACGCCCGCCGGGTCACCCACTTGACCAGGTTGGACAGCCACACGTCGCTGATCACCCCGGCGATCGCGACCTGCTCTTCGGTGGGTTCGCCGGGGTCGGCCATCGCCTTGGCGAAGGTCTCGTCCATCAGTCGCCCCACCGCGTCGACCTCCGCGGCGGCGGTGGCGTCGGCGAACATGAACGCCCGGGTCATTGCCTCGGTCAGCAGCGGGTCACGCTGCATCGCCCGGGTCAGCCGACCGACCACCACGAGCATCCTGTCGTACGCCCCTTCGCCGGGGATGTGGCTGCGGCGCATCCGGTCCTGGATCACCTCGAACTGCCAGGCCAGCGCCGAGACCAGCAGGTGGATCTTCGACGGGAAGTAGCGGTACAGGGTGCCCAGCGCGACATCGGCCTGCTCGGCGACGGCGCGCATCTGGACCGCGTCGTAGCCGCCCTTGGAGGCGAGGGTCAGCGTGGCGTTGATGATCCGCCGCCGACGGTCCCGCTGGGCGGCCGAGGCGAGCTCGCTGTCGGCGAGCGCACTCAACCCATTTCCGGACGTACGGGTCCGGGACGACGCTGTCATGTCAGGCACTTCCTTCCCCGAGTGAACGTGTTACACCCTACCCGACCGGGAAACCGTTCCCTTGCCGCTTCCACCTGATGTCGCGCCCGTTTCCGACCTCCGGAAATGACTAGAACACGTTCTATAATGAGCTACTTCAGAGTAACCGTGGAAGGGGTGCTGCGTGCCGATCGCGATCACCGACGAGCAAGAGTCGATGCGGCAGACGATCGCGCGGTGGGCCGCTCGCACCGAGCCGCCGCAGGCGGTACGCGGCCAGGAGCCGACCGGTCGCGGCGCGGACTGGCACGACCTCGCCGACCTGGGGCTGTACGCCATCGCCGTACCCGAGGCGGCGGGCGGTGCGGATGGATCCGTGGTCGACCTCGCCGCCGCGCTGGAGGCGTGCGCCGAGGTTCTCGCCGGAGGTCCGCTGCTCCCGACCACCCTCGCCAGCCTGCTGCTCGCCGGTACGCCGGCCGGCGACGAGCTCCTCCCCAAGCTCGCCGCCGGCCAGGTGACCGTCGCGGTCGCGCTGCCCGGGGCGCGGGCTGTTCAGGAGGGTGTCGTCGAGGTCGGGCCGGTGCTGTGTGCCGGCCAGACGACACATCTGCTGGTGCCGGTCGGCGGCCGGAGCTGGTGTCTGGTCGAGACCGACCACCCGTCGGTGGAGCTGACCCCGCGGGAGCCGGTCGACTTCTCGCGCGGGCTGGCGGGCGTCCGGCTCGCCGTACCCCCGGAAAGGTGTTTCGAGGGGCCGGAACCGCAACGGGCCCGGGAGCTGGCCGCGACGCTGTACGCCGCCGAAGCGGCCGGCGTCGCCGCGTGGTGCCTGCGCACCGCCACCGGGTACGCGAAGCTGCGGCAGCAGTTCGGGCGGCCGATCGGGTCGTTCCAAGCGGTGAAGCACCTCTGTGCGGGCATGCTGTGCCGGCTGGAACGGGCCAGCGCGGCGGCCTGGGACGCGGCCCGGGCGGTCGGCGGCCCGGAACACCCGCTCGCCGCCGCGGTCGCGGCGAGCATCGCACTCGACGCCGCGGTCGACGACGCCAAGGACTGCGTCCAGGTGCTCGGCGGCATCGGCTTCACCTGGGAGCACGACGCGCACCTGTACCTGCGGCGGGCGCTGGCGCTACGGCAG
>JBOGDE010000485.1:0-3284 GCA_050701695.1 Micromonosporaceae bacterium
GCAGGCGGGGGCCCGCGTGGGCGCGGAGATCGGCGACGATCTCGGGCGGTGGCCGCTCCGCCGCGCGCACCGAGACGTCGTGGTTGAGCCGGTTGAAGCTGCCGCGGGCTCGCACGCCCTCGACGAGCATGGACCACGGTCCCGGGGGATGCGGCGCGAGGCTCACGTGCGCGGCCAGGTCCCGGATGCGCCAGCCGTCGCACAGGGAGGGCTGCTCCCATTCCTCCTCGGTGAGGGACTCCAGCAGGTCCGCGAGGCTGAGTCGTTCCCGCTCGATGACCTTCCAGCTCTGTTCGCGATCCATAGCGGATGCCGACCCTCTCTGTGTCTCATTCAAAACTGGCGGTATTCACGGGTGGATGGTTGCGAAGGGTGCTGCTACCTGCACCGACCGCTCGCCCTGGCCCGGGACACCGTCGCTGGGTCGGTTCTCAATAGCGCTCTCAGTCGTGAACATGGCGCGCCCGAACGCCCGCGTACAGTCGATTCAGAACATCCTCGCCGCACATCTTCACGGCCGTAGAGTTAGTCAGTGCGGCTGACTACATTAGCCAGAGTGACTGACTAACGTCAAGGGGTGGACGTGCGCGAGGACGAAGCTGAACTCAATGTGGGGCTCCTGCTCTACATCCCGTACCGGTGGATGGAGAAGCGCGTCTTCGCGGCGCTGGCCGACGCGGGGTGCGACTTCTCCGTCGCGCAGATGAAGATCCTTCAGCGGATCGCTCCTGAGGGATCGCGGCTGACCGACCTCGCCGAGCAGGCTCAGGTGACCAAGCAGACCGCGGGGTTCCTGGTGGACCAGTTGGAGAAGGGCGGCTGGGTCGAGCGGGTGCCCGACCCGACCGACGGGCGGGCGCGCCTGATCAGGATCGCGCCGAAGGGCCAGAAGGCCGTCCCGATCGCCAACGCGGCCGTCGCGGAGGTCGAGGCGGAATGGGAGGCGCACCTCGGCAAGCAACGCATGGCGCAGTTACGCCGGGCCCTGACGCAGTTGCGCGAGATCACCGACCCCTACGCCTGACGTCGCGCCGCCACAGCAGCGTGATGGCCGGGATGGTGGCCGCCATCGCGGCGGCCGGGACGAGGAAGCCCAGGGCCGGGTCGCTCCGATAGAGACCGGTGAACGCCGCGGGCGAGGTCGACATCCCGAGGAAGCGCAGCGATGTGACCACCGAGATCGCCCCGCTTCGACCCGCAGGCTGACTGGCCAGAACGGTGGTGTTGACCCCGACCAGCACCAGTTGCGCGGCGACGCCTGCGAGGGCCCAGGCCGCGGTCACCACCGGCAGCGACGTCGTGACTGCGATCGCGGAGACGGTGAGGCCGCCGACCGCGAGGCCACCGCTGACCGCCGCGCGGCTGCCGAACCGGTCCGTGGCGCTGCCGACGAGCCGTGCCCCGATCATCCCTGCCACGCCGTACGCGGTGAGCACCACGCCGCGGGTGGCCGGGCTGAGCGCGAACGCGTCGTCCAGCCGGAACGCCACCAGGAACGACAGGCCGGGCAGGCATGCCCCGGTCACGAACACCAGTGCCCCCGCCCAGAGCACCACGGGTTGCCAGATCGAGCGCAGCGGCGCGGGCGGCGCGTCCCCGTGGTGCTGCTCGTCCTTCGGCAGCGGGCATGCCGCGAGGACGGCCGCGACCGCCGCGATCCCGACGAAGGCCCACTGCCACGAGCCCTCTGCGGCGATCCCGCCGATCAGCGGCGCCGACGTCTGGCCGAGGGCCTGCATCGCGCCGAATGTGCCCAGCGCCCGGCCCAGGCGATGGGTCGGCGTGGCCGAGGCCAGCTTGGCCATCAGCAGCGGAGTGGTGAACGCGTTGGCCATGCCCTGGAGCCCGCGGGTCGCCTGGAACAGCCAGAACCACGGGACGACGGCGGCGAGCAGTGCGGCCGCGACGTAGACCAGGTAGCCGAGCCGGATGGTGCGGGCCAGGCCCCACCGTTCGCCGAGTGTGCCGGACACCAGCATGACGGCGGCGAAGGGCAGGAGGTAGGCCGTCAGCGATGAGGCGGCCAGGCCGGGGGAGATGGCGAAGGTGGCGCCGAGTTCCGGCAGCATCGCCGCGACCACGCCGCCGCCGAACGGGCCCAGGAGTCCGCCGACGTAGAGGGCGACCTTCGCGTTCACCAACGAAAAGTTAGCACGACTAACTAGTCCGGGCGGCTGCCCAGTCCTCGCGTTCGAGAAGGAGGGAGACCGCCACTCCGGCGACGAGGACCTTTGTCTCAGCCGAGGCGGATGCCGGCGAGCTGGGTGGACTGGGCGACGAGGCGCCCGGTGCTGTCCCAGACGAAGCAGGCCTGATCGACCTTCTGTGCGTCGATGAGCCGGGCCTTCTGCTGCCGGGTGCGGGCAGTGCGCGGACGTAGGCGGTGAGCTCCAGGGTCGGCACCCAGCCGGTGAGCTCGATGTCGAGGGTCGCGGGTGGGAAGGAGTCCACGGCGTACAGCAGCGAGATCGGGTCGAAGCTCCCCCCGCCGGGCAGTTCCAGCCAGCCGTTCAACTCGCCCACGCCGCGGGGTTTCCCGACGCCAAAGGAGAGGTCCTCGGGTTGGATGCGCAGGTCGACCTGATCCATGATCGCCACGGTCAACCCGCTCGGGCTGGCGCTGCCCACGCGGATACAGTGCTCCCGGTCGCGCACCGTCGGCTCGGGGAGCCCGCCGCTCCAGTACGGCTTCGTGTCCTCGACCAGCGTGCCGACGGTGGTGAGCGCCTCGATGCACGCCGTGCCGTCCTGGGTGAGGCGTGTGCGGACCTGGCTCGCGCTGCGTCCGGCCCGCAGGACGTCGGTCTCGATCGTGGCCGGGCCGGGGTCGGGGGAGTGCAAGTAGTGGGCGCTGGCGGCGAGAACGTCCTGATGGGGAACAACGTGTGTCGCCGCGCGACCGAGGATCGCCAGCAGGTAGCCGCCGTTGGGCTTGCCCGCGATCGTCCATTCGGGGCTGATGTGCGTGCCGAATCGTCCCGGCGAGGTCTCCTCGACCCGGCTCACCCCGGCAAAGGTGGTCACGGGCACGTCGGTGTGGGTCACGCCGCCATTAGACCATGATGCTCGCACGATCGTACTAGGATTGTGAGCATGACCGCAGACCGCCGCCGCACCGGCACCCGGGCCGCCCTCATCGGTGCGGCACTCACGTTGTTCCGCCGCCAGGGCATCAGCGGTACCGGGGTGGAGCAGGTCTGCCGGGCGGCGGGTGTGTCCAAGGGCGTGTTCGCGCACCATTTCCCGGGCGGGAAGAGGGCGCTCGTTGCCGCGTGTCTGGACCG
>JBOGDE010000486.1:0-3254 GCA_050701695.1 Micromonosporaceae bacterium
GACGGGCCCCGCGACGGGCCGCCCTTCTCGGCCGGTGCGCTCGGTGGCGCGGAGCCGCCGTCGCCGATCCCCGCCGGGTACGCCACCCCGAGGACCAGCAGTGCGCCCAGGCTCAGCACCAGCGCGCATCCGGCCATCACCCACCACCGCCGGGGAGACCGGGCGCGGTGCGTGACCGGGAAGTGGTGCAGTGGGGTCATCACCTTGGCGATGCGGGTGTGGTCCCCCTCCGGCGGTGCGGCCGGCGCGGGCCGGCGCGCCGTACTGCCGGAGAGCCGGGTCAGCAGATCGCACGCGCCCGGGCGCTTCTCGGGACGCGGATCCAGCGCCGCGGCGACCGCGCAGTACAGCTGCTCCGGTACGCCGTCGAGATCCGGGTCCTCGTGCAGCGTCCGGTACGCCATCGTCATCGCGTCCCCGGTGCCGAACGGGTGCCGGCCGGTCGACGCGTACGCCACCAGGCAGCCCCAGGCGAACACGTCCGCGGCCGACGTGATCGGCTTGCCGAGGATCTGCTCCGGCGCCATCCAGCCCGGGCTGCCCATCGTGACCCCGGAGCGGGTGAGGCTGGACGGCACGTCCAGCGCCCGCGCGATCCCGAAGTCGATCACCCGGGCACCCGACAGCGAGAGCACCACGTTGCCCGGTTTGAGGTCGCGGTGTACCAGCCCGGCGTTGTGGATCGAGGTCAGCGCCGCCGCGATGCCGACCGCCACCCCCTGCACCGCCGACGAGGACAGCGTGCCCTTGCGGCGCACCATGTGGTCCAGCGAGACGCCCTCGATGTACTCGGTGATCAGGTACGGCCGCCCGTCGGCCTCGCCGTGGTCGAGCACCGGCGCGGTGGAGAACGAGGCCACCCGCGACGCCAGCTGTGCCTCGGCCCGGAACCGGGCGCGGAAGTGTTCGTCGACCGCCAGTTGGGGGTGCACCACCTTCGCCGCGACCAGTCCGCCGTCGGGCGCGGTCGCGAGATACACGGTGCCCATCCCGCCGGAGCCGAGCCGGCCCAGCGGCCGGTACGGCCCGATGGAGACGGGATCGTCGTCTGCCAAGGGTGATACGCCGTCGGGAAGCTCACGGACGTCTGGCATCGCGTGCAGGACACCCTCCCCGGTCGACCCGCTGTCACGGACCCGGCTCCGATGCAGGGAGCTGCCCGGGAGCACGGTTACTCAAATAGCGCCGTTACTCAAATAACGCCAATAGGGCACGGTGGGTAACGCCTGTAGGGTGACTCTCCGCTGGTCGGGGGCCTGCTCCGCGTACGGCGGCGGATAGCCGCGTTTGCCGTACATGCAGGATGGTCAGTACCAGAGTTCCGGGGTCGCGATGACGAGCAACGGCAGCCAACGACGATGGCTCGCGGTACGTCGGTATCTCCACACGTCACGGGCCGCGCTGACCGCGGTCGCGGCCGAGCTGGCGGCCGACTGGCCCCGGCAGGAGCCGGCCCTGATCGCCGCCGAGGGGTGGGTGCCCGCCGCGCCGGTGCCGCTGGAACGGGTCCGGCTGGCCTGGCGTACCGATCCGCCCGCGCCCCGGGTCACCGGTACGGAGCCGCAGTCCTTCCTGGTGCGCCCGCTGCGCGAAGACGGCCAGCGGTACGCCCGCTACACCGAGGTGCTCGCCGACGTGGATCCGCCCGCGATCTTCGTCGACCGGCCGTGCTACCGGCTGCTGGCGGTGGCCGCCGACGGCGACGAGGTACGGCTGGAGTGCGGCCCCGGCGGCTACTTCGAGGGCGTGGACGTCGCCGAGGCGGTGGCGCACGAGCTGGCCGCGGTCACCATGGCTTCCGCCGACCGGGGTGGCCGGTCGCACCTGGACCGTACGGACCTGCCGCTGCGCACCCTGGCCGGGGTACCCACCGACCTGGCCGGCCGTACGGTGGTGCCGGCGGTGTGCACGCTGACGGTGCGGCACGACGCCGACTCCGGAGAGGCGAGCTTCGTGCTGCACTGGCGGGACCCGCAGCGGGTGGCGAGCGCCGGCGGGATGCACCAGGTGGCGCCGGTCGGGGTGTTCCAGCCGGCACGGAGCGCTCCGGCGGCGCCAGGGGCCGCCGACCCCGACTTCGACCTGTGGCGGGCGATCGCCCGGGAGCTGGAGGAGGAGCTGCTCGGCGTACCGGAGCTACGGGACGTCGAGTACGCGAGCTGGCCGTTCCTGCGGGAGCTGGACCAGGCGCGGCAGGCGGGCCGGTGCCGTCCGTACTACCTGGGGTTGGGGATCGATCCGCTGACGTTCGTGGCGGACCTGATGACGGTGGTGGTCTTCGACGCGCCCGTCTTCGACAAGCTGTTCGCCGGGATGGTCACCGAGAACGTCTCCGAGAACGCAGAGGGCCGACTCATCTATCCGGTCCCGTTCACCGCGGAGAACATCACCCGGTACGCCCGTCGCGAGCCGACCCAGCCGGCCGGCGCCGCCCTGCTCGAGCTGGCCTGGCGGCACCGCGACACCCTGCTCGGCTGAGCCCGGGAATGCCAGCGGCTCCCTGGCGGCGTTGTCCTCGCCACCCACGAAAACGCTCCGCTTCGCTCCACGTTTCCGCGGGGACCCCGACCCTTGCCGGTGGCTCCGCCACAGGCTGCGTCGTCCGCCTTGCCAGGAAGCCGCTGGCATCCCCGGCTACGAGGACTGTTGGGCGGCAACCTCGGCGCGTACCTCGTCCATGTCCAGGCCGCGAGCCTGGTTGAGAAGCTGGTCGAGCTGGTCGCCGGAGAGCATGCCGGGCTGCATGTGTACGACGGTGCCCTCCCGGATCACCATCAGCGTCGGGATCGACCGGATCTCGAACGCCGCCTGCATCTCACGCTCGGCCTCGGTGTCCACCTTGCCGAAGTACACGTCGCCGTGGCGATCCGAGGCCCGTTCGAAGATCGGCGTGAAGCGGCGGCAGGGCGCGCACCACTCCGCCCAGAAGTCCAGCACCACGAACGGGTGCTGCTCCACGATCTCCGCGAAGTTGTCCTTGGTGACCTCGTTGGTGGCCATCGGCCCTCCCGCATCGCCGGGCAAATCGGTACGTCCAGCCGGTGCAACCGCACACCCCCGCCGAGTATTCCAGTACCCCGCTACCCGCGTGATACACAGCACGATCCCGGGCGAACGGGAAAGATGGACCCGGTGACCGACCTGCAGCTCCGTAGCCTCGCCGAGGCCCACGGGGTGGCGACGCGGTACCTGGACTGGCGTGACCACCCGACAGCGGTGTCCCCGGAGACGCTGCGTGCGGTGCTGGGCGCGCT
>JBOGDE010000487.1:0-3225 GCA_050701695.1 Micromonosporaceae bacterium
GCCTACGGCACCACCACGGTTGGCCCGAGCTGCTGGTCGAGGCCACCGCACTGTCCGCGGCGGCGGTACACGCGCCGGTCGCCGGCACCGTCGACCCAGACCACTACGCCGCGCTCGCCGCGGATGTGACGCTCACCGACCTGGGAGGCTGAGAGTGGGACTGCAGAACACCGGCGAGCTGGTCGCGGCCGCCGCTGCCAAAAAGCGCGGCGTGGCCGGCTTCAACGTGATCACCATCGAGCACGCCGAGGCGATCGTGGCCGGCGCGGAGCTGGCGGGGCGGCCGGTGATCCTGCAGATCAGCCAGAACGCCGTGACGTTCCACGGCTGGCGGCTCGGCCCGGTCGCGCTGGCCAGCCGGGCGGTCGCCGAGGCGGCGACGGTGCCGGTGGCGCTGCACCTGGACCACGTGGAGTCGGTCGAGCTGCTGCGGCAGGCACCCGAGTACGGCTTCGGCTCGGTGATGTACGACGGCTCCACCCTCCCGTACGACGAGAACGTCGCCGCCACCCGGCAGGCGGCCGACTTCGCCCACCGGCACGGGCTGTGGCTGGAGAGCGAGCTGGGCGAGGTGGGCGGCAAGGACGGCGCGCACGCGCCCGGAGTGCGAACCGACCCGGACGAGGCCCGCGACTTCGTGGCGGCCACCGGGGTGGACGCGCTGGCCGTGGCGGTCGGCTCGTCGCACGCGATGACCTCGCAGACCGCCAGCCTGGACCACGCGCTGATCGGACGGCTGGCCGGCGCGGTGCCGGTGCCGCTGGTGCTGCACGGCTCGTCTGGCGTACCGGACGAGGAGCTGGTCACCGCGGTCGGCGCCGGCATGGTGAAGATCAACATCGGGACGGCGCTGAACGTGGCGTACACCGCTGCGGTGCGCTCCTACCTGGACGCGAAACCGGACGCGGTCGATCCGCGCAAGTACCTGGCACCGGCCCGGGACGCCGTCGCCGAACTGGTCGCCCACTACGTGAGGCTGCTCGCCCCCGCCTGATCCGGCGCCTGCCGCGCCGACGCGGGCGCCAGGTACGAGGGCAGGCGCAGCCGGCGCCACGGATTGCGCCGGATCGCCCGGTCGATCGACAGCCCGATCAGCACCCCGGCGATGGTGTCGGTCACCCAGTGGTACCCGAGGTACGTGGTGGCGAAGCTGACGATGATCGCGGGGCCGTACCGCAGCAGCTTCACCACCCAGGGCCACACGAACGGGGCCAGCAGCATCGACAGCACGCCGTACCAGACGATCACGTTGGCGGCGTGCCCCGACGGGTACGACATCCCGCTGGTCTCGCTGAACAGGAACACCGAGCCGTAGTGCGGCGCCCCCCGGTCGGTGAAGATCTTGATCACGCCGATCGACACGTACGTGAACGCGAACGCGCACACCACCGGCAGCACCGGCTCGTAGGTCTTCAGCCGCCGCCCGTGCACGATCGCGAGCCCCAGGCAGAGCAGCGTCAGCGGCAGCCCCTGGCCCAGGTGGTTGAACACCCGGGCGGTGAGGTCCGCCCCCGGTGGCCGGTGCGCGTCGGCGAAGTTCTTCAGCTCGACGTCGAGGTCCAGCAGCGGCGACCCGTTGAACGCCAACCCGACGGTGACCGCCGCCAGGGAGGCCAGCAGCAGCACGTCGAACCAGGTCCCCGCCGGCCACAGCTTCGGCTCCGGCGGCACCTGGGGGGCGGAGCGCGGCGCATCGGGCACAGTACGGACGTTAGTCGAACCGGGCGTTACACGTCAGCAACGTACGCCCTCGGCTGCTCAGATCTGGTCGCCGATCGCCTCGTGGATCAGGTCTGCGCGTACCCCTGAGTTGGGGCAGCCACCGAAGTGGTGCAGCGCGATCACCCGGTGGGTGGTGCGGGACAGCACCGGCGACCCGGACGACCCGGCGCGGGTGTCGCAGTAGTAGCTGGCGTCGCTGCCGTCGGAGTAGCCGGGGTACGACGGCTCGTCGATCACGCAGTCTCCGCCGTCGTCCTCGTCGCTGTACAGCGAGATCTGCTTCGGGTCGCCGCCCGGGTGCTGCGGGATGTAGACCTCCTCGCCGGCGTCGACCTGCCGGTTGTCGAGCAGCAGGTAGCCGAACTTCTTGATCCGGGTGAAGCCGCCGACGGTGAACAGCGTGAAGTCCAGATTCCGGTTGGTGGCCAGCACCTCGGCGCCGGTCACCTTGACCGGGGTGGTCACCCGGCGGTCACCGCAGGCCACGCACTGGTAGTCGAACCAGACCTCGGTGTTCTGCGCCGCCGCGGAGTCGCGCAGGCAGTGGTTGTTGGTCAGCATCCGGTTGTTCGGCCCGATCCGCCACGCGGTGCACAGCGACCTGCCGTTGATCAGCAGCCGCGCCACCGGGCGGCTGCGGGCGTACTCGGTCGGGTACTCGGACTCGTAGCAGACCGCGTCCTCGGAGTCGTCGTCACCGCAGGTGCTCTCCTCGCCGCCCGGAGCCGCCGGCGGCGGGTCGTCGGAGGGTACGAAGCCCCGGGTGACCTTGTCGATCGTGACGCCGTACCGGGTCATCAGGCCGGTGACGGCACCCAGGTCGGCCTCCCGCCTGGCCGACTCCAGCGTCACCACGGCGGTGTCGCCGGTCACCGACATCGCCCAGAAACCGCCCGACTCGTCGTACGCGATCGGCAGGTCGGCGAGCAGCTTGCCCGTGGGGTCAGCCCGGTAGCTGTGGACCTCGGTACGCTGCGGGTCCGCGACGGTCACCCGGTCTCCGGGGAGTACGGCCAGCTTCTCGAAGTGCACCTTGACGTAGTCGGCACCGGGGTAGCTCAACCGCTGGGTACGCACGCTCCCCGCGTACCCGAGGAGCGCGTCGACCGGCTCGGCCACGCCGACCGGCTCCGGGGCGGTCGGCTCCGGCCGCGCACCGCTGGGCTCCCCCGGGTTGCTGCCCGCGGCGTCCGTCCCGACCCGGGCGTCCTTGGCGTCGCGGTTGCCGCCGTCCATCACCGGGTCGGTACGGTCAGCCCGGTCGGTGCCGCCCGGCCGGTCCGCGCCGGCGTGACCGTCGCCGACCATCGTGCCGATCACCAGTCCGGTGGCGACCATCGCCGCCGCCAAGAGCCGCGCGCGACCTCGTACCCACATATTCTTATCCCCTCTGACCGCTTAACGCCCGATTTGTCTAACGAGGCGGGAGGCTCGGCGACACTTCGAAGCCCGCGGTTTCTGGGGTAGTGGTCGTCTCGGCGGCGCACGAGCCGACCACTACCC
>JBOGDE010000488.1:0-3217 GCA_050701695.1 Micromonosporaceae bacterium
GCCCTCGGCCTGGTGTCCGAGGGCGGCGCGCCGTCGCTGACCGCTTTCTGTCGCCGCAGTGCGCTAGTAGTCGATGCCCGCCTTGCCGGTGCAGACCAGGTACCTCTTCGCGCCCGACGAGGTGTGGTAGTAGATGCAGGCCTCGTAGTTGTAGCGATGGCCGTTCACGCGGTACCCAGCGGTGTAGCGCCTGACGTCGATATCCCGTTGGCTGCGGCCGATCAGTTTGTTCGTGTACCGCTCGGTCACCAACAGCTCGATGTGCTTGCCACTGCCGCAGCAGTAGCTGTGCCGGGCCCACACGTACTTCACGACGTTGCCGTTGTACGTGCCGTACGTGCCCCGCCGCAGTTCGACGCGCATCTCGCGGCCGTTGATGTAGATCCGGTTCCAGGTGAGGGTCACGGCACCGCTGGCTTTCCCCGGATCGGTGAGCCAGTTGGCGCTTCCGGCGTGGGTGGCGTTCGCCGTACCGGCCGTCGCGGTCATGCCCGCGGCGAGCGCGGCCAGTACGGCTACCGCGGCCACCGCGCGGCGCAGCAACCGTCTCGTGGGTCGGGGGTGGTGCAGTGGTGGTGTCGGGTCCATCGGGGCGCACCTTTCGTGATCGCGCCGCGCCGGGCTTGGCCCGGCGGCACGTGGCGGTCCGGGGACCAGCCTGGTGGCCGGTCGCCGACAGCATCGCGCGGCGCGCTCTCCCCGCACTCACACATCGCTGTCAGCGCGCTTTGACCGCGGCGCGGGACCCGCGCCGCGGTCGGGCCCCGGCGAGGCGTACATCGACTCGATCACGGCGGCGTACTTCGCGGCGATCGGTTTGCGTTTCAGCTTCATCGTCGGCGTCAGCTCCTCGCCACCCGGCTCCCAGTACGCCGGCAGGATCGTGAAGGTCTTGACCTGCTCGACCCGGGAGAGCCGCTGGTTGGCTCGCGCCACGCCCGCTGCCACCACCGCGTGTACGCCGGGGTCGGCGGCGAGTATGTCCGGCAACGGGTCGAGCCGGCGGGCCTCGGCGTACCGGCGTGCCTCGTCGGGGTCAAGCGTGACGAGCGCGGTGACGTACCGGCGGTTGTCGCCGATCGCGACCACCGAGCCGACCAGCGGGCACGCCACGGCGACGGCGTTCTCGATGTTGGTGGGGGACATGTTCTTGCCGGCGGCGTTGATGATCAGCTCCTTCTTGCGGTCGACGATCCGTACGTACCCGTCGGTGTCGACGGTGCCGATGTCGCCGGTGCGCAGCCAGCCGGCCGGGTCGACCGCCTCGGCGGTACGGGCCGGGTCGCCGCGGTAGCCCTTCATCACGTTCTCGCCGCGGATCAGCAGCTCGCCGTCGGCGGCGAGCATCACCTCGACGCCGCGCATCGGCCGGCCCACGGTGCCGACCCGGATCTCGCCCGGTCGGTTCACGGTGGCCACGGCCGTCGACTCGGACATCCCCCAGCCCTCGCAGACCGGGATGCCGAGCGCGAGTACGAACCTCAGCGCCTCGGGTGCGATCGGGGCGGCCCCGCTCACCGCGATGGTGAGCTGGTCGAGCCCGATCCGCCGCCGCAGCGGGGCCAGCACCAGCCGTTCGGCGAGCGCGTGCCGTAGCCGGAGCGAGGCCGCCGGCGGCGTACCCCCACCGGAGAGCGCGACCCGCCGCTGCCCGAGCCGGATCGCCCAGCGTGCCAGGCGACGGCGCGGCCCCGGTTGCCGCTCGACCGCCTGCTCCAGCGCCGCCTTCACCTTGTACCAGAGCGCCGGTACGGCGAGGAAGATCGTCGGGCGGACCGCGGGCAGCGCCTCGACCAGCAGTTTCGGGTCCTCGACGGTGGTGATGGCGGCGCCGGTGACCATCGCGAGGTAGTGGGTGAACCAGCGGTTCGCCAGGTGTGCGTCGGGCAGGTACGACACCACCCGGCCGACGTCGGCGCCTCCGATCACGTCGACCCCGGCCGCGGCGGAGAACAGCACGTTGCGGTGGGTCAGCTCGACGCCTTTCGGTGGTCCGGTGGTCCCGGAGGTGTAGATCAACGTGAGTACGTCGTCGGGGCCGACCGATCGCCACGCCGCCTCGAAGTCGAAGTCCGGCGCGCCCGCGCGCTCCACGTCGGCGAGGCTGAGCAGGCCTTCGGGCGGATCATCTACGCAGATCACGGTGCGGCCGGCGAGGGCGCTCTCCAACCGCGACAGGAACCGCCGTTCGCAGACCACGACCCGGTTGCCGGCGTTGCCGAACAGGTAGCCGATCTGCTCGGCGGCGCTGGTGTTGTAGACCGAGAACGGGGTGGCGCCGAGGTGGAACACCGCCGCGTCGACCAGGTGGAACTCGGGCCGGTTGGTGAGCATCAGCGCCACCGTGTCGCCGCGGCCGACGCCGAGCGCGGCGAGCCCGGCGGCGATCGCGCGGACCCGCTCGGCGTACCGGCGCCAGGACAGGCGCACCCGGTCGTCGGGGGTGCGCAGCGCCAGCTCGTCGCCGCGCGCGGCGGCGGTGGCCTGGAACAGCTCGCACATCGTGCCGGCGCTGCGTACCTGGGCGGGGGTGACGGCGCTGCGCTGGGTGCCGACCGTGGCCATGGGGCCTCCTGGGTGTGTCGGCGTCGGCGTTGACGCTGGTCAGGGCGTTGACGTGGTGCAGGTCACTCGATACCGTACAGTATCCAATACCGAACGGTATCGAGGTAAGCCGATGTTCCGTCTCCGCCCGACACTGCTCGCCGGCCTGTTGGTCGGCGCCGCGCTCGTCGTGACCCCGGCCTCAGCCGGCACCCCCGGCGCCGTTGCCACGCCGACGCCGCCGCAGAGCGACCCGTTCTACACCCCGCCGGACCCGCTGCCCGGCGTACCGGCCGGCACGGTGCTGCGTTCGCGGCCGGTCGACGTGTCGGCGAACCTGCTCCCGGTGCCGGTCGACGCCTGGCAGCTGCTCTACCGCTCCACCTCGGCGACCGGCGCACCGAACGCGGTCTCCGGCACGGTGCTGGTGCCGCGGGTCGCCTGGAGCGCCGGCGCCCGGCCGCTGGTCTCGTACGCTGTCGGCACCCACGGGCTGGGGCCGGAGTGCGCGCCGTCGTACAAGCTCGCCTCCGGGACCGAGGACGAGTCCGGCGCGTTCGGGCTGGCGCTGCGGCGCGGCTGGGCGGTGGTGGTCACCGACTACGAGGGGCTCGGTACGCCCGGCCCACACACGTACGTCGCCGGCCCCGCGCTGGGCCACGCGATGCTCGAC
>JBOGDE010000489.1:0-3202 GCA_050701695.1 Micromonosporaceae bacterium
CTCCTCGCCGGTGGCTCCGCCACAGGCTTCGTCGTCCGCCTTGCCAGGAAACGCCTGGCACTCGGCTCGCACCCGCCGCCCTATCTGCGCGACCTCTAGAGGAACGCAAGGCCTTCGCCGCGGTAGGTGGGGGCGGTGGCCACGATCCGGTCGGCCTCGACCAGGTGCAGCTCATTGACGCGTTCGCACAGCTCGCCGGCCTTGGCGTGGCGGAACCACACCCGGTCGCCGGGACGCAGCCCGGCCGCGGCGGGGCCGCGCAGCGGGGTCTGGACCTCCCCGGCGCCTTCGGTGCCGAGCAGCGTCAGGCCCCGGGGCAGCCACGGCAGCGGGAGCCGGTCCGGGCCGGCGGCGCCCGAGGCGATCCAGCCGGCGCCGTGCACGGTCGCGATGTCGCCGGTGGGGCGGCGTACCACCGAGGTGGCGAACAGTGCCGCCGGCCGGGGGCGCCAGGTGCGGTAGCCGTCGAACAGCGCCGGGCCGTACAGGCCGCTGCCGGCGGTGATCTCGGTGGCGGCGGCTTCGGCGGCGCCCAGCTCGATCGAGCCGGTGCCGCCGACGTTGACGAACCGCAGCGGCGCGACCTGGCGTACCGCCTCGACGGCGGCTGCCCGGCGGCGGGCCAGCTCGGCGTACGAGCGGCGCTGCAGCAGCCGGATCCCCGCGCCCCGCAGCGCCTGCCCGGGTGGGGCGTCGCCGACCCCGGCGATCTGACCCTCGTACGACATCAGGCCGGTCAGTGCGAAGCCGGGGCGCGCGAGGATCTGACGGGCCAGTGCCACCGCCTGTTCCGGGCTGTGTACGGGGGAGCGCCGCATCCCGAAGTGCAGCCGCCCGCCGCCGACCCGCCAGGAGGCGTCCAGGTCGATGCAGAGGCCGACGTCGGGGCGCACGCTCGGGAGCGTGGCGTCGATCAGGTCGAGCTGGGCCACGTCGTCGACCATCAGGGTGATCGCGCCGGCCAGTGCCGGGTCGGTCAGCTCCCGCAGCGCGGCGCGGTGCGCCACCGGGTAGCCCAGCAGCACGTCGCTCACCCCGTGCCGGGCCAGCCAGACCGCCTCCGGCAGCGTGAACGCCATCGCGCCGGCGTACCCGGGCTGTTTGAGCACGTCGGTGATCAGCTCGCGGCACCGCACCGACTTGCTGGCGAGCCGGATCGGTTTGCCGGCGGCACGGCGTACCAGCTCAGCGGTGTTGGCCCGGAACGCGTCGAGGTCGACGATCGCGAACGGCGGATCCAGGTCGGCGGTGGCGGTGTCGTACCGCCGCTGCTCCGTGTCCGGGTGCTGCTCCGTACTCAAGGAATCACCTCAGCAATGTGAACGGCCTTCATGTTATCTCGCCCGGCCGAGATGTGACCCGAGGTTGGCCGACCGCGCTATTACAGTGAGCAGTCGTGGGCCGGGCGAGCGAATCCCCGGCGCCGGCAATACCGTTAGCAGCGACAGGACCGTTATCAGCAACGACGACGGCCGACGACGCGCGCCAGCAGCACCGCAGGAGGTAGCGCCATCACCAGCAAAGACCGCGGCTCACCGGTGGACCTGGTCTCCGGCGAACTCGCAGGGCTGGCCGAGCTTCGGGCGATCCTGCGGGTACGCCCGTTCCGCCGGCTCTGGCTGGTGCTCGGGCTCTCCTCGCTGGGCGACTGGCTGGGGCTGCTCGCCACCGCGCTGTTCGCCGCCGAGCAGGTCACCAGCTCCACCGCGAAAGGTCTCGCGTTCGGCTCCGTGATCGCGGTCAGACTGCTGCCGGCGCTGATCTTCGGCCCCCTCGGCGGGATCATCGCCGACCGGTTCGACCGCCGCTACACCATGGTGGTCTGCGACGTCCTGCGGTTCGGGCTGTTCGCCTCGATCCCGATCGTCGCGCTCGCGGTGCACCACGGCGCCACCGCGGTGGCCTGGGTCGGCATCGCCAGCTTCCTGATCGAATGCGTCGCGCTGGTCTGGATGCCGGCCAAGGAGGCCGCGGTCCCCAACCTGCTGCCGAAGGCGCGGCTGGAGAAGGCGAACCAGCTCACCCTGGCCAGCACGTACGGCATCGCCCCGGTGCTCGCCGCGCTGGTGATCGGCGGGCTCACCAGCGTCCCCGGGGTCGCGCTGGTCGCCCCGATCCGGGCGTACGCGGGCCCGGTCGACCTGGCGATCTACTTCAACGCGCTGACGTTCCTGGCGGTGGCGCTCGCCGTACTGCTCGGCATCAAGGAGATCAGCGGCCGCGACGGAAGGGCGGCGCGGGCGGCCCGGCAGACCGGCATGCTGCGGCAGTTCGTCGACGGCTGGCGCTACGTCGCCACCCGTCCCCTGGTACGCGGCCTCGTCCTCGGCATCCTCGGCGCCTTCGTCGGCGGCGGCGTGGTGGTCGGCACCGCGAGGTTCTACGCGATCTCGCTCAGCGGTGGTGACGCGGCGTTCTCACTGCTGTTCGCCGCGCTGTTCATCGGCCTCGGGCTGGGCATCGTCGCCGGGCCGCCGCTGGTGGGTGCGCTGTCGCGGAAGCGCTGGTTCGGCATCAGCATCGTCTTCGCCGGCGCCGCCACGCTGCTGCTCGCGATCGCGCCGCACCTCTCGATCGGTGTGTTCGGCGCGCTGCTGATCGGTGTCGGTGTCGGGATGGCGTTCCTGGCCGGGGTCACGCTGCTCGGCACCGAGGTCCCCGACGACGTACGCGGGCGGGTGTTCGCGTTCGTCAACACCGCCTCGCGTGCCGTACTGATGCTGGCGATCTCGCTCTCCAGCGTGCTGGTCGGCTTCGGCTCCTCCCGGCGGCTGGAGCTCGGGGCGGTCGCCGTCGACATCAGCACCAGCCGGGTGCTGCTGGTGCTGGCGGGCGCCGTCGGGATCGCCACCGGGCTCTCGGCGTTCAGGCAGATGGACGACAAGCCCGGGGTCAGCGTGCTCGCCGACCTGTGGTCGTCGGTGATGGGCCGCCCGCTCGGGATGCCCGAGGGTCGCGCCGGCCTCGGCCTGTTCGTGGTCTTCGAAGGCGGCGAGGGTGCCGGCAAGTCCACCCAGGCGGTGAAGCTCGCGGCCTGGCTGCAGGTGCACGGCCACGAGGCGGTGCTCACCCGCGAGCCCGGCGCCACCAACGTCGGCGCCCGGATCCGCTCCATGCTGCTCGACCGCGACGCGCTGCCCACCGGCGAAACCCTCTCGCCCCGCGCCGAGGCGCTGCTGTACGCCGCCGACCGCGCACACCA
>JBOGDE010000490.1:0-3190 GCA_050701695.1 Micromonosporaceae bacterium
GCCCCGCCGCGCGCGGTGGTGCCGCGCGCGCAGGTGCTCCGCGCCCGCAGGTGCGCCAGTCGGTCCGCGCGATGCAGACCGCGCAGGCCCGCGCCGCCTCCCGGGATCCCCGGATGATGACCGCCATGTCCAAGCGGCTGGAGTCGCACAGCGACTTCCACCACGGCAACGTCAACGTCACGGTGCGTACCCACGGTCATCTGATGGCCGCGACCGTGGTGGCGCTGCTGGGAGTGTTCGTGACCACCGCGGGCGCCGGCAGCGGGAACGGGTTCGTCACCGCGATCGGGGTCGGGATCGTCATCAGCGCGCTGATCTTCGGCGGGTTCACCACGGTGCAGCGCCGGATGGCCAGCATGGTCCCCGGCACCGCGCACGTGGTCAGCGCCTCCTCACCGCCGGTCGGCGCCACGCACGGCCGGTGCGACCTGCACCTGGTGGTTCAGGCGCCCCGGCTCACCGCGACCGCGGTACGGTACCGGGCTCCGTCGGTGCCGGTGGCGAAGTGGCCCACCCCGGGCGCGACCCTGCCGGTGGCCGTCGACCCGCGGGAGCCCCGCGAGCTGCGGATCCGCTGGGACCGGGTCGCCGCTCACAGCGAGGCGACCGCACCCACCCCGACACCGGCGGCGACCCCGACCGAGACCACGGCGGCGGAGCCCACTGCCCCCGCAGCCGAGTCCGCACCCGGCACCCGGTACGACGACGAGCTACAGCTGCTCGCCGATGCCGCCGGAGTATCCGCCGCAGGCACCGAAACCATCCCAGCGACCACGTCAGCCGTCGTCCCCGCCGGCGAGGCCAGCACCGCCGCCGAGTCCGCCGGCACCGGCGGCTACACCCCGCTCTCCGAGCTGTTCGGCAGCCCGGACGACGACCCGATCGACCTCAGCTTCCTCGACCCACCGCGGCTCCGACCCGAGAGTGACCCGCTGCTGGTGGAGTACGGCTCCCCGATCCGCGAGGTCGGCGTCACGCTGATCGTCTCCGACCTGCAGACGTCGCTGGAGTTCTACCGTGACGTACTCGGCTTCTTCGAGATCGAGAGCGGCCCGGACATGGTGCTGCTGGAGGCGCGCACCGGCCGGGTGGTGTTGCGGCAGCGCCCCGACGCGCAGCCCAAGCCGCCCCGGCTGATGCACCTGACCCTCGAGGTCAACGACATCGACACCGCGCACCGGACGCTCACCAAGCGCGGCGTGGAGTTCATCGACGAGCCGCGTGCCGTACTCAAGGGCGAGATGTTGGAGCTGTGGGCGGTCTCGTTCCACGACCCCGACGGTCACGGCGTGGCGCTCACCAGCTGGCTGCCCCGCGAGGAGACCAGCGAGTAGCCTCCGCCTTGCCTCACCCCGGGCGCCCTTCCTCACCCCGGGCCGGCGACCGACGAGCCGATGATGGTGCGCCGTACGTGCAGCACCCACCACCAGACCAGCGCGAACACCACACCGATCACCCCGATCGCCCACTGGAAGAAGCCGCAGAGGGTGACCGCGATGTTGAGTGCGCCGACCAGGTACCAGGTCACCTGGTAACGCAGCAGGCAGGCGAGCAGCACCGCGAACCCGGCCAATACCAGGACGGCGACCACCGCCGCGGTCCCGGCGCCGAGCACCTGCAACGGCCGTACCGCGAGCAGCAGCGTGATCGCCTCCACAGCGAGCGCCAGGATGCCCAGCACCCGTACCGCTCCGCGCGGGTTGCGCAGCCCGGAACGGATCTCCTCAGCCGGAGCATCGGCCGAGGTGGACTCGGCCGGGTCGTTGCCCGCCGGGTCGGGCGAGCCCTGCTGGTCGGTCATCGGGCGAACATCCTCCGCGCGTCGGCGACCGTGACCACCGAGCCGGTCACCACCACACCGGCTCCACCGAGCGCCGTGTCACCGTCCGCCTCGACCAGGGTCACGGCCTGGTCCACCGCCTCCAGCAGGTCCGGCGCGACGCCGACCCGCTCGGCACCGAACACCTGCCGCGCCACCCCCGCCAGCTCCTCGACGGGCAGCGCCCGGGGCGAGGAGTTCCTGGTCACCACCACCGCGTCGACCACCGGCTCGAGCTCCTCCAGCATGCCCCGTGCGTCCTTGTCGCCGAGGACGGCGAGCACCGCCACCAGCCGGCGGAAACTGAACTCCTCCAGCAGCGCCTGCCCGGTGGCGGCCATCCCGGCCGGGTTGTGCGCCGCGTCGAGCAGCACGCTGGGCGAGGTGCGTACCCGCTCCAGCCGACCAGGGGCCGACACCACGGCGAAGCCTTCGCGTACCAGCTCCGGCTCCAGGGCGCGGTGGCTGCCGACACCGAGGAAGGCCTCCACCGCAGCCAGCGCCAGCGCGGCGTTCTGCGCCTGGTGGCCGCCGTGCAGCGGCAGGAACACCTCGTCGTACGTCCCGCCGAGCCCCTGCAGCGACAGCTGCTGGCCTCCCACCGCGAGGTGACGGTTCAGTACGCCGAACTCGCTGCCTTCCCGGGCCAGCGTGGCGCCGACCTCGGCGCAGTGCTCCAGGATCGGGCGCGCCGCCTCGTCCGGCTGCGTCGCCGCGATCAGCGTCGTTCCCTTGCCGACGATGCCGAGCTTCATCGCGGTGATGGACTCGATACTGTCGCCGAGCCACTCGGTGTGGTCCAGCCCGATCGGGGTCAGTACGCACACCTGCGCGGACAGTACGTTGGTCGAGTCGGTCTCGCCGCCCAACCCGACCTCGACGATCCCCACGTCCACCGGCGCGTCGGCGAACGTCGCGAACGCCAGCGCCGTGGTCATGTCGAAGTACGTCAGCGGCTCGTCGTACTGACCGTCGACCAGGGCGGCGAGCGGCGCCACGTCACGGTAGACCTCGACGAAACGCTGCTCGGAGACCGGCGAGCCGTCGAGCGAGATGCGTTCCCGTACCGACTCCAGGTGTGGGCTGGTGTAACGGCCGGTACGCAGCCCGTGGGCGGCCAGCAGAGCGTCGATCATCCGCGCCGTGGACGACTTGCCGTTGGTCCCCGTCAGGTGGATCGACGGGTAGGCCCGCTGCGGGTTGCCCAGCAGGTCGAGCAGGCTCTCGATCCGCGCCTTCTCGAACACCATCCGGGTGAAGCCGCGCTGTGCCAGCTCCGCCTCGACCGCCGCGTACTCGGAGGTCATGCGGCGCCGCCCGCAGTCGGCCCGGAGGTGAGGGAGCGTAGCGACCGAACCGCAGGGTCGGCTA
>JBOGDE010000491.1:0-3171 GCA_050701695.1 Micromonosporaceae bacterium
GGGTACGGCGATCGCGATCGCCGTCAACGTGGCGCCGCTGGCGCTCGGGCTGCTCTGCTGCTGCGGTGTGCTCCTGATGGGGATGCTCGGCGGGGGCTCCGGCAGCGGCTACTGAGTCTCCCGGGAGACGACCTCGAAGCCGATCCCCGCGTCGCGGAGCCGGGTGATCAGCGCGTCGCCCATCGCCACCGCGGTGGTGACCTGACCCGACGTGTCGGGCAGCTCGTCGTAGGCCAGGCAGAGCGCGGACTCCGAGAGCATCTTGGCGGTCTCGTCGTACCCGGGGTCACCACCGCTGACCCTGGTGACCACCCGCTGGCCGCCGCCGGTGCCGACGAACGTCACCGTGAACCAGCTCCGGGCACGCCGCTCCGGGCTGGGCCCCTCGCCGGGCTGCTTGCGGTTCAGCAGCCAGGAACGCAGCGGCGGCACCTGGGCGGCCGCGGCGAGCGCGCCGGCCCCGCCGATCAGCCCGAGCGCCGAGGTGAGCCGCATCGCGCCGTAGTGCCCGTACGTGAAGCGGGGGCCGTACCGGTCCAGCCCGGCGGCGGAGCGGCGTACCACCTGGGGGTCGATGGTGGGCAGCGGCAGCGCCCAGCGGCCGACGGTGGACGAGTGGTGCAGGCCGCGCTTCACCGATCCCACCCGTCGGCCTTCCGGGCGGGGTTCGGTGTGGCGCCGCTCCCGGGCCACCTTGGACGCCTGGCGCAGGCGGGAGAACGCGTTGATCGCCGAGTGGTAGGTGCCGCCGGAGAACTCGCCGCCGACCCGTACGAACCCTTCGACCTGGATCGGCACCTCTTCGGGGAGCTGCGAGACGGTGAACAGCACCCCGAGGTCGTACGGGATCGAGTCGAAGCCGCAGGCGTGCACCAGCCGGGCGCCGGTGCGCTGCGCGGTCGCGTGGTAGCGCAGGTACATCAGGTCGACGAACTCCGGCTCGCCGGTCAGGTCGACGTAGTCGGTGCCGGCCTCGGCGCAGGCGGCGACCAGCGGCTCGCCGTACGTGAGGTAGGGGCCGACGGTGGTGATCACCACCCGGGCGGATTCCGCCACCGCCCGTAGCGAGTCCGGGTCCGAGACGTCGGCGTGCAGCAGCGGCACGTCGATGCCAAGCTGCTCCAACTTGCTCCGGTTGCGCCCGGCGAGCGCCCACCGGCATCCGTCGGGTACGTGCTCGGCGAGATACCGGGCGGTCAGGCTGCCGGTGAAGCCGGTGGCGCCGAAAAGCACCAGGTCGTAGTCGCGTTCCTCAGCCATCACAGCCCCTCTCCGGGATCTCCACAAACCGAACCTAATCCCCACCACGTCCGGCTGCGACTGTCTGAGGTATGAGATCTGACCGACTGTGCGAGGCGGGAATTCTGTTCGGGACTGTGCCGTGGCTGGCTCTGATGCTGCGTTCCGGCAGGGCTGGCACCGCCGGCGGCGAGCCGGTGCAGCCGGTGCCGCTGGCTGACCTGTGGGTGCTGGCGCAGGGTCCGGTCGGGGAGTTGGCGGTGCAGGTGGCGGCGAACCTCGCGGCGTTCGCGGCGTTCGGCTTCTTCGCGCCGGTACGTTTCGCCGCGCTGGCCTCGCTGCCGCGGCTGCTGCTGGTGGCGGCCGCCGGCTCGCTGGCGGTCGAGGTGGTGCAGTGGGCGCTGTTCACCGGCCGGGTGACCTCGGTCGACGACGTGCTGCTGAACGCGGCCGGGGCGGGGCTGGCCGCGCTGTGCTCCCGGCGCTGGTGGGCTCGGTGGCGTGGCCGTCACCGCGGCGGGGCGCCCGCCGCCGCACCGTCCACCAGGTGAACGCTCGTTCAGCGCGGGGTGCGGGTCCCGCTACGCTGGCGCGATGACCACCGAGCAGACGGCCGCCCGCCGGGGTTCCCGCCGCGAGGAGATCCTGAAGATCGCGGTGGGGCTGTTCGCCTCGCGTGGCTATCACGGCGTCTCGATGGACGACATCGGCACCGCCGCCGGGGTCACCGGGCCGGCGCTCTACCACCACTTCGCCGGCAAGGAGGCGATGCTGGTGGCGGCGCTGCGTCCGGTCAGCGAGGGGCTGCTCGCCGGTGGTCTGGAGCGGGTGAAGGAGGCAGGCGGCGATCCCCGTGCCGCGCTGGGTTCGCTGGTCGACTTCCACGTCGAGTTCGCGCTGGCCAATCCGGCGGTGATCGCGTTGCAGCTGCACGAGCTGGACCGGCTGCCCCGCGAGCCGCGCCGCGAGATCAGGAAACTCCAGCGGTTGTACGTCGAGGAGTGGGTCGGTGTGCTGGGCGCGCTGCGTCCCGAGCTGGCGCCGGCCGAAGGCCGCGTGCTGGCGCACGCGGCCTTCGGCCTGATGAACTCCACCCCGTTCCAGGCCGGTGACCTGGAGGAACCGCGCCGCGCCGAACTGCTGCGCTCTGCCGCCCTCGCCGCCCTACTCGGCTGACTGCCTCGCCACGTCGCCGCCGCTGAGATCTTGGTAAATGAGTGTTCGAATCGAGCACTCATTTACCAAGATCTCCGAAGAACCGCGCGACGGAGCGGTGTGGGACACGGGTTGTGGGGCTTGTAACGGGGTTGTCGCATGGCGGTGGCAGCATGTCGGCGTGACACGGTGGCGGACTTTCGTGGCGTTGGGCGACAGCTTCACCGAGGGGCTCGATGACCCGGACGGCAGTGGTGGGTTTCGGGGCTGGGCTGACCTCGTCGCCACCCGGCTCGCCGGCCCGGGATTCCGGTACGCCAACCTCGCCGTACGCGGGAAGCTGCTCGATCAGGTGGTGACCGAGCAGGTGCCGGCCGCGCTGGAGATGGCGCCCGGGCTGATCAGCTTCGCGGCGGGCGGCAACGACATCCTGCACAACTACCGGCCGGACGCCATCCGGGCAACGCTCGACGAGGTGATCGGGAGGCTGACCGGGACCGGTGTCCAGGTCGTCATGTTCACCGCGGCCGACGTGACCACCACATTGCCGCGGACCCTGGAACCGCGGATCGACTCGTTCAACGCCCTGATCCGCGAGGTGGCCGCCGGGCACGGTGCGACCCTGGTCGACCTGTGGCCCGACGACGGCTTCCGCAACGTACGGATGTGGAGTGAGGACCGGCTGCACCTCAGTAGCCAAGGCCACCAGCGGGTAGCGTCGCTGGTGCTGGAGGCCCTGGGTGCGCCGTACCCGGAATCGTGGCGGGTCGACCCGCC
>JBOGDE010000492.1:0-3148 GCA_050701695.1 Micromonosporaceae bacterium
CCATTTGTCGTCCGGCAAGGCGGAGGGTTGTCCGGATACCGGTGTTGTATCCGGGCGAGCCGACAACGCCGCCGGTCGGCAAATGGGTCCGGCGCGGCCCGGCAGGCTATCGTGCACCACGTCGTTAGCGTGTCACAGATCGCGCGGGGCCGTCACCGGGCCTTTCGGCCGCATCGAGCGTTCAGATCACGTCGACGTAGTCTCGGGGCGCTGGTCTTCGCCATGTAGGAGGCGTTGCCGGTGTACCTGACGTACCAGTGGCCGTCGCGGGCCGCCGTGAAGGAGCACTTGTAGTAGCCGTACGCGTTGGTCACGCAGTATCCCGCGTACGAGGCCCGGGTCTCTCCCCGCGGGACGGTGTAGACGTACACCCGTTGGCCGCCGAGCCCGGACCAGGAGGTGGTGTACCGCTGGAGCTTGCCGGAGACGGTCAGCGCGCGGCCGTACCGGACCGGCTCCGGGGCGGCGTTGGCGCTCAGCGCCGTCCGCCACCGGGCGTCCACCCAGTCCCTTCCGCTCTCCGCGCGCAGCTCGGGAGTGTGGTACGGATATGGCGCCCCGCCCGGGTAGACGACCTTCCAGTAGCCGTCCCCCGGCGCCGTTGCCCTGACCTCGAACCAACCGGTGTCGTAGGTCTTCGTCGACGCCTTCATCGACCAGGTGGTGCCGTCGGGGGAATACCAGAGCTGGACCACCCGGGGTTCGCGCACGATACGGGTTGACCCGTCCGCCTCGGTCCGCAGCAACATCCCGCGTGCGGTGACCGGCGTGCCGATCCCGACCGGCTCCGGCGTCACGTCGAAACGGTCGAAACTCATCTTGTACGCCGCGTGGAACCAACCCGTCGGGGCGCTCGCGGTGGCGTACGCGGGTGAGTTCCCGCTGTAGTACAGAAACGCCGCCGCTCGCCACTGCCCGCTGGACGGCACGGTGACCACCACCCGGTAGGTGCCGTCGGCGGCCGTGCGTGTGGTGGCTGCCAGGGTGTCGGCGGTGCCGTTGACGTGGTGGTAGATCAAGACTTTCTTGTCGGCCAGGGGATACCAGGCGCCGCTCCAGGTCTGGCCCTCGAGTGAACCGAACACGGTCACCTTGTCGCCGACGAGGCGGGAACCGTAAGGAGCGTGGAAGTTGATCCTCGTCGGCACCGGACGGCCGGTGAGCGGTTGCCGGGCGGACTCCGCCCGCAGGTAGGTCGCATCCTCGTTGCGGTACGCCCAGACCTCCGCGGTCCGGCCGTAGTCGAACGTTCCCGAGAACCGGCCCTCGGCGTCGGTGTACCTCAACTCGGTGACGCGCGTCCATTCCGAACGTAGCGTCACGTACACCCGGAGACCAGATGGTGGCGGACTGAGCGTGCCGTCGGCCTCGCGCCGCATCAGGCGGCCCTGGAACGAGACCTGGTCGTGGTCGGCGTCACGTGGTCGGGCGAAATGCCGAACTCACTGAACACCAGCTCGACGCCGTTCATGACCTCGCCCCACACGGTGTCCTGACCGCCGGCGGCGTCGGTCGCCTTCGCCAAGATCTGGAAGTTACCGGTGAGGTCCACGGTGTCGGTGCTGCGCCAGACCCCGTCGGTGGCGGTGCCGCTGACCCGTTCGAAGGAGTCCAACGTTGCCACCCGCTCGTTGGTGCGGTACCGGTACACGAAGACCTGCACCGAGACGATCTCCTGGGGGCCGTGCGCGTCGACGTCGATCGTGGTGGTCGTCGCGCCGGCGGTGGTGGCCGAGACGCTGCGCACCTCGAGCGGCTCGGTGGCCTCGGCGGTGGCGGTGCCCAGCAGCGGCACCATGACCAGGGCTGCCACCACACTGATCAACTTGCGCATCGCGCCTCCCCCGTACCAGAGCCAGCCGCACCATCCCAGCGGGTACCTGGACCGCCCACAACCGGCCGTTCGGATGAATTCAGCGCAACACCATGGTCTGGAGCAGAACACCGTCGGCCTCGTCCACGGCCGGCTCGCCCTCGGGCTGGAACCCGACCTTCTCCAGGACCCGCAGCGATCCGCCGTTGTGCACCGCGACGTGGGCGTGCAGCGGGCGGTCGGGGATCATGCGGAGGAAACCGCGCAGCGCCGCGGTGGCGATGCCGCGCCCCCAGAACTCGCGGCCGATCCGGTAGCCGACGGCGCGTACTCCGTCGATCGGGAAGCTGACGATGTCGCCCACCAGGACGCCGTCGATCTCGATCGCCCGCAGCACCACCTCCGGGTCGGCCAGGGTCTGTCTCCGGCGCTCGAGGTACGGCTGCCACTCCCGGATCGGCACGGCCGCCATCTTCGCGGACTCGGGATCGCGCTGGTGCTCGAAGAGCACCGGGTGGTCCGCGTCGGTGAGCTCGCGGAGAGTCAGTCTCATGGCGGCAAGCCTGCCACCCGCCACCGACAATTCCGACCGACCACCCGACCCGGCCGGCCACCGACCCGGCCGGCCTCAGATCCAGTCGTCGAGGCGGGGCCAAGTGATCAGGTTGTCGAGCACACCCGGCGTCGGCTCCGGCTCCTCGGTCGCGGTGTACGCGCCCTTGTAGAACAGCAGCGGCCGCGCGTCCGACGGCTCGCCGACCGCGGTGACCCGGCCGGTCACCAGGTAGTGGTCGCCACCTGGCCGTACGTCGGCCACCTCGCAGTCCACCCAGGTGAGTACGCCGTCCAGCACCGGGGCGCCGGAGGGCGCCGGCCGCCACGCCACCGACGCGAACTTGTCCGCCCCGGCCGAGCCGAACACCGCGCTGAGCGCCTGCTGGTCGTGGGCCAGCAGGTTGACGCAGAACCGGCCGACCTCCTCGATCAGGGGCCACGACCGGGAGCCCCGGCTGGGACAGAACACCACCAGCGGCGGCTCCAGCGACAGTGCCGCGAACGCCTGGCACGCGAACCCGACCGGCCCGTCGTCACCGGCGGCCGTGATCACGGTGACGCCGGTGGCGAAGTGCCCCAGCGCCGTACGGAACTCGCCCGCGTCGACCACTCCAGGGATCTTAGAGGTCGCGCGGATAGGGCCGCGCGGCCTCTTAGCCTCGATCCGTGGACCGGATCGGTCTGTGATGGCTCGACTGCGGTGTGGAGACGATGAGAGTGCCCTTTGAGCTGGGATGATCGGGTTTGTCAAGGACCTGACCAGACCGGCTCGGAAGGACA
>JBOGDE010000493.1:0-3137 GCA_050701695.1 Micromonosporaceae bacterium
GTCGTTGAAGCGGTTGTCGCCGCCGCCGTCGCCGTCGGTGCCGCCGTCGGTGCCGCCGCCGGGCGGGGGCTTCGGGGGCTGGGTGCTCGGGGAGCTGTCGGGCGTGGGGCTGGTGGAGCCGCCCGGGGTGGGCTCGGGGGAGGTCGCCGGCTTGTCCGGGCCACGCTCGGTGGGAGTCGGGTCCTGGGTGGCCACCGTGGCGGGACCGTCCATGCTGCTCCAGATCAGCACCCCCGCGCCCGCCGCCAGGAACAGCAGCAGTGCCGCGGCGATACCGGCGAACAGCAGCGTCTTCGGGCGGTTGTCCGCGGGCCGCTCCGGTGGGACCGCCGCCCCGCCCACCACCCGGGTCGGCTCTTCGCCCGGCTTGTCGAACAGTGCGAGCACCGACTCGCCGGCGTCACCCTGCGGGCCCGCGGGCGCGGGACTGTCCGGCATGGCGTTGGCGGCGGCCGGGCTGACCGGCGCCGGCATGCTCCCGGGCGCCACCGAAGCCGGCACCGCCGAGGACGGCACGGCCGAGGACGGCATGGCCCACGACGGCATGGCCGAGGACGGCATGGCTGAGGACGGGGCCGCAGAGAACGGGGCCACGGAGGCCGGCGTCGCCGATACCGGCCCGGGGCTGGTCGGTGCGACCGCGCCCGGCGCGGCGGGGCTGAGCGGCTCCGCCGCCGGGTCCATCAGCCGCGGCCGGTACGTCACCGCATACTCCGGAAGCATCGCGGCGGCGGGACGGCCGACCAGCGTGGGAGCCAGGGTGCGCAGCCGCGCCGCCACCTGCTCCGCGGACGGGCGCAGCGCGGGGTTGAGTTCGACGCAGTGGCGTACCAGCTCCCAGAGCTCGTCGGGCATCCCGGCGGGCTGCACCGGCGCGCATCCGGCGTGGCGCTCGATCACCTCGGTCACCGAACCGCCCCGGTACGGGCTGCGCCCGCAGACCATCTCGTACAGCACCATGCCCAGGCTGTAGACGTCGCTGGCGGGAGTGGGCTTGATCCCCTCGACCACCTCGGGAGCCACGTACTCCGGGGTGGCGTGGGTGACCGTGTCGGGCAGCTGCACCCGGCGCGCCACGCCGAAGTCGCCCAGCTTGGCCGGGCCGCCGTTGGCCGGCACCATGATGTTGCCCGGCTTCACGTCCCCGTGCAGGATCCCCGCGGCGTGTACGGAGGCGAGCGCGTCGGCGATCTGGGCGCCGATCCCGGCCACCTCCGAGGAGCGCAGCGGGCCCTGGTCGCGCAGCCGCTGGCGTACGTCGACGCCCTCCACCAGGTCCATCACCAGCGCGTGCAGCCCGTTGGCGACGAAGTCGCGGGCGCCCACGATGCTGGGGTGGTTGAGTTGGGCGAGGATCTCCGCCTCGTCGAGCAGGCCCTTCACCACGTCGGGGTCCTGTGCGGTGTCGGGCAGCAGCACCTTGACCGCTACCGGCTCACCGGTGGTCAGGTCGTGGGCCCGCCACACGGTGCCGATCGCTCCCCGCGCGATCTCGGCCTCCAGTTGGTACCGGCCGGCTAGCACCTTCTCCATCACGCACCTCCCGTTGTGGACGTGGTCCACGCTAGGAGGCCATCGGTGCTGGTAGCCGGGCTCGCGACCGACACTGGCACGAACCCGGGACTAACCGTCTGGACCGGCCGGCCCGGCCGGGCTGGGCAGCCGGGTGGGTCGGGCGACCGGCTTCACAGGCGGCTGCGTAGCTCCCAGAGCTCGGGGTAGAAGCGCAGCTCGATCCGGGAGCGCAGGTACTGGCCGCCGGCGCTGCCGCCGGTGCCGGGCTTGGTCCCGATCTGACGTTCGGCCATGAGCACATGCCGGGCCCGCCACAGCGACCACGCCTGATCGTGGTCGACCAGCGCCTCGGCGAGATCCCACAGCTCGCGGTGTCTGGACTGGTTCTTGGCGATCTCGGCGTACGCGTCGAAGCGCTGCTCCGGGGTGTCGGTGGCGAATCCGGCGTGCCGCAGCACCGCCAGGAAGCCGTCCCAGATGCTCGGCTCGGCGAGTCGGCGCTCCAGCCGGGCGCGCTCGTCGTCGGTCAGCCCACGGAACCGCCGTACGTAGTCGGGGTCCTTCATGCCGGAGAGGAACTCGATCTCCCGGAACTGCACCGACTGGAACCCCGACGCCGGCGCCAGCTTGTTGCGGAACGCCAGGAAGTCCTGCGGGGTCATGCTGTCGATCACGTCGACCTGGTTGACCAGGACTCGCTCCACGGTGCGACACCGCTCCAGCCGCAGCCGCGGGGTGTACGCGTCACCGGCGAGCAGCCGGTCC
The DNA here is from genome assembly GCA_050701695.1 of Micromonosporaceae bacterium. Lineage (GTDB taxonomy): Bacteria > Actinomycetota > Actinomycetes > Mycobacteriales > Micromonosporaceae > WHSM01. Next base: position 2,281 of record JBOGDE010000493.1, read on the forward strand.
CGGGCGTCGGTGAGCTCGAAGAGCACCAGCTTGAACCACAGCTCGTACACCTGGTGGATGGTGATGAAGAGCAGTTCGTCGTGGGCAGGCGGCTCGGACTCCGGCCGCTGCGCGTCGAGCAGGTCGCCGAGACGCAGGTAGTTGCCGTACGTCAGGACGCCGCCCTGCTCGCCGAAGCGCGCGCCTGGCCATGCTTTTTCTGTCACGACCGTCACGATACCGCGATATCCATGGCACGTCGCGGAGAGAGACGCAGGCCCGCCGGAACCCCCAGCCCCCACGGCTGTCCGACGGGCCTACGCCGCTCCCGTATCGCACGACAGATCCCGAATTAGGTCTGTCGCCCCCGTAGCGACCTACCTGTTGTAGTCAGTCCGAGTAGTCCCGGTCAGTCGGATCATGGACAGGAAGCCGGTTCTGTGAGATTTCAGCACCGAAACAGGCAGTTTCCCGACACCGGCGATCTACAGGGAGAATCGTCTAGTGCGGTGGCCACTGACGTGTCCGGGCGAGATCCAGGGCGGCGCTGGCAGCGTGGGATCTTGGCTCCGCTCCCGGTGTTGTATCGGGGCCAAGATCCGACGTTGCCAGCGCCGTCCTGGGCCCGGCCGGGCCCGGTGAACGTTGGTGGCCACTGCACTAGGGTCCGTAGGGTCACGGCCCGCCGTCGACGACCGACGCGGTGGGGCGCAACGCTGGCGTGGAGGTGCTGTGGATCAGGTCGACGCCACATTCGACCGTGCCGTGAAGGCCCACCGGGAGGCGGTCGCCCACGCCCGCAAGGCCGACCACGCGCTGCGGCGGCTCTCCGCCGACGACACCCCGGGCGGGCACGCCGCCACCGCCCAGTCCGGGCT
>JBOGDE010000494.1:0-3123 GCA_050701695.1 Micromonosporaceae bacterium
CTCCGGCACCGCGTCGGTGTGGCTCGGTCAGGCCGTCGCCGGCCTGGCGAATGCAGGCCGTCACAGGCCTGTCAACCGCTCGTGGCCCAACTGGAGAGGGCACCGGCCTACGAAGCCGGGGAGTGCAGGTTCGAGTCCTGCCGGGCGGACCGCGACACCGATGCGAAGGCGCGGGCTACTTCTTTGCTCATAACAAAGGTCCGGGTTCCTGCGCCGCCCGGTTCTCGGTGTCGCCCGACCAAGGCGAAGGGAGGCACCACCATGAGCAAGTTCGCGAAGCTGACGGCCGCACTCGGCCGTACCGGTATGGCGAAGAGCCCGGTCACGGCGGTCGGTCCCGGTCTCACCCACGAGGGCGGTGGCGGATACCGGCGGGACGCCAAGGGTGAGCTGTTCCTGCTGGCGGTGACCAACTTCGTCGGTGAGGACACGTTCTACGAGTCCGCGTCCGACCGCGATGCCCGCTACCGCGATCTGGTGGCCACGGTAACCCGCGACGACCCCGAGTGGGTGGCGCGGTTCGTGCCGTGGCTGCGGCGTACCGCGCTGATGCGGTCGGTGTCGATCGTGACCGCCGCGGAGTACGTACGCGCCGGCGGACCCCACGGTCGCCGGGTGATCGCCTCGGCGTGTGCCCGGGCCGACGAGCCGGCGGAGGTGCTGGCGTACTGGATGCTGCGGTACGGCCGCAACCTGCCGCAGCCGGTGAAGCGCGGTGTCGCCGACGCGGCGGCGCGGCTGTTCACCGAGCAGGCCGCACTCAAGTACGACGGCACCGGCCGTGCCTGGCGGATGGCCGACGTACTGGAGCTGGCGCACGTACGCCCGCGCGATGCCGCGCAGTCCGACCTGTTCGGCTGGCTGCTGGACCGCCGGCACGACCGGCCCGGGGTCACGGTGCCGGACTCGCTCGGCACGATCTCCGCGTACACCCGGCTGCAGAAGCTGGAGCCGGCAGCGCGGCGAGGTGCGCTCGATGCCGCGACGCTCCGGGACGCTGGCATGACCTGGGAGTCGGTGTCGGGCTGGCTGGGCGGGCCGATGGACGCGGCGGCGTGGCAGGCGATGATCCCGTCGATGGGTTACATGGCGCTGCTGCGTAACCTGCGCAACTTCCACGAGGCGGGAGTCTCCGATTCCGTGGCGGCGTCGGTCGCGGCGCGGCTGGCGGATCCGGACGAGGTGGCGCGGTCGCGACAGCTGCCGTACCGGTTCTGGTCGGCGTACGCGGCGACCTCGTCGACCCGTTGGGTGGATGCGCTGGAGCGGGCGCTGCGGGCGGCGGTGCGCAACGTACCGGAGTTCGCGGGCCGCACCCTGGTGCTGGTCGACACCTCGTCCTCGATGACGGGGTACGGCTACTCGGCGCGGTCGGCGGTGACGCCGGCGCAGGCGGCGGCGCTGTTCGGCGTGGCGATGGCGGTACGCGGCAACGCGGTCGACCTGGTCGGTTTCGCCGACGGCGTGTTCCCGCACGACGTGCGGCGCGGCGCCTCGGTGCTGCGCGAGGTGGAGCGATTCACCGCGCGGGTCGGCGAGGTCGGGCACGGCACGCGGATCGGTGCCGCGCTCTACGCCGCGTACGACGGGCATGACCGGGTGGTGATCGTCTCGGACATGCAGACCTTCCGCGAGCCGGGGCTGACCGTCTCGGCCGGGGTGGGCGCGCACGTCCCGGTCTACGGCTTCAACCTCGGTGGGTACGCCACCACCGTGGTCGACGCCGGCGGCGCCAACCGGCACGAGTTCGGCGGACTGACCGACGCCACGTTCCGGATGCTGTCGCTGATCGAGCGCGGCACCGACGCGGCCTGGCCCTTCTGAGCCCGCTTCTGCATGATCATGGGCCCCCTGATGTTGTCATGACAGCATGGAGGGGCCCATGATCATGTGCGGGTGTCACAGGACCAGATCGGCGAGCCGGTCGACTTGGTCCAGGGTGTCGACGGTGGGGTCGAAGTACAGCTCGGTGAAGCCGGCGTCGGCGTACGCCTTGACGGTGTCCCGGATCGCGGCTTCGGTGCGCAACGCGCCGTCGGCGATCGCGCCGGCGTACGGCCCGACGTAGTCGTAGTAGTCCTTCAGGTATGCCCGCGACTCGGCCTCCGCGTCGGCCCCCAGCGAGAAGTACTGGAGTGCGACCAGTCGCGGTTCCCCGGCCTGCCCGCCTACGCGCCAGGCGTGCCGTACCCGCTCGACCAGCGGCAACGTCATCTCCAGCGGCCCACCACCGGCGGTCCAGCCGGCGCCCCACTGCACCGCGCGGCGTACCGCCCGGCCGCCACCGCCGCCGCCGATCACCACCGGTACCCGCTCGTCCTTGGTCGGCGTCGGCGCGACCGGCTTCCCGCTCCCGGCCACGGGCTCGCCGGCCCACACCTGGTGCATCAGCCGCAGCGCGTCGTCGAACGTCTGGCCGCGATTGTCGAAGTCGGCGCCCGCGACGTGGTAGTCGTCAGGCCGGCCGCCCGGCGCAAGCCCGAGCGTGAGCCGCCCGCCGGAGATCCGGTCGATGGTGGTGGCGGTCCTGGCCAGCAGCCCCGGTGGATACGCCGGCGCCAGCAGGATGTTGGTGATCAGGCCGATCCGGCTGGTCGCACCCGCCACCGCCGCCAGCGTGGCGAGCGAGTCATGACTCGGGTACGCGATCCGGTCGATCGTGGCCAGCCCCGCGAACCCGCGCTCCTCGGCCTTCACACCCCATTCCACGAGCCGTTCGCCGGGCGTACCGGGGACGGGGTTGGGCAGTCCGATACCGATCCGCATCACGCGCTCCCTCGTGTCGGCATCTCCGTACCGAGACTAGGGTCCGAAGGATGGATGCGCACGAGATGCGCAGACGCGTCGAATCAGCCCGGGTCGCCCGGCTCGCCACGGTGAGCGCTGACGGGAGGCCCCACATCGTGCCGATCTGCTTCGTCCTGCTGGGCGAGACTGTCTACACCGCCGTCGACCAGAAACCCAAACGCTCCCGCCGGTTACGCCGGGTCGCCAACCTGGAGGCGACCGGCCACGCCAGCATCCTCATCGACGAGTACGCCGAAGACTGGTCCCGCCTCTGGTGGATCCGCCTCGACGGCCCCGGCCGCATCGTCACCGACGATTCCGAAGCCATGCTAGTCC
>JBOGDE010000495.1:0-3108 GCA_050701695.1 Micromonosporaceae bacterium
GGTCAGAGCCGCGGCTGCGTCGCGCCATCGCTGGCGCGGCGTCGGGGGCAGCCGCGGTTCTGGCAGCCTGGCTGCTCACGGCCTGGCTGCTCCCGGCAGGGGTCGCCGGCGCCGCCGGATACGGCCCCGGCACCCGTGGGCCCGCCGGCGGGATGCGGCTGGAGGTGTGGGACGCCAGAGCCGAGCGGGTCGTGCACCACCGGCCGGTCACCGCGGGCGAGCGATTCACCCTGCGGCACGTCCACTCGGTGACCCGCCGCCCGGTACGCGAGACCTACTCGGCAACCACCGACGGGGTCGCGATGGAGGAGCTGTGGTTCGACACCTTCGGCGCCAACCTCCCGGCCGGGCCGGAGCGGATCGGCCCGGTGACCACCACGTTCCTCGTCGAGGACCACGGCTACCGGGTGCTGCACCACGGCCGGCTGATGCCGGTCGTACCGCTGCTGACCGGGCGGCCGCGGGTCAACCACGAACTGCTGTTCACCGACGGCTCCCGGCTCCGGTTGCTCGATCTGGTGCCCCCGTCGACCCCCCTCGAACTCCGCATTGCGGCTGGATGAAGCGAGCAGAGAAGATGACGACCGTCGACGACGAGGCGCCCCGGGAGGGCACGGCCCCGGCTTCCCAGCAGGCCGCCATCCCAGAAGCCACCATCCAGGAGGCCGCCGTCCAAGAGGACATCGAACACCTCGAGGAGCAGAGCTTCACCGAGGTGGACGTCAAGACACGCGCCGACCTCCGTACCCTCTGGCGCGGTGTGATCTTCGCGCTGGGTCTGCTGCTGAGCCTGTTCCACCTGTACACGGCGGCGTTCGGCACCCTGCCCAGCCACCAGCAACGTACCTTCCACGTGGCGTTCGGGCTCGGGCTGAGCTTCCTGCTGTACCCCGCCAAGCAGGACATGACGGCCCGGCAGCGCACCGTCGGCTGGGTGGTCACCGGGCTGGGATTCGCGATGATCGGCTACCTGGCGGCGGTCGGGATCATGGGCCCGCACGTGGAGCTGCCGGCGGCGCTGGTGCTGGCCGCCGTACAAGGCGCACGACATCTGCCGGTACGGGTGCTCGACATGCCGGTGGCCGACCTGCTGCTGGCGGCGCTCGGCATGGCCGCCGGGCTCTACCTGTTCTTCAACTCGGCGAGCATCATCCGCCGCGCCGGGATCCATAATGAGATCGACCTGGCGATCGGCACCATCGGCGTGCTGCTGGTACTGGTCGCGGCACAGCGGGTGGTGGGATCCGCGCTGGTGGTGGTGGCCGGCACGATGCTCGCGTACGCGTACTTCGGGCCGTTCATGCCCGGCTTCCTGAACCACCGCGGCTTCACCGTCGACCGGATCGTCGCCACGTCGTTCCTCGGTACGGAAGGCGTCTTCGGTACGCCGATCGCGATCTCGTCGACATTCATCTTCCTGTTCATGATCTTCGCGGCGCTGCTGCAACGTACCGGCATGGAAAGGTTCTTCACCCGGCTGGCGCTCGGGATGGCCGGCGGGATGACCGGCGGCACCGCGAAGGTCGGGGTGCTCACCAGCGCCTTCTCCGGCATGATCACCGGCAGCTCGGTGGCCAACACCGTCAGCAACGGCGCGTTCACAATCCCGATGATGAAGCGCTCCGGTTACAAGCCCGACTTCGCCGGAGCCGTCGAGGCGTCGTCCTCCACCGGCGGTCAGCTGGCGCCGCCGATCATGGGCGCGGCCGCGTTCATCATGGTCGAGTTCACCGGGATCCCGTACATCGAGATCATCAAGGCGGCGGCGATCCCGGCGGTGCTGTTCTTCGTCGCGCAGTACATCGTGATCCACTACGAATCGAAACGGCAGGGCATCCACGGCCTGCCGAAGAGCCAGCTGCCCCGGATCGGGAAGCTGCTGTTGACCCAGGGCTACCTGCTGGCGCCGATCATCCTGATCTTCATCATCCTGTCGTTCGGCCGCAGCCCGATCAGCGCCGCGGTGTGGGCGATCGGCGCGACGATCGCGGTCAACATCCTGGCGCAGCTGGTCGCGCTGGCGTTCGGCACCGAGCGCTGGCGCAGGCTGTCGGACAAGCTGACGCCGCTCAGCTTCGCCGAAGGACTGGTCTCCGCCGCCCGGATCGCGCTGCCGATCATCGCCGCGTGCGCCGCCGCCGGGCTGATCGCCGGCGTCATCACCCTGACCGGGCTCGGGCTCAAGCTGGTCGACGGGCTGCTCGCCCTCAGCCAGCACAACCTGTACCTGGTCATGCTGTTCGCGATGATCTCCTGCCTGGTGCTCGGCATCGGGCTGCCCACCACCGCCAACTACGTCATCACGGCCACCCTGGCCGCGCCCGCCCTGCTCGCCTTCGACCAGGTGCCGGTGCTCGCGGCGCACCTGTTCGTCTACTACTTCGGCGTCATCGCCGACATCACGCCGCCGGTCTGCCTGGCCGCGTACGCCGCGGCGGGGATCTCCGGGGGCAACCCGATCCGCACCGGCGTGCAGTCGTTCCGGATCGCGATCTCGGGCTTCCTGGTGCCGTACATGTTCGTGTTGTCGCCGGAGCTGCTGATGCTCGACGTCACCTGGCTCACCGGGATCAAGGTGGTCGCCACCGCCCTGATCGGCGTCACCTGCCTGGGCGCCGCCGTCGCCGGTCACATCAACCGCGACCTGTCCTGGCCGGTACGCGTGCTGCTGCTCGGCGCCGGCCTGGCCCTACTGTCCGGCGAGTTCTGGACCGATCTCGCCGGCGTCCTGGTCGCCGCCGCGGTCTTCGGCCACCAGTGGTTCACCACCCGCCGCCTCCCGGCCACCGCCTGAGCACAGCGCCTGAGCACAGCGCTGAGCTGAGCGCAGCGCCTGGGCACAGCGCCTGGGCACAGCGCCGAAGCGTTGGACGTTTGCTTACAAACTCAGCCTCGGAGTTTCTTAGCAACCGTCCAATGCCCGAGTGGGTAGGGCCGGTTGGGTGGCGGCACTGGCTAGTGCGGTGGCCACTGACGTTGCCGGTGTCCGGGCAAGGTCCAGGGCGGCGCTGGGAGCGTGGGATCTTGGCTCCGATACCGGTGTTGTATCGGGGCCAAGATCCGACGTTGCCAGCGTCGTTCTGGGCCCGGCCGGGCCCGGTGTACGTC
>JBOGDE010000496.1:0-3104 GCA_050701695.1 Micromonosporaceae bacterium
GACCCGGGCCAGCACCGACGCCGCCAGCTGGCTCAGCACCGCCTCGTCGGCGGCGGCCAGCCGCGCGGTGCGCGCCAGGTTGGCGGTCAGCCCGGCGCCCAGCGCGCGTTCCAGCTCCGGCATCAGGACCCGGATCCTGGCCCGGGTGTACGCCGGATCAGCGTTGTGCGGGTCCTCCCAGGCCACCAGGCCGAGCGCCTCGCAGGCTGCCCGGGTGGTCTCGCGCGGCAGCTCCAGCAGCGGCCTGAGATAGCGCCCGCGCCGGGCCGGCATCCCGGCGAGCCCCCGCAGCCCGGCACCGCGGGCCAGCGCCAGCAGCACCGTCTCGGCCTGGTCGTCGCGGGTGTGGCCGAGCAGCACCGCCGCCGCGTGGTGGCGCGCCGCCGCCTCCTCCAGGGCCCGGTACCGGGCGGTCCGCGCCGCCGCCTCCGGACCACCGGTGCGCCCCACGTCGACGGTGGCGATCTCGACCGGCTCCAGCCCCTGGGTCTTCGCCCAGGCGGCCACCGTGGCGGCCCGCTCGCCCGACCCCGGCTGCAGCCCGTGGTCGACGGTCACCAGACCGCCGCGCAGCCCGATCCGGGGAGCGACGAAGGCCAGCGTGGCTGCCAGCGCCAGGGAGTCCGCGCCCCCCGAGCAGGCTGCCAACACCAGACTTGCTTCGGGGGTACGGGACAGCGCCCGGCGTACCGCGACCCGGAGTTCGGCGACCGGAGGCGGTGGCCCGGCCATGCGGCGTCAGTCCTCCGTGGACTTCGGCGGCTCGGCGGCCTTCGGCGTCGTCTTCTTGGCGGCCTTCTTCACCGCTTTCTTCGCCGCCGGTTTCCGCGGGCCGGCATCACCGGCCGCCGGGTCGCTGGCGGCGGTGTCGCTGGCGGCCTGGCGAGGCGTCGCCTTCCTGACCGCCTTCTTCACAGCCTTCTTGACCGCTTTCTTCACGGTCTTCTTCGCCGGCTTCGTGAGCGGCGGCGAACCGGCTTGTGTCTCAGGCCCGGCTTGTGTCTCGGAACCGGCCTGTGTCTCGGGGGCGGCTTCGACCGGTGCCGCCACCGGGCCGGCGGCCAGGGGTGTCACGGTCGGCTGGCCGTCCGGGCTACCGTGCACCCGGGCGACCCAGGCGTCCGGGTCGGACAGCTCGTCCTTCAACGGCAGCGTCTCGGGCGACGCCCAGATCCGGTTGAAGCCGTCCATCCCCACCCGCTCGACCACCGCACCGACGAACTTGCGGCCCTCGGCGTACTGCCGGAGCTTCACGTCCACGCCGAGCAGCTTGCGTATCACCCGCTCCAGCGGACTGGCCGCCTCCCGCCGCTGGTTGAACTTGGCGCGGATCTCCTCCACGCTCGGCACCACCGCCGGGCCGACGCCGTCCATCACGTACTCGGCGTGGCCTTCCAGCAGCGTCATCATCGCGGTGAGGCGATCGAGCACCTTGCGCTGCGCGGGGGTCTGCACCAGCTCCATCACGTTGAACGGTTTCTGCGGATCCCGGACCGCGCCGGAGATCGCCTCCACGGCGCGGCGCAGCCGGTCGGCGAGCTGGTCTGAGTCGAGCTGGGTGGCGTCGACGAACGCGGCCACCTCGGCGAAGAACTTCTCCCGCAGCCACGGCACAGCGGTGAACTGGGTGCGGTGGGTGACCTCGTGCAGGCACACCCAGAGCCGGAAGTCACGTGGGTCGGCGTCGAGCTTGCGCTCCACCTCGACGATGTTCGGCGCCACCAGCAGCAGCTGGCCGGGGTCGGAGGAGAAGACCTCGTACTGCCCCAACACCTTCCCCGACAGGTACGCCAGCACCGTGCCGGCCTGCACCCCGGCGATCCTGGAGCCCACCACCTGGGCCAGTACGCCCGGCTCGTGCCCCTCGGCGAGCCGCTCCACCAGCGGCGAGAACACCCGGTCCAGCCCGTGTACGTTGACCGCCGCCCAGTCCGGCCGGTCCACCACGCGCACCGGCGGGTGCGCCACCTTGGCGCGCATCCCGGTGAACTCGCGTACGTGTGCCTCGGCCAGGTCGGTGAGCTCACGCAGCTCGTTGACCACCGCGGCGGCCTCCGAGTAGCTCACCTTCGGCCCGGACTTGCTCAGCGTGCCCGCCGTCGACGCGGCGAGATCCCAGTCCACGAACTGCACCATCAGCCCACGGTAGCCGGCCACGCTCCGCAACCACGATCGGCGTACCCGAAAGTAATGTGCTGAACCCTGGCCGCCCGCGATCACCTGCAGCCGCAGGCGGCCAGCTTCGCGGCGATCTGGTCCAGGACGGGCTCGGCGGAGTCCAGGCCGCCGGGTACGTCGTTGGCGATCAGCGAGAAGCCGAGCAACCGGCCGTCGGCGTCGACCACCACGCCGGCCAGTGCGCTGACGCCGTTCAGGGTGCCGGTCTTGCCGCGTACCAGGCCGACCGCGGACCTCGCGGCCTTGCCGAACCGGTCATGCAGGGTGCCCGAGTAGCCGGCCACCGCTAGGCCGGTGAACAGGCCGGACAGCTCCGGGTGCTCGTCACCGGCGGCGAGCACCAGCAACGAGGTGAGCAGGGAGGCGGTCAGCCGGTTGCCCCGCGACAGCCCGCTGCCGTCGGCCAGGGTGATCTTGTCGGTGGGCAGCCCGAGCGTGCCGAGCTGCTCGGTGGTCGCCGTGGCCGCGCCCACGAAGCTCGCCTCACCGCCGGCGGCCAGCGCGACCTGGCGGGCCAGCGCCTCGGCCACCACGTTGTCGCTCGCCCCGATCATGATCTCCACCAGCCGGATCATCGGGAGCGACTGGACCACCCCGAGCTCCTTGGCGTCCTGCGGCGCCGTACCCACCGCCACCGCCGCCTCCGGTACGCCGAGCAGCTTCGCGAACGCCTTCCCGGCCGTGAGGTCGGGTTTCGTGGAACGGGGCCGGTGCTTCTCGGGATCCAGCCGGCCACCGTCGACCATCAGCCCGGTGACGTGGCCGGCGTACCCGGAGTTGGCGATGCCGGAATCCCAGCCGGGGCCCGCGGTGGGGCCGGTGAAGACCGAGGCGTCGACCACCACCCGGGTCGGCTTGGTGGTGCCGAGCTGGGCGCGTACCGCCTCGGCGAGCTTGTCCAGCCGGGCCGCGCCGCGGTACGTACC
>JBOGDE010000497.1:0-3087 GCA_050701695.1 Micromonosporaceae bacterium
GCCGTCTGGCGGCCCCGTAGCCTCTCCCCGGGCGAGCTGGGTTACACCCGGCAGCCGCGGGTGCCGTGGCTGCGGCCGCAGCTGCTGGCGAACACCGCGATCCGGGCCGGGCTGGCGCAGATGTTCGGCGCGTACCTCGACAAGCGGGAGCTGCAGGGCGCACTGCCTTCCGAGGTGTACGAGCATCACACCGACGGCGACTGGTGGCTGGACTACGTCGCCGACCTGGGCGACGGCTTCGATGCCACGTACTCGGTGGCGTGGACGCTGGCCCAGGACGAGCTGCGGCTGACCGACCCCGACGGCGGCGAGCACACCGTCAAACGCGGCAACGCGCTGGTGATGGGGGGTGACCAGGTCTACCCCACCGCCGACTGGCGGCAGTACGAGGACCGCTGCAAGGGGCCGTACCGTTCGGCGCTGCCGGAGCCGTCGGAGGACCCGCCCACGCTGTACGCGCTGCCCGGCAACCACGACTGGTACGACGGGCTGACCGCGTACCTGCGGCTGTTCGGCAAGGGCGAGCTGATCGGCGGCTGGCGGACCCGGCAGACCCGCAGCTACTTCGCGGTGCGGCTGCCCCGGCGCTGGTGGCTGTTCGCGATCGACGCGCAGTTCGACGCGTACCTCGACGAGCCGCAGCTGGCGTACTTCCACACCGCGGCCGAGCAGGTCAAGCCGGGCGACCGGGTGATCGTCTGCGCCGCCCGCCCCACCTGGGTGTACGCCGACCAGGCCCCCCACGAGTACGACACCGTCGACTACTTCATCCGCAAGGTGGTCGCCCCGACCGGCGCCACGGTGTCGCTGCTGCTCGCCGGGGACGCCCACCACTACGCGCGCTACACCGCGTCCAGCGTGCCGCAGCCGGCGGCCGGTGGAGAGCCGGCGAGCAGCGGACCGGAGGACTCGACCCGGCATCTGATCACCTGTGGCGGCGGCGGTGCCTACCTCGCGGCCACCCACAAGCTTCCGGACGCGATCGACGTACCCCCGAAAGAGTCTCTGGTACGGGCAGCCAGCCCGCGCCGCCGCTACCAGCTCGCCGCGCGCTACCCGGGCGCGGCAGACTCCCGGCGGTTCAGCTGGGGGGTGTTCTGGCGGCTGCCGCTGCGCAACCCGGGGTTCGGCACCCTGCTGGCGGTGATGCACACCCTGCTGCTCGCGGCGTACGTCACCGCCGGCACCGGCGAGGCGCCGTGGTTCACGGTGCCGGCGCTGGGGATGAGCGCGATCGTGCTGCTGGCCGGGGTCGGCTTCGCCTCGGTGGACCGCAAAGGCCGGGTACGGCCGCGCCACCTGATCGCCGGCGTACTGCACGGGGTGGCGCATCTCGGCCTGGGCTGGACGGGGGCGTGGGTGTGGACCCTGCTGGGCATCGACACGCTGCACCCGCTGTGGCGGCTCGGGATCGCCGTGGTCGGGTACGCCCCGGTGATCGGGGTGGTGGCCAGCCAGCTGGTCTGTGTCTACCTGGTTATCGCGCACCGGTTCCGGGTCAACGTCAACGAGCTGTACGCCGGTCAGGGCATCGAGGACGCGAAGTGCTTCCTGCGGCTGCGGATCGCCCGGGACGGCACCCTGACCATCTATCCGGTGGTGCTCGACAAGGTCTGCCACGCCTGGCACGCCACCCCCGACGCCCCCGAATCCTCACCCTGGATCGCCCCGGACCAGCCGCTGCACCCCCGCCTCGCCGAACCCCCGATCACCCTCTAACCCCCCTCTCCATGATCATGGCTCCCCTCATGCTGCTATGGCGACAACAGAGGGCTCATGATCATGGGGGGCGGGCTACGAGCCGTACTCGGCTTCGTAGGCTTGGCGGGAGCCGCAGACGGAGGCACGGCTACAGGAGCAGCGGGTGCCGTCGGCGTCGAGGCGGACCGTGACGGCGTCCCGGGGGACGCTGTGGCCGACCACCTTGCCGCGGCCCTTCTCGGTCTCGACCCGCTCACCGATCGCCGGTGCGGCGGCGTGGAACTTCTGGTACAGCGGATGCTCGTACTTCAGGCAGCACATCAGCCGGCCACAGGCGCCGGAGATCCGCAGTGGATTGAGCGGCAGATCTTGATCTTTCGCCATTCGGATGGTGACCGGCTCGAAATCGGTGAGAAAAGTGGCGCAGCACAGGTCGCGGCCACAAGATCCAATTCCGCCCTGCACCCGCGCGGAGTCCCGGGCGGACAGCTGGCGCAGCTCGACCCGACATTTCAGGGTGGCGCCGAGGTCGCGTACCAGGGAACGGAAATCCACCCGGTGCGGCGCGGTGAAGTACACGGTGGTACGGAGCGCCTCGTCGGACCCGCCGTCCATCACCACGTCGACGGCGACCACCTTCATCGGCAGGTCGTGCTCCCGGATCAGCCGCTTGGCGGCCACCTTGGACTCGGCTTTGCGGCGGCGTACCACCGCATCGTGTGCCAGGTCGGCATCGCTGGCGAGGCCGGCGAGCCGGGGGAAACCGGCGGTGTCCTCGGAAACCCACTGCGGTGCCCACACACACTCGGCGACCTCAGGCCCGTCGTCGGTCGACACCAGCACCTTCTGACCCACCTGCGGCGAGAACTCCCCCGGGTCGAGGTAGTAGAGCCGCCCGTACCGGTTGAAGCTCACCGCGCACAGCATCCCCATGACAGAACCCTACGCTGGTCGCTGGCCAGGGGCGGTTCGTGGTACGGGACGTACACCTGCGGTAAGCCGTACTAAATATGGCTTTTACAGCTTTAATCCGGTTCGTCCTAGCCGCATTTCCCCGCGCACCGGCCTATTTCGTTACGGACGTTCGACCGTCCGAGTACTTTCCGTAACCCGCCCATGAAACTCGTCGTTGGTGGAGCGAGTACTCACGAACATCCTTCCCCTTGCTCCGGAGGTAATTGAATGACGACGGACTTCCGGGTCATCGGCCGCCTGGCGTACCGGGTCCGCTCGGACCGCAGGATCGCCGGACTCGCCGCCGCTGGCCTGCTGGGTGCGGCGCTGGCGCCGACCCTCGCGACCGGACCGGCCGCCGCCGGACCCTGCCGGACCAAGCTGACCACCGCCGCGGCTGCCGCCGACCTGCTCAAGGCGAAGGTGCTCGAC
>JBOGDE010000498.1:0-3059 GCA_050701695.1 Micromonosporaceae bacterium
GTTGAATGGTGCGTGACACGCCGATAGCGCCGGCGTGTCGCGCACCGGTAGGCGCACCAAGTGGGGCGGGGCCAGCTAGAGGAGACGCGGCGGCCGGTTTGCGACGCCTTGCCGCCCGTACCCAAACGAGCGTTAAGGTGTGGGCATGACCGTGGAACGGATCCTGCCCTCCGAGGAAGCCGAGGCGCTACTCGGGCTCACCCGCGAGATCGCCGACGCCGAGCTGGCGCCCCGGGCCGACGACTTCGAGGCTCGCGGCGAGTTTCCCCGCGAGCTGCTCCGGACCCTCGGCCGGGCCGGCCTGCTGGGGCTGCCGTACCCCGAGGAGTACGGCGGGGGCGGCCAGCCGTACGAGGTGTACGTGCAGGTGCTCGAAGAGCTGGCGTACCGCTGGGTGACCGTCGCCGAGGCCGTCTCCGTCCACGTACTCGCCAGCTACCCGGTCGCCACGTACGGCTCCGACGACCAGCGCAAACGCTTCCTGCCCGACTTCCTCGGCGGCGAGCTGCTGGGCGGCTACTGCCTGTCCGAGCCACAGGGCGGCTCCGACGCGGCGGCGCTGACCACCAGGGCCGACAAGCAGGGCGACGAGTACGTCGTCGACGGCACCAAGGCATGGATCACCCACGCCGGGGTGGCCGACTACTACAACATCTTCTGCCGTACCGGCGGCCCCGGGCCGAAGGGCATCTCGTGCCTGCTCGCCGACGCCGACAACCCCGGCATCGCGCCGCAGCGCCGGGAACGCACCATGGGGCTGACCGGCTCTCCGGTGGCGCAGATCGTCTTCGAGGGCGCCCGGGTGCCCGCGGACCGGCTGATCGGCGGGGAAGGCATCGGATTCCGGATCGCGATGTCGGCGCTGGACTCCGGCCGGCTCGGGATCGCCGCCTGCGCCGTCGGCCTCGCCCAGGCCGCCCTGGACTACGCCGTCGGGTACGCCAGGGATCGCCAGCAGTTCGGCCAGCCGATCATCGACTTCCAGGGCATCGGCTTCATGCTCGCCGACATGGCCACCCAGATCAGCGCGGCCCGGGCGCTGCTGCTGGCCACCGCACGGCTGCGGGACGCGGGTCGCCCGTACAGCGCGCAGGCGGCGCAGACCAAGCTGTTCGCCACCGACATGGCGATGCGGGTGACCACCGACGCGGTGCAGATCCTCGGCGGGTACGGCTACGTCGCCGACTACCCGGTGGAGCGCTACATGCGGGAAGCCAAACTGCTGCAGATCGTGGAGGGCACCAATCAGATCCAGCGGATGGTGATCTCCCGACACCTGGCCCGCTGAGCGACCGCTGACCCGCCGGTGGCGGCATCGGGTGCGGTAGCGTTCAGGCGTGGAAGAGATCGACCGCGCCATCGTCGCCGCCCTGGTCGAGGACGGGCGGCTCTCGTACACCGATCTGGCCGAGAAGGTCGGGTTGTCGGTGTCCGCGGTACACCAGCGGGTCCGCCGCCTGGAGCAACGCAAGATCATCCAGGGGTACGGTGCCCGCGTCGACCACCAGGCCCTCGGGCTGCCGCTGACCGCGTTCATCGCGATCCGCCCGATCGATCCGGCAGCCCCCGACGACGCCCCCGAGCGGCTGGCGCACCTGACGCAGATCGAGTCCTGCTACTCGGTGGCCGGCGAGGACTTCTACCTGCTCAAGGTGCGCGTGGCGAGCCCGGTGGATCTGGAGGGGCTGCTGCAGCAGGTCCGGACGGTGGCGAACGTGTCGACCCGTACCACCGTGGTGCTCTCCACCCCGTACGAGGGGCGCACCGCGACCGCTTAGGCGTAGGAGTTTCTACGAGGTGTGCCGGCCCGCTGCGCTCCACTCCGTTTCGCCGTGCCGGATCACCACGATCTCCGCCATGCGGCCGAGCATGTCACAGGGCTGCGCCATCATGGGCGGATGAGCGACGATCCGCTGCCGCGCCTACGCGCGCTCTGCCTCGCGTTACCCGAGGTGACCGAACGACTCAGCCACGGCGAGCCGACCTGGTTCGTACGCGGCCGGAAGACCTTCGTCACGTACGCCGACCACCACCACGACGACCGCCTCGGCTTCTGGTGCGCCGCCCCACCGGGAGCCCAGGAAGCACTGGTCGCCTCCGACCCGCAGCGGTTCTTCCGCCCGCCGTACGTAGGCCACCGCGGCTGGTTGGGCGTCTACCTCGACGTACCGCAGGACTGGGCCGAGCTCGCCGAGATCGTGCAGGACGCGTATCGCGCCGTCGCCCCGAAGACGTTGGTCGCGAAGCTGGAGGCCGCCCAGTGAGCCGCCCGGTCGACCTCAGCCATCGCCGGATAGCTCGGTGATCACCTGAGTGATCAGCTCGCGTGCCTGGTCCCCGTAGACCGCCTCGGCCTGGAGCAGCTCGAAGAGCCTGGCGTACTGGGCGATCTCGTCCGGCCGGGTCACCTTGATAGCGGCGGTCGGCGTCTCCAGCACCACGCCGCTGTTGTCGAAGATCCAGAACCCGATGGTCGCGATGGCGTAGCGCCGCGCGTTGGCGGGGATGATGCCGACCGACACGAACGGCAGCCGCATCACCGACAGCAGGTGCTCCAGCTGCTCGACGTGCTCCTCCGGGGTGCCTTCGTGGGTACGGATCGCCTGCTCGCCCAGCACCGCGGCGATGCGCTTGTCTGGACTGAGCGCTACCGCCGTGCGCTCCATCTTGAACGCCACGGTGGCGTCCGTGTCGTCCGGAGCGTCGAGGAATTCGTACCAGAAGGGCAGCATCCGACGGATGTACGGCTCGGTCTGGAAGAAGCCCGGCATCACCAGCGGCTCATGGACCCGGAACGTCTTGGTGCGCCGATACGTTGCAATCGCATGGGTACCGCCGAGGCGTTTCATACCCGCGCGTGACACGCGTACCCACTCCTTGTAGGCGGAGTCTACGGTCCTGGCGGTAGCGATCAGTTCGGGCACCTGGTCGTCAGCGCCGCAGACCCGGCACCATTCCCTGATCTGCTGTTCGGTCGGCGGTTGAATTCCGCTCTCTACGCGGCTGACCCGGGTCACGTGCTGGCCAGTCGCCTCGGCGATGACGCGGCCCGTCAGCCC
>JBOGDE010000499.1:0-3035 GCA_050701695.1 Micromonosporaceae bacterium
CTGCAGCACACCGTCGCCATCGCGGCCAAGGACGCCGCCCGGGCGCTGCGCGCCGCGTTCCTGGACCGCCACGCCGACGCCGTCTACGACGAGCTGACCGCTGGGCGTACCCGCGAGCTGCGGTTGGACGCGCTGTGCCGGGCGGCGGCGACGGCGTTCCCCGGGCTGCTGCCGACCGACCCGCAGCTCGCCGCCGACCGGGCCCGGCCACAGGCGGCGAAGGAAGGCCACGAGATCGACCAGGGCATCTTCGTCAGCCGGCTGCTGCGTTCCCCGGTGGCCGGGCGGCACCTGCTGGACGCGATGCTGCGGCCCACGCCGCGGGCGGAGCGGCTGCTGTCTGGGTTCCTCCGCGACGGCGCCGCCGACCTGGGGTCGGTGCGGCTGGAACGCCGGGACGGCGCGGCGTACCTGACGATGTGCCGCGACGACTGCCTCAACGCCGAGGACAACCGCCAGGTCGACGACATGGAGACCGCCGTCGACCTGGCGCTGCTGGACCCCGCGGTACGGGTCGGCGTACTGCGCGGCGGCGAGATGACCCACCCGCGGTACCGGGGTCGCCGGGTGTTCAGCTCCGGGATCAACCTCAAGGCGCTGCACCGCGGCGACATCGGGCTGGTCGACTTCCTGCTGCGCCGGGAGCTGGGTTACATCCAGAAGCTGGTACGCGGACTGCGCGGCCCCGGCGCCTCGTGGGCGGTCCCGACCACCCAGCGGGCGTGGATCGCTGTGGTGGAGGGCTTCGCGATCGGCGGCGGTGCCCAGTTGCTGCTGGTCGCCGACCACGTGATCGCGGAGTCGGGGGCGTACCTGAGCCTCCCGGCCGCCCAGGAGGGGATCGTCCCCGGAGTGTCGAACTTCCGGCTCACCCGCGCCGTGGGGAGCCGGATCGCCCGGCAGGTGATCCTGCGTGGGCGCCGGATCTTCGTCGACGAGCCCGACGCCCGGTACCTGGTCGACGAGGTGTGCGAACCGGCCGAGCTGGAGCGGGCGGTCGCGCGCAGCGTGGCGGCGCTCGGTGGCCCGGCGGTGCAGACCAACCGGCGGATGCTGAACCTCGCCGACGAGCCGCCGGACGACTTCCGCCGATACCTGGCCGAGTTCGCGCTGCAGCAGGCGCTGCGGATCTACAGCGCCGACGTGATCGGCAAGGTCGGCCGGTTCGCGGCGGTCCGCTCGTGACCGACCGGCCCCGGGTGCGGTACGCCAAGCGTGACGGCGTGGCGTACGTTACGCTGGACCGCCCCGACGTGCTCAACGCCATGGACCAGCGGATGCACGCGGAGCTGGCCGAGGTGTGGGACGACGTCGAGGCCGACGACGCGGTACGGGTGGCGGTACTGACCGGCGCGGGCGAGCGTTCCTTCTCGGTCGGCCAGGACCTGCGGGAACGGGCCCGGCTGGACGCCGAGGGCGCCGCCCCGACCACGTTCGGCAGCCGTGGCCATCCCGGCTGGCCGCGGCTCACCGAACGCTTCGACCTCACCAAGCCGGTGATCGCCCGGGTGAACGGTTACGCGCTGGGCGGCGGTTTCGAGCTGGCGCTCGCCTGCGACCTGATCGTCGCCGCCGACCACGCGGTGTTCGCCCTACCGGAGGTACGCCTCGGGCTGGTGCCGGGTGCCGGCGGCGCGTTCCGGCTGGCCCGGCAGCTACCCCTGAAGCTGGCGATGGGCCACCTGATGACCGGCCGGCAGCTCACCGCCGACGTGGCGCTGCGCTGGGGGCTGGTGAACGACGTGGTGCCCACCGCCGAGCTGGACAGCTGCGTCGCCGGCTGGACCGGCGACCTGCTGCGGGCCGCCCCGCTGGCGGTACGTGTGGTCAAGGAGGCCGTGATGCGCTCGGTCGACATGCCGCTTGAGCGGGCTTTCACCACCCGGTACGAGTGGGAGCAGCGGAGGCTGCGCAGCGACGACGTGGTGGAAGGGCCGCGCGCCTTCGCCGAGCGCCGGGAACCGGTCTGGCGGGGCTGGTGACCCCGGCGTGGTGTCACCGGGCCGCGCTACAGCGGGCCGCGGCCGGACCGTAGCAGCAGCAGGGCGACCTGGGTGCCGTCCGCGCCGAGCGCCTCGCGGAAGCGTTCCACGATGGCGCGTTCCCGGGCCAGCACCAGCCGGGTGCCGCCGGAGGCGATCCGGGACCGGCCGATCTGCTGGGAGAGTGCGGCGCGTTCCTGCCAGAGCCGGATGATCGCGTTGTCGATCTCGTCGATGCGCTCCCGCATCGCCGGGATCGACGCCGCGCTGTCGGAAACGTCTGGCGAATCGGTGCGGGAAATGGAATCCACGGAATCAGCGTACCCCGCCCCTGGTGGATTGGCTGACGTCGTACGACCGCTGCGCGGGGGCGGTTGGACGGGATTCCATGATGGCACAAGAGCGCGGCCGGAAAACAGTTCAGCCAATGGTGGCCACTGCCGGGAATGGCTAGCCTCTGGGCAGGCGGAAAGTGGGCTGACAGTCAATTGTTTTGACGTGGGGAGTACGCATATGAATTCCGGCCTGGATGACGTTTCCGATGTGGTGACGTTGGTACGGCGCAACGCCGCCGCGCTGCCGGACCAGGACGCTCTGGTGTTCGTCGCCGATCCCGACGACCCGCACGACGGCGCCGTGCGCTGGTCGTACCAGCGGCTGGACCACGAGGCCCGTGGCTGCGCGGAGTGGCTGCAGCGGCACCTCCCGGTCGGCTCCCGGGTGCTGCTGCTGCAGCCGAACGGGCTGGAGTTCGCCGCGGCGTTCCTGGGCTGCCTGTACGCCGGCATGATCGCAGTACCGTCGCCGCTGCCCGGTACCGCCCGGCACCACCGCAACCGGGTGGCGGTGATCGCCGGCAACGCCGGCGTGAGCGCCGTACTGACCGCCGCGGCACAACTGGCGGAGATCCAGGATTGGGCCGCCGCGGCGGAGCTGACCGACGTGCTGGTGGCGGCGAACGACGCCCCCGGATTCGGTGATCCCGAGCAGTGGCGGCCGGTGCCGGTGGACCGCACGACCACCGCGTTCCTGCAGTACACCTCCGGCTCCACC
>JBOGDE010000500.1:0-3024 GCA_050701695.1 Micromonosporaceae bacterium
GCGGTCGCCGGCCAGGTGCGCCGTACCGTGGCGATCCGGGACGGGCGTACCGCCTCGGAGGTGCACCGTACCCACGCCGGCGGCGAGCTGGTCACCGAGGAGTACGCGGTGCTGGACCGTACCGGCCGGCTGCAGCTGCCGGCCGAGTTCGTCGAGGCGCTGGAGCTGCGGCACCGGGTGCGGCTGAACCTGGAGCCCGACCACGTCCAGGTGCACGCCGCCCAGCTCCGGGAACCAGCCGCCACCCCGAAGCCTGAGCCGGCCGCGGCGCCGGTGCCGGAGCCAGCCCTGGAGCCGCCCGCGCCGGCGCCGGCCACCCAGGCTGCCGCGCGGCGCGGCGGCACCCTGATCCGGGTCGAGAACCTCCGCCATGTGTACGCCGGCGGCGCGACCGATGTCACCGCGCTCGACGACGTGTCCTTCACCGCCGAACGCGGCGAGCTGCTGGTGGTGCGCGGCCGGTCCGGTGCCGGCAAGACCACGCTGCTCAACATCGTGGGCGGGCTGATGCGGCCCACCGCCGGCAAGGCGTGGCTCGGCGAGCGGGAGCTGACCGCGGCCGGCGACAAGGAGCTGCTGGCGCTGCGGCGGGACACCATCGGCTTCGTGTTCCAGTCCTTCGGGCTGATCCCGATCCTGTCGGCGGCGGAGAACGTCGGGGTACCGCTGCGTCTGGCCCGTACCGCCGCCGTGGAGCGGGAGCGGCGGATCGCCGTGCTGCTGGAGCTGGTCGGGCTGGGCGACCACGCCGCGCAACGCCCGTACGAGCTCTCCGGCGGCCAGCAGCAACGGGTGTCGATCGCCCGCGCGCTGGCCTCCGATCCGGAGCTGCTGATCGCCGACGAGCCGACCGGCCAGCTGGACTCGGAGACCGGGCGCTCCATCATGGAGCTGCTCCGCGCCCTGGTCGACTCCCGCGGCATGACCGCCGTCGTGGCCACCCACGACCCCAACCTGATCGAGCTCGCCGACCGCGTCCTGACCCTCCGCGACGGCCACCTGGCGACCGGAGGAGACCCGCCTCAGTAGCAGGTGATGTAGACCTCCTTCGAGTACCGCCATTCGCTGGTGCCGGACGTCTGCCACGGGCGCTTGAACTTGAACAGCGCACGTACCCGGTATTTGTGGGTGTTGTAGCAGCGCTGCGCCGGGCCCCCCGCGACATCCTCGTAAGGGTGCCAGCCGTCGTATTCGGTGTTCTCGCCGTACGAGTTCCAACCGTACGGACCCAGCCACTGCAACGTCATGTTGCTGACCGCTACGTCGTAGGAGGAGCCGTCGTTCGGCCGGTCGTAGATCCGCGCTTGGGGCGAGATCCCGCTGTGCGTGCTGTACAGATGGATCCACAGGCACCGGGGGACCTCGACCCCGTAACATGCCTTACCGCGGGTCTCGGCGTGCGCGGAGGCCGGCTGCGCAAAGCCCAGAATCAGTATCACCGCCGCCGCCAGCGTCAGCGCAGCTCGGCGGAGAATTCGCCATACTGTCGTCGTCTGCATCGGAGTGCCAACCTTCCATCGAAGCGGCTTTGAGGGCATCATCGGCCGCGGCGCTCTCACTGCACTCACAAACAGCTCTTACAGCCCTCAGACCCGCCCCGTCCAGGTGTGGGCTGACGGGATCAGAACACGATGTGGCTGAGTTTGTCGGGGTTGACGACGTCGTAGATGGCGGCGACCCGGCCGTCTCGGATGGTGAAGGCGGTGACGCGGCGGGAGAGGGTCCATTCGCCGTCGCCGCCGGGCACCTCCGGCAGCGCCACGCCGAGCTCGCCGTTGACCAGCACCAGCCGGGCCTCGCCCAACGCGTGCGGCGGGTAGTGCCGGTACAGCCCGACCAGGAACCGTACGACCTTGTCCGCGCCGGCCATCTCGTGCGCCGCGGTACGGGCCTTGCCGTCGCTGTCGCCGACCAGCACCACGTCCGGGTGCAGCAGCGAGACCACCCGGTCGGTGTCGCCGGCCGCGAACGCCGCCAGCAGCCGCTCCAGAACACCGCGCTGCTCGTCGAGCGCCGCGCGGGGCGGTGGCGGTGCGTCGGCGACCGCGCGCCTGCCCCGTGAGGCGTGCTGCCGCGCCGCCGGCTCGCTGCATCCCAGGGTCGCGGCGATCTCGGTGTACGGCACGGAGAACGCGTCGTGCAGCACGAACGCCACCCGCTGCTCGGGGGTGAGCCGGTCGAGCACCACCATCGCCGCCATCCGTACGCCCTCGTCGCGTACCACCTGATCCAGCGGGTCCTCTGGTACGGAGCCGGACAGCGGCGTGACCACCGGTTCCGGCAGCCAGGAGCCGACGTAGCGTTCCCGGCGGTGGGTGGCGGAGCGCAGCGCGTCCAGGCAGATCCGGGCCACCACGGTGGTCAGCCAGCCCCGCAGCTGGTGGATCTGCGACGCGTCGACCTTCGACAGCCGCAGCCACGCCTCCTGTACGGCGTCCTCGGCGTCGGTGACGCTCCCGGTCAGCCGGTACGCCACCCCGATCAGATGCGTCCGGTGCTCGGCGTACTCCTCGACCAGCTCCTGCTGCACCACACCGCCCACCGTAACCGGAACGCCGGTGGGGGCGACCCCGCCGTAGCGGAACCGCCCCCACCGTCAGCCGTACTGCTCAGCTGTTCAGAGCACCGTGTCTACCAGCGAGCTGGTCTGCGACTGCGCCGACGAGTCGCCGGAGCTGGCGTCCGAGTCGGCATCGCTGTGGGCACTGCCGTCCCCACCGTCACCGGCATCGCCGGAGTCGCCACCACTGGTCGAGCTGTGGTTCGACGCGTCCCCGCTGTCGCCGGTGTCGCCGGTGTCACCCGAGTCGCCGGTGTCGGAGTCCGCACCACAGTGCACATCGGAGAGCCCGACACACACCGTCGTGGTGTTGTTGCCACCGGTGTCACCGGAATCTCCGGAGTCACCCGTGTCGCCGGACCGGGCGTGGTTCGAGCTGTCGGCGTCGCCGCCGTCGCCCGAGTCACCGCCGCTACCGCCGGTGCCGTCCGCACGCGAATCACTGTCCGCGTCGGCGTCACCGG
>JBOGDE010000501.1:0-2995 GCA_050701695.1 Micromonosporaceae bacterium
GTCGTCGTCGCCAATACAACACCGGTATTGGCTCCTCCTCCGCCTTGCGAGCCACCACCTGGACACCGGACTTCATCAACCAATCTCTGGGGCAGGACACTGGCGGCCAGAGCGCCCGAGCCGGGCGCGCGGATGCCGACCCGCCAGGGCTTCCCGCCGGGCGCGACCCCGCGTACCAGCAGCTCGTCACCGGAGGAGACGGCGACGTCGCACAGGCCCGCCTCCCGCAGCTCGACGGCGGCCTGTTCCATCGCCCAGCCGGTGAGCAGCCCGTCCGGGGTGAAGCCGCCCGGCATCGCCCAGGGGTCGAAGTAGCCGCCGGTGGCGTCGCGTACGGCGCGGCAGCCGGCCATCACGGCGGTGGTGATCGCGGCGTGCAGCGGCTCGCCGGGGGTACGGCTGAACGCCGTCTCCACGGCGCGCAGCCGCTGTACCGCGGCGCTCAGCCCTTTCGCCAGTGCCGCCCGCGGCAGGCCGGCGGGCGGGTTGATCCGGAACTCGACGGGCTTGCCGCGGAAGCTGGCGGAATGGCGTACCGGCGCCCAGTCGATGACGTACCTGGCCTGTGTCGATGCTGTCGAGACCAACACGTGGCGCTCCTCTCGTCCCCCGTTGCGAACCCTGAGAACGACCGTGCCCCGGGTTGCGAGGGGAGGCTCCTCACAACCCGGGGCTCAGCCGGATGAGCCGCCGCACCACCAGCGACTCATACCCCCCGGAAAGGTTCGCGCTTCTTACTCTGGGCCCCGGAGCTGGGACGAGCCTTGGGTGTGGCTGGGAGTTTCCTGGGAATCGATCCCGTCACACTCCAGGGGCATGATCGCCCGATGCCGCTTAAGCTGAGGCTCATGCGTGCACGTGATCTTGCGGGTGACTTCCCGACCGTCGCGATGTCCACTCCGGCGATGGACGCGGCGCGGCTGCTCGCCGACCAGGACCTGCCCGGGCTGATCGTGCTGGACGACGACGGCAAACCGTCCCAGATCCTCCCGGGTACCCAGGTGCTGCGGTTCGCCGTACCCCGCTACTGCCAGGAGGACCCGGCGCTGGCGCGGGTGGTCGACGAGCAGCACGCCGACGTGTTCCTCGACGCGCTGGACGGCAAGACGGTACGTGAGGTGCTGTCGGAGAAGCCGCGCGAGCTGCCGGTGGTGGACGAGGAAGCGACGGTGCTGGAGGTGGCGGCGATGATGGCGCGGATGCGCAGTCCGTTGGTCGCGGTGGTGTCCGGGGACGCCATGGTGGGTGCGATCACGCTGGACAGTCTGCTGGATCGGATGCTCCGGTCATGAACCTCGCCGTCACCGGCGCCGCGTTCTCCAGCGCCGCGCCCGTAGACCTCGCTGCGCTCTCCGGCGCCGTGCCGGTCAACCTCGCCGCGCCCGCCGCCGAGGGCGCCCTGACGTGGGGTGCCTGGATCGCGGTGGCGATCTTCGTGGTGGCGTACCTGTTCATCGCCACCGAGTGGATCCACCGGGTCGCCGCGGCGCTGGGCGGTGCCGCGCTGATGCTGGCGTTCGGGCTCACCGACGCCGAGCACGCGTTCTTCTCCGAGCATTCCGGCATCGACTGGAACGTGATCTTCCTCCTGCTCGGCATGATGCTCGTGGTCAGCGTGCTGAAACGTACCGGCGTCTTCGAGTACATCGCGATCTGGGCGGCGAAGCGGGCGAAGGGCATCCCGTTCCGGGTGATGGCGCTGCTGTGCATGATCACCGCGGTCGCGTCGGCGTTCCTGGACAACGTGACCACGGTGCTGCTGATCGCCCCGGTCACCATCCTGGTGTGTGAGCGGCTCGGGGTCCCGGTGGCGCCGTTCCTGATCGCGGAGGTGCTGGCGAGCAACATCGGCGGCACCGCGACCCTGATCGGTGATCCGCCGAACATCATCATCGCCAGCCCCAGCCGGGCGGATTTGAAGTTCAACGACTTTCTGGTGCACCTGGCCCCGATCGTGGTGGTGCTGTTGCTGGTGTACCTGGTGCTGATCCGGGTCCTGTTCCGCAAGGCGTTCATATACCGCCCGGAGCGGGTCGCCGAGATCATGTCGCTCAAGGAGCGCGACGCGATCCGGGACAAGCGGCTGCTGATCGTCAGCGGCATCGTGCTGGCGGCGATCATGGTGGCGTTCGTGCTGCACACCGCGCTGGGCCTGGAGCCGGCGGTGGTGGCGATGCTCGGGGGTCTGCTGCTGCTCGCGGTCTCGCGGCTGGACACCGAAGAGGTGGTACGCGACGTCGAGTGGCCCACCCTGGTGTTCTTCGCGGGGCTGTTCATCATGGTCGGCGCGCTGGTCGGCAACGGGGTGATCGGGAAGATCTCCCAGGCCGCCGCGGACGCCACCGGGGGCCGGCTGTGGCTGGCGACGGTGCTGCTGCTGTGGCTCTCGGCGTTGCTGTCCGCGATCGTGGACAACATCCCGTACGTGACGTCGATGAGCCCGGTGGTCTCCGACCTGGTCGCCGCCAACGGTGGGCCCGGTCAGGCCGGTGTGCTGTGGTGGGCACTGGCGCTCGGCGCCGACCTGGGCGGCAACGCGACCGCGGTCGGGGCCAGCGCCAACGTGGTGGTGCTCGGCATCGCCGAACGCCACGGCTACAAGATCTCGTTCTGGCAGTTCACCAAGTACGGCCTGGTGGTCACCGTGATCACGATCGCGATCTGCATGCCGTACCTCTGGTTCCGCTACTTCTGACCCCCGCCCGGAAGCCGTCGACCTCGCGCTGCGGCGGCTCAGTTTTCGGCGAGGGTGGCCGAGGTGATGCGGTGCAGCGCGAAGGTGTGGACCATCTCGCTGCGGTGGTCCTCGGCGCGCAGGTAGCCGCTGCCCATCGAGACCGGGCGTACCAGCCGGGAGGCGTCGGCGCCGTGCGCGTCGACGTACCCGACCCAGACCTCATCGCCGGTACGCAGCGCCTGCTGCAGCACCGCGAGGGTTTCGGTGACCGAGCCGGCGGTACGGGTGCGCACCGGCGCCCGGCGGGCGGCCCGGGCC
>JBOGDE010000502.1:0-2973 GCA_050701695.1 Micromonosporaceae bacterium
CGGCCATGGCATCCAACACCTCGGTCTCCGTGGACGGCGCCGCGGCCACCAGCGTGGCGCCGCACTTGCGCAGCCCCGCGGTCTGGAACGGCTGCACCGCGTACACCCGGAGTTTGTGTTTGGTCGAGGCCTTGCGCAGCCGCAGGAACAGCGTCGGGCACTCCTCCTCGGGCTCCAGCCCGGCGAGCAGCACCGCCGGCGCCGCCTCGACCTCGGCGTAGGTCACCGCGCCGGTGTGTGCACCCTCCAGGACCACACCAGAACCTTCCGGCAGATGCCGAGTGGTCCTGGAGGGTGCATAGAGGTGCTGGCCGGCGACCCGGGCGGCCAGGTAGTCGGCCTCCTCGGCGCTGTGCGGCCGGGCCCGGAAGTCGATGTCGTTGCTGCCGAGCACCACCCGGGCGAACTTCGCGTACGCGTACGCGTCCTCGATGGTGAGCCGGCCGCCGGTCAGCACGCCGACGCCGCTGGCCGAGCGGGCCCGGCGGATGCCGTCGGCGGCGACCCGGAACGCCTCGGTCCAGCTCGCCTTACGCTGCTCGCCGGTCTCCGGGTCCTTCACCAGGGGCGCCGTCAGACGGTCGAACGCCACCGGGTACTTGAACGCGAAGCGGTCCTTGTCGCTGATCCACTCCTCGTTGACCTCCGGGTCCTCCCCGGAGAGCCGCCGCAGCACCTTGCCCCGCCGGTGGTCGACCCGGATCGCCGCACCGCCCGCGTCGTGCTCGGCGATGCTCGGCGAGGACACCAGGTCGAACGGCCGCGCCCGGAACCGGTAGTCCGCGCTGGTCAGCGCCCCCACCGGGCAGATCTGTACGGTGTTCCCGGAGAAGTACGACTCGAACGGCTCGTCCTCGTAGATGCCCACCTGTTCGAGGGCGGAGCGCTCCATCAGCTCGATGAACGGGTCGCCGGCGACCTGCTCGGAGAACCGGGTGCAGCGGGCGCAGAGCACACAGCGTTCCCGGTCCAGCAGGATCTGCGACGAGATCGGGATCGGCTTCTCGAACTCCCGCTTCACGTCGTGGAACCGCGACTCCGGCCGCCCCGCCGACATCGCCTGGTTCTGCAGCGGGCACTCGCCGCCCTTGTCGCAGACCGGGCAGTCCAGCGGGTGGTTGATCAGCAGGAACTCCATCACCCCCTCCTGCGCCTTCTTGGCGACCTCGGAGGTGAGCT
This sequence comes from Micromonosporaceae bacterium, assembly GCA_050701695.1. Classification (GTDB taxonomy): domain Bacteria; phylum Actinomycetota; class Actinomycetes; order Mycobacteriales; family Micromonosporaceae; genus WHSM01. Next base: position 1,180 of record JBOGDE010000502.1, read on the forward strand.
GGGTGTTGGCCACCATCCCGTCGGCGACCGGGATGGTGCAGGAGGCGACCGGCTTGCGCTGCCCCTCCACCTCGACCAGACACTGCCGGCAGGCACCGGCCGGGTCCAGCAGCGGGTGGTCGCAGAACCGCGGGATCGCGATCCCCAGCTGCTCGGCGGCCCGGATCAGCAGCGTGCCCTTCGGCACCGTCACCTCGACCCCGTCGATGGTGAGGGTGACCGTCTCTTCCGTCTCCGTCATCAGTGCGCTCCCGCGAACTCGGCGGCGGGCTTCAGCAGCGGCGGGCGGCGCCGCTCGATGTAGTCCAGGTAGTCCTGCTTGAAGTACTTGATCGAGGAGATCACCGGGCTGGCGGCGCCGTCACCGAGCGCGCAGAACGACCGGCCCAGCAGGTTGTCGCAGGTGTCGAGCAGTGTGTCGAGGTCCTCGTGGGTGCCCTGCCCCTGCAGGATCCGGCGCAGCACCTGCACCATCCAGTAGTTGCCCTCCCGGCACGGGGTGCACTTGCCGCAGGACTCGTGGGCGTAGAACTCGATCCACCGGTACGTGGCGTACACCGGGCAGTCCTGGTCGGAGAAGCACATCACCGCGGTGGTGCCGAGCATCGTGCCGGCGCCCTGCATCCCCTCGAAGTCCATCGGTACGTCAAGGTGCTCCGCGGTCAGCAGCGGTGTCGACGAGCCGCCCGGGGTCCAGTACTTCAGCTGGTGCCCGTCGGTCATCCCGCCGGCCAGCTCCAGCAGCTCCCGCAGCGTGATGCCGAGCGCGCACTCGTACTGGCCGGGGTTGTTCACCCGACCGGAGATCGAGTAGATCTTCGGGCCGGGCGACTTCTCCGTACCCATCGACTTGAACCAGTCGGCGCCGCCCAGCACGATGTACGGCACACTCGCGATGGTCTCGACGTTGTTGACCACCGTCGGCGACGAGTAGAGCCCGTGCGTGGCGGGGAACGGCGGGCGCAGCCGAGGCTGGCCCCGGTAGCCCTCCAGTGAGTCCAGCAGCGCGGTCTCTTCACCGCAGATGTACGCCCCCGCGCCGCTGTGCACCACGAGGTCGAGGTCGAAGCCGCTGCCCAGGATGTTCTTGCCGAGGAACCCGCGGGCGTACGCGTCCTTGACGGCCTGCCGCAGCCGCCGCGCGGCGTGCACCGCCTCGCCCCGGACGTAGATGAACGCGCGATTGGAGCGGATCGCGTAGCTGGCGATGACGACGCCTTCGATCAGCGAGTGCGGGTCGGCCATCATCAGCGGCAGGTCCTTGCAGGTGCCCGGCTCGCCCTCGTCGGCGTTGACCACCAGGTAGTGCGGCTTGCCGACTGTGCCCGGAGGATCCTGCGGGATGAAGCCCCACTTCATGCCGGTGGGGAAGCCCGCGCCGCCGCGGCCGCGCAGCCCGGAGTCCTTCACCAGCTGGATCAGGTCGTCCGGGTGCGCCCGCAGCGCCTTGCGCAGCGCGGCGTAGCCGTCGAGCCGCTGGTACGTGTCGATCCGCCAGGCGTCCGGCGAGAGCCACCGCTTGGTGAGCACCGGCGTCAGCTTCTTCAGCGCCTCCTGCGAAGGAGCTGTCATTTGTCGACCCCCTGCTGTGGCTTCCGAGAGGACTGCTTCGCCGACCGCTTCTTGGCACGCGGCGTGGCGTCGCTGTCCGCCTGCGCCTGCTCGGCCTCTTCGGCGACGGTCGCCAGCTCCGCGTCGGCGGCCGGCTCGGCGTCGGCGGCGGTCTCCGCCTCCTCGGCGACCGGGGCCGGCGTCACGCCCGTACCCCCGCCTGCCTTTTCCGTGGGTACGGCG
>JBOGDE010000503.1:0-2926 GCA_050701695.1 Micromonosporaceae bacterium
TGGCGTCGGTCAGGCTGGACGGATAGCATTCGCGGGCGTCATCCCCGCCTCGTTCGCATCTGCACACACAGCGCGATCCTGGCGGGGATGATCTTTCTGTCCAGGATCATCAACCGCGTGTCGCGATCTCACCTCACGCGATCATCCGGTTACCCGACAGTCTCTGAGGCTGGTGGCCGATAATGTGAGCAGCCATGACGGGTGACGCGCACGGCACTGAAGGGCTGCGTGAGCTGCTCGCCGGCCCGGTGCAGCGGGCCGCGCCGGGGCTGCTCGGCTGCCACCTCACCGGCGGCGGCGTCACCGTACGGCTCACCGAGACCGAGGCGTACGCCGGTCTCGGTGAGGACCCCAGCTCCCACGCCCACCGCCGCCAGACGCCCCGCAACGCGGTGATGTTCGGCCCGCCCGGCTTCGCGTACGTGTACTTCACCTACGGCATGCACTGGTGCCTGAACGTGGTCTGCGGCCCGCCGGGGTACGGCTCGGCGGTGCTGCTGCGGGCCGGCGAGGTGGTCTGCGGGGCCGAAGCCGCCCGTACCCGCCGCAACGGCGCGCGGGACCGCGACCTGGCGCGTGGCCCCGCCCGGCTGGCGAGCGCACTCGGCATCGACGGCGCCGCCGACGGTACGCCGCTGCTGGACGGCGCCGGCCCGTTGCTGCTCACGCCCGGCGAGTCCGCCGGTCCCGTGGTGGCCGGCCCGCGGGTAGGGGTCGCCACCGACACCCCGTGGCGGTTCTGGATCGCCGACGAGCCCACCGTCAGCCCCTTCCGCCGGTACGTACGGCGTAACCGGGTGCGTCCCTCGGCCGCGGGTAGGCAAGAATCGGGATCGTGAACCTTATCGACGACCTGCAGTGGCGTGGCCTGATCGTGGACTCGACCGACTCCGACGAGCTGCGGAGACATCTCGACGCGGGCCCGGTCACCTTCTACATCGGCTTCGATCCCACCGCGGAGAGTCTGCACGTGGGTTCCCTGGTCCAGGTGCTGCTCGCGCGGCGGCTGCAGCAGGCGGGACACAAGCCGCTGCTGCTGGTCGGGGGAGCCACCGGCCAGATCGGCGACCCGTCCGGCAAGGCCAGCGAACGCGAGCTCAATTCCCCCGAGGTGGTCGCCGGGTACGTCAACCGGATCCGCGACCAGGTCGCCCCGTTCGTGACGTACGACGGCGACAACGGCGCGATCCTGGTCAACAACCTCGACTGGACCGGCCCGATGTCGGCCATCGACTTCCTGCGCGAGGTCGGCAAGCACTTCCCGGTCAACCGGATGCTCGCCCGCGAGGTGGTGAAGGCGCGGCTGGAGAGTGGTCTCAGCTTCACCGAATTCAGCTACCAGCTGATCCAGGCCAACGACTACTTCGAGCTGCACCGGCAGCACGGCTGCACACTGCAGTTCGGCGGCTCCGACCAGTGGGGCAACATCACCGCCGGCGTGGACTACGTACGCCGTCGCGGCGGCGGCGCCGTACACGCCTTCACCACCCCGCTGGTGACCAAGGCCGACGGTACGAAGTTCGGCAAGACCGAAGGCGGCACGGTCTGGATCGACGCCGCCCTGACCAGCCCGTACACCTTCTACCAGTTCTGGCTCAACGCCGACGACCGCGACGTGGTGCAGTACCTGAAGTACTACAGCCTGCGTGACCGCGAGGAGATCGAGCAGCTGGAGAAGGACACCGCCGAGCGGCCCGCAGCCCGCGCCGCACAGCGGGCGCTCGCCGAAGAGCTGACCACGCTGGTGCACGGTGCCGAGGAGTGCCGGCAGGTGATTGCGGCGAGTCAGGCGTTGTTCGGCCGGGGCCAGCTCGGCGAACTGGCGCCCGCCACGCTGCGCGCGGCACTCGCCGAAGCGGGCCTCACCGAGGTACGCGGCGAGCTGCCGTCGGTGGTGACGCTGCTGCGGGACAGTGGGCTGGCGTCCAGCATCAGTGAGGGCCGCCGTACGGTCGCCGAGGGAGGCGCGTACGTCAACAACGAGCGGATCACCGACGGAGAGGCACCGCTGCCGGCGGAGACGCTGCTGCACGGCCGGTGGCTCGTACTGCGCCGCGGCAAGCGGAAGGTCGCCGGTGTGGAGCTGGTGTCCTGAGCGGCCGTTTCGGCAGCTCATGGGGGCGCTCCGCGGCCCAGAGCACCAAGTGTGACCTGGGTCACGCCCCGTCGATTTGACCCTGAGGCTGTGGCGACGTAAGTTTTTGAAGCCCACGGAGCACCGGACAGATCCGGACACGGAAGTGACCCGAGATCGTGCGGCCCGAGGGAATACCGGATTCGCTCGCCAGTTGGCGCTGGTGGGAGTATCCTGGTGTATTGGGCAGTGCGGAAGCGCTCCGGGGACCGGATGCAGACCCGCGAAACTGACCAGCTAAGCTTTGAAAAGCCCCGAGCGCGGCTTCCTGAGTGGGAAACGTTGTTTGGTGTGGTGTGTGTTCTTTGAGAACTCAACAGGGTGTTTTGTTTGCCAGTGCATTTAAAGCAGTTTGTGTGTGCTTTTGTGCTTTTGTTAATTTCTTTTATGTCATGGATCGCTACTGGCCTGGCCTTTTGGTGGGGTTGGTGGTTTTCTCTTTTGGTTTTTGTTGGAGAGTTTGATCCTGGCTCAGGACGAACGCTGGCGGCGTGCTTAACACATGCAAGTCGAACGGAAAGGCTCCTTCGGGGGTACTCGAGTGGCGAACGGGTGAGTAACACGTGAGTGACCTGCCCTCATCTTCGGGATAACCCTAGGAAACTGGGGCTAATACCGGATATTACCTCTTGCTGCATGGTGGGGGGTGGAAAGCTTTTGCGGATGGGGATGGGCTCGCGGCCTATCAGCTTGTTGGTGGGGTGATGGCCTACCAAGGCGGTGACGGGTAGCCGGCCTGAGAGGGCGACCGGCCACACTGGGACTGAGACACGGCCCAGACTCCTACGGGAG
>JBOGDE010000504.1:0-2894 GCA_050701695.1 Micromonosporaceae bacterium
CCCGCGCCGGCTGCGGGCGCTGCGCCGGGCGGCCAGCCGGTTGCGCCCCTTCACCAGCATCGGGATCTCCGCAGCCGTTACCAAGTTGAGATCCTGCACCCGGCTCAGCAGCCTTGAGTAGTACGCCGCCTCGTGCACAAGCGCCTGCTGCACCAGGTACAGCACCACTACCAGACCGGGCAGCCCCTTCAGCACCAGCACCGCCACCACGCCCCCGATCCCGAACCCGAAACCGTCGCCCAGCCACGGCGTGTCCCACACGAAGTGGAACGCCCAGGCGCCGCCGAACGCCAGCGCCGCGATGCCGTACCGGCGCCGCCGGCCGCGGTCGGTACGGGTCACCAGGTAGCCCACCCCGGCGCCGGCCAGCGCGGTGAACATGGTGTGGCTCCACAGCCCGGCGAGGAAGCCGCGCGCCACGAAGCTGCCGACCAGCGGACCCACCCAGTCGGAGCTGCCGGCGTGGTCGGCGCTGCCCACGGCGTTGACCGCGTACACGAAGTTCTCGACCACCTGGAAACCGAGGCCGACCAGCGCGCCGTACACGAAGCCGTCCAGCACGCTGTTCACGTGCCGGGCGGCGAGCAGCACGATCGCCACCACGCCGAGCAGCTTGAGGATCTCCTCGACGATCGGCGCCGAGATCGCCGGCCCCCAGACGTCGGCGAACCGGGGCGAGACCAGCGTGGCGAGGATGTTGCGTACCGCCGCGTTGGCCGGGATCGCCTGCGACGTGGCGACCAGCCCGCCCCACAGGAACGCCACCGAGAGCAGCACCGGTGGCTCCTCCTCCAGGTAGTCCAGGGAGCGCACCACCGCCACGAACGGGATCGTGTACAGCGCGAACAGCGCGAGCGCCACCAGCGACGGCAGCGGGTATGCGGAGATCGCCCGCGCGATCAGCGTGCCGATCCGCCAGCCGCCCACCCCGAGCAGCCCCAGCACCAGCCAGAACGCCGGAAGCCGCGGGTCCAGCACCCGGGCCGGCGTCAGCGGCAGCGGCCGTACCGCCGGCGCCTCGTCGACCAGCTCCTCGGTCGTCACGGGCCCACCCCCGTGGCCTCGAAGCGGATGGTGGCGACGCTCTGGCGTACCCGGGAAAGGGTGCCGGACAACGCGAACCCGACGCCGTGCGCGACCACCTCGACCAGCCGGCCGCCGGTGACGTACACCGCGTAGAAACCGTCGCGGCGCGCGGAGCTGAACCGGCCCGCCAGCCCCGGCACACCGTCGAGGGTGGCCACCGGGTACGGAGTGCCGGAGAGCTGGTAGCCCGGCAGCTCCGCGATCCGGGTCAGCAGCCGGGTGGCCGCCTCCCGCAGCGTCCCCAGGTACGGCGACACGTCCACCGCGTACCGGGCGCCGGAGACCTCCAGCACCAGCCGGCCGTCCCGGGGCGAGGTCTCCACACTGTCCTGCACCGACCGCGGCGGCGGCAGCACCGTGACCCCGTGCCCGACCGCGATCCGGATCCCCGACGGGATCGCCCGGTGGTCGGGCAGCGCGTGGTCGATCGCGGGCAGCCCGTACGAGATCCCGGCGATGACGGCGAACACCACGAGGGAGCCGCGCAGGTTGGCCCACCAGCCGCCCCCCGACCGGCCGGCATGTGGCATCGGCGCCCCTCCCCCCACAGTGCTGTGCCACCTGACATTACGGACTTCGCTTCCCTTACCGCGACACCGAAGCCTCGTTCCGTCGACAGCCCGGTCTCAATAGCGTCACCGACCCTGGCGCGACAACAGCTGTCCGACAGACGATGCCAAGTGAAAATCGTCGTCGTCGTCCCGGGGGGGGTCCGGATGGGGCTGGTACGCCGCCGTGCCCGCCGGGCCAGAGGTCTGCTGGCCGCCGCCGCGACCGCCACCCTGCTGGCCACCGTGCTGCTCACCGGCCTCGGGGTGTACGCCGGTCAGGTGCTCGACGCAGCCACCCGAGCCGCCGTCGCCGCCGCCCCCGCCGAGGAGCGCACGATCCTGGTCTCCGGCTCCGGGTCCGACACCGAGGAGCTGGACGCCGCGGTACGGGACGCGGTCGGCGACGGGTTGCATGGGCTGCCGACCGGCATCACCCGTGCCAGCCGGGCCGCCGGCTGGTCGCTGCCGGCCGGGCTCGGTGACGCCCGCCCCGACGCCGACGGCGTGCTGTACGCCTCCGTGATGCGGCTCGACGACCTGCCCGACCACGCCCACCTGGTGTCCGGAGAGTGGCCGGCCGCAACCGGACCGGCCGCACCTGGGCCGGCGGCGACCGGGCCGCCCACCGTGCTCGCCGAGCCCGTCGCCCGGCTGCTCGGGCTGAAGGCCGGCGACCAGCTCACCCTCACCGACCGCGGCGCCCGCAGGCCGCTGGTGGTACGGGTGAGCGGCGTCTGGCAGCCCGACGACCCGGCCGACCCGTACTGGCGGCTGGTGCCGGAGCTGACCACCGGCGCGCTGCCCGGCACCGCCACGTACGGGCCCCTGGTGGTGCACCGGGACGCCTTCGCGCGGCACTTCGCCGCCCTCGCCTCCCCCGACTGGCTGCTCACCCCCCGGCTGTCGGAGATCTCCGCCGACGAGCTGCCGGCGCTGCGGGCCGCCAGCGACGCCCTGATCGCCCGGTTGGACCGCGACAAGCGGCTCGACGCCCGTACCGATCTGGGCGAGCTCACCACCCGGCTGGCCCGCTCCACGGTGGTGGCCCGCTCCGCGCTGCTGATCCCGGCGCTGCTGCTGGTGGTGATCGCCGGGTACGCGTTGCTGCTGGTCGCCGGCCTGATCACCGACCAGCGACGGGACGAGAACGCGCTGCTGGTGGCCCGGGGCGCCCGCCGCCGCCAGCTCGCCGCAATGGCCGCCCGGGAGGCGCTGCTGGTGGTGGGGCCGGCCGCGCTGCTGGGCGCCCCGCTGGCG
>JBOGDE010000505.1:0-2876 GCA_050701695.1 Micromonosporaceae bacterium
CGCCAATCCAACACCGGGATTGACTCCTCCTCCGCCTTGCAGGACGCCGCCTGGACACCGCATCCGGCACAAGACTTCGGACGCAGGACACTAGGCTGGAGTGGTGAGTGATCAACTGGCAGCGATGCCGACCGACTGGCGACGCGGGCTGGCGTTCGCGGCGCACCCCGACGACCTGGAGTACGGCGCCGCCGGCGCGGTGGCGGCCTGGACGGCTGACGGCAAGGAGCTGACGTACCTGCTGGTGACCCGGGGCGAGGCCGGCATCGACGGGATGCAGCCGGCGGAAGCGGCGCCGCTACGGGAGGCCGAGCAGCGACACAGCGCGGAGCTGGTCGGGGTCTCGACCGTGGAGTTCCTCAACCACACCGACGGCGTCGTCGAGTACGGGCTGACGCTGCGCCGCGACCTCGCCGCGGCGATCCGGCGGCACCGGCCCGAGCTGGTGGTGATCGGCAACTTCGCCGACACCTGGCCGGGAGGCGGCTGGAACTCCGCCGACCACCGCGCCGTGGGGCGGGCCGCGATGGACGCGATCAGCGACGCCGGCAACCGGTGGATCTTCCCGGAGCTGGTCGAGCTGGGGCTGACCCCCTGGTCCGGGGTGCGGTACGTCGCGGTCGCCGGCTCCCCGGAGCCGACCCACGCGGTGGACGTCACCGACACCCTGCCGGCCGCGGTGGCCTCGCTGCAGGCGCACGCGGCGTACCTCGACGGGCTCGGCGGGGACCACCCGATGGCCGACGCCGCGGCGTTCCTGGAATGGTCGTACTCGCTGAACGCACCCCGGTTCGGCGACCGGCTCGCCGCCGCGTTCGCCCTGCACCGCCTGTAGCGCAATCGGCCCCCGCCGCATCCGTCCGGTACCGGGGCGTGGCCCGGAAGTGACCCGGATCGGGTATGAATGTCCGCGTGGAGTTCGGGGTGCTGGGGCCGGTCGAGGTACGGCATGAGGGCCGGACCCTGCCTACCGGCAGTGCCCGGGAGCGGTACGTGCTCGCCGCACTGCTGCTCGACGCCGACCGGCTGGTCAGCACCGACCGGCTGGTGGACGCGCTCTGGCGTACCCCGCCGACCTCGGCCAAGGCGCAGCTGCACAACATGATCAGCAAGATCCGGGGCCGGTTCCGGGGGTTCGACGACGAGCTGATCGCGACCCGCCCCGCCGGCTACCAGCTGCGGCTCGACGGGCACCGGCTGGACCTGGTGGAGTTCCGGGAGCGGCTCGCGGCGGCCCGGTGCGCCGCCGAGCGGGGCGAGCACCATGGCACGGTGGCGATCCTGGACGGCGCCTCCGGGCTGTGGCGCGGCCCGGCGCTGGCCGACGTACCGGACGACATCGCCGCCGATGCCCGGCAGGCGCTGGGCGAGGAACGGCTCGCCGCCGGCGAGCTGCGGCTCGATGCCCAACTGGCACTCGGCGAGTACGCCGGCATGCTCGCCGAGCTGAACGGGCTGCTCGCCGAGCACCCGTACCGGGAACATCTCTACCGGCGGCAGATGCTGGCGCTGGCCGGTGCCGGGCGGCGGGCCGACGCGTTGGCCGCCTACCGGCGGGCGTACCGGCGGCTGGTCGACGACCTGGGGGTCGAGCCGGGTGGGGCGCTGCGGGAGCTGGAACAGCAGATCCTGCGCGGCCTCACACCGTCCGCCGCCTCGCCGCCGCAGCTGGTGCCGCGCCAGCTGCCGCCGGTCAACGGGCCGGTCACCGGGCGCGACGAGCTGCTCCACGAGGTCACCGGGTGCCTCACCAGCCGCGGCGACGCGGCGCTGCCGGTGGTGGTGCTGGTGGGGCCTGGCGGGGTCGGCAAGACCACCCTGGCGCTGTCGGCCGGGCACCGCCTCGCGGCGGAGTTCCCGGGTGGCCAGCTGTACGCCGATCTGCGCGGCAGTCACGGCCGGCCGGCTGACCCGTACCAGGTGACGGGGCGGTTTCTCCGGGCGCTCGGGGTCCCCGGTACGGCGGTGCCGGAGGACCCGGAGGAGCGGCTCGCGATGTACCGCAGCCACCTCGCCGACGGAGCGTTGGTAGTGCTCGACGACGCCGCCGACGAGGCGCAGGTACGCCCACTGCTGCCCGGCTCGCCGCGGTGCGCTGTGGCGGTGACCTCGCGCCGGCAGCTCGCCGGGCTGCTGGGCGCCACCAGGTTCGCCGTACCGCAGCTGGTGGACCATGCCGCGGTCGCGCTGCTGGGGCGGATCGCCGGCCCGGAGCGGGTGGCCGCCGAGCCCGAGGCCGCGGCGCGGATCGCGCGGAGCTGCGGCGCGCTGCCGTTGGCGGTCAGCATCGCCGGGGCCCGGCTGGCGGCCGAGCCGGGGCTGCGGTTGGAGCGGTTCGCGGTCAGTCTGGCCGAGGAGCGTGGCCGGCTCGACCAGCTCACGGTGGGCGACCTGGACGTCCGGGCCAGCATCGCGCTCAGCTACCAGCAGCTGCCGGCGCCGGCGGCACGGCTGTTCGGCCAGCTCGGTGCACTGCCCACCGCGGACTGGCCGGAGTGGCTGCCGGACGCGCTCGGCGGCGGGGATCCGGCGGTGCTCGGCCAGCTGGTCGACGTACACCTGGTGGAGCCGTTGGGTGTTGACCCGGTGGGGCAGCAGCGGTACCGGTTCCACGACCTGGTCGCCGCCTACGCCGCCGAGCAGGCGCCGCAGGACGCTGATCCGGACGTCTGGCGGCTGGTGCTCGACGGCTGGTTGGGGCTGGTGACGCTCGCTGACGAGGCTGCCGGGGCGAGCACGGCGCCGTTGCTGGACGCGGTACACCCGCCGGCACCGGCGAGCGCCGCCGACGCGGTCCGCCGCGCCCCGCTGGACTGGTTCGAGACCGAACGGGTCAGCCTGCAGGACGCGGTGGAGTTGGCCGGTCGCCTCGCCGG
>JBOGDE010000506.1:0-2866 GCA_050701695.1 Micromonosporaceae bacterium
GTTCGAGATGCTCGCCGACGACGAGGTGCTGCCGTACCACAACGTCACCAGCTACGCGATCACCGACGAGGCGCCGTTCTCCCCGCCGGCGCTGCGGCAGGCCGCCGAGGCGGTGGTACGCCGGCAGGAGGTGCTGCGGACCTCGTTCGACCTGACCACGTACGCCGAGCCGCTGCAGCTGGTGCACCGGCGGGCCCGGCCGCACGTCGCGGTGGACGACCTGCGTGGCCTGCCGGCCGACGAGCAGCGCGCCGAGATCGAACGCGCCGTCGCCCGGGAGCGTGCCACCCGGTTCGACCTGGAGTCCCCACCGCTGTGGCGGTTGCGGGCGCACCGGGTCTCCGAGCACGCCTGGTGGCTGTCCATGGTGGAGTGTCACGCGATCCTGGACGGCTGGTCCCACAACTCGCTGCTCACCGAGCTCCTCGCCACCTACCGCGAGCTCCGCGACGCAGGCGACGCAGCGGTGGTTTCCGGGGTAGTGGACGTATCGGGGCGGTCCGATACGACCAGAACCCCGGAAACCGCGACCCACCACCCGACCGTACGCTTCGCGGACTTCGTCGCGGCCGAGCGGGAGGTGCTGGGGTCGGCGGAGCATCGGGAGTTCTGGGAGCGGCGGCTGGCGGGGCGGCCGGCCTCGGCGCTGCCGGCACACTGGGGTGAGGCGGTCGCGGGCGCCCGGATGACCACCCGGCAGATCGACGTACGGGAGCTGGAGCCGGAGCTGCGACGGCTCGCCGCCGCCGCGCGGGCGCCGCTGAAGTCGGTGTTCCTGGCCGGCTACCTGACCGCGCTGCGGGCCGCGGTGGCGGGCCCGTGCCCGATGGTCGGGCTGATCGGCAACGGCCGGCTGGAGACCCCCGGTGGCGACGAGGTGTACGGCATGTTCCTCAACACGCTCCCGTACACCCTGGATTCGCCGGAGGGCAGCTGGGCCGGGCTGGTGGCCGACGCCTTCGCCGAGGAGACCGCGGTCTGGGCGCACCGCCGCTACCCGCTGCCCGCGCTGCAGCGGCTGGCCGGCGCCGGCACCCCGCTGATCGAGAACACCTTCAACTACCTGGACTTCTACACCGTCGACCAGCAGGCGGTGGACCTGCGGCAGACCGCCGACGACAGCCCCAACGAGTTCCCGCTGGTGGTCACCGTGGTGCCGGGCCAGATCCAGTTCACGGTACGCGAGAGCCGGGTCAGCACCGGCCACGCCGACCGGCTCGGCGCGCTCTACCGGGCGGTGCTGACCGCCATGGCCGCCGACCCGGACGGCCCCGTCGAGTGGCACCAGCCGGACCTCCCGACCCCCGAGCCGTGCACGGCACCCCCCGGCCCGCTGGCGGTGATCGCCGGCCACGTGCCACTAGCCCCAACCGCGCCGTCCCACCCAGCCGCGCCGTCCCACCCGGTCGCGCCACCAGCACCGGCCGCGCTGTCCGGCCCGGTAGCGCCGGCCGCGCTTGCGATGCGGCTGGGGGACGTACCCGCGGTGCGGAGCCGCGCGGAGCTGGAGAGCGCCATCGGAAGCGTCTGGGCCGACGTACTGGATCGGGACCGGGTGGCCCCTGACGAGGACTTCACCGCGCTCGGCGGCCACTCGCTGACGGCGATGCGGATCTCTGCGAAGCTGCGCGCGGAGCACCAGATCGCGGTCTCGCCGCGTACGGTGCTGCGGCTGCGTACGGTCGCGGGGTTGGCGGCGGCCCTCGCCGAGGACGCCGGTCCCGGGGCGGACAGCACGGTGGTGTGGCTGCGCCGCTCCGGCAGCCGTACCCCGCTGATCTGCCTGCACCCCGGCGGCGGTGGCGTGCACTGGTACCGGGAGCTGACCGACGCGCTGCCGGACGACCAGCCGGTGGCCGCGATCCAGCACCCGGCCGCCACGGACCCGCAACACGCCTCGCTCACGGTCGAGCAGCTCGCCGAGCGCTACCTCGCCGAGCTGCGCGGCGTGGTCGGCTCAGGGGCGTACCAACTGCTGGGTTGGTGTGGCGGAGCTCCGGTGACGTGGGAGCTGGGCCGGCGGCTGGCAGACGCGGGGGTGCCGGCGCGGATGCTGCTGCTGGACCCGGCACTGGAGTCGATGGCGTGCTCCGAGGACGCCGAGCCCGAGCAGCTGCGTCTGCTGCGGCGCTGCGAACAGCTGCTTGAGCAGCTGCGCGAGGACCCCGGCACACCCAGGGACGAGATCGTGGGGCTGCTCCGGCTGGTGGTCGACGACGACCGGGCACACGCCATGATCTCTGCCGACGGGCTGGGCGAGGGCTGGCTGGACGCGGTACGGGTCTGGCGCCAGTTGTCCGAGAGCCGGCTCGGCTACCGCTTCGGGCCGCAGTCCGGTGGGGTCGATCTGATCCTCGGTGACGAGCTGGCCGCCGGCGAGCACGTGGCGCTCGGCGAGCAGGACTTCGAGGGCTACCTGGCGCAGTGGCGGCGGCTGACCACCGGACCGGTACGGCTGCACCGGATCCCCGGCAGCCACGTCGGCGTGCTGCGGCCGCCACAGGTGAGCGAGCTGGCCCGGGTGGTGACCGACATCGTCATGACCGACATCGTCACCCCCGGCCGGGAAGTGACGGGTGCGACATGACAGGAACCCTGCCGGCCCGGCAAGCGGAGCCGCCGGCCACCACGGAAGACCTGGAGTCGAACGTACGGCTGTACTGCCGGTCCTTCCCGGCGGTGTTCACCCGGGCGAAGGGCAGCCAGCTGGTCTCCGAGGACGGGCGTAGCTACCTGGATTTCGTCTGCGGCGCCGGCGCGCTGAACTACGGGCACAACCACGACTACCTCAAACAGCGGCTGCTGGAGTACGTGGCCGCCGACGGCATCACCCACGGCCTGGACATGGACACGCTGGCCAAACGCG
>JBOGDE010000507.1:0-2863 GCA_050701695.1 Micromonosporaceae bacterium
GTCCACAGTGCCGCAACGGTAATCGATATCCGGCGCGGCTGGGTGGCCAATGCCTGATCAACCGCCGGCGCCGGGCCCGCCGAGGCCGGACCAGGCCAGCTCTGCGAGTACGGTCGCCGCCTGGTCCAGCGGGGTCTCCGCCCGGCCCGCGACCCACTGCCCGGCGTACGCGCGGGCGGGGCCGAGCACCGCCGGCAGGAACAGGTCGGCGGGCAGCGACCCGAGCCCCGAACCACGCAGCCACCCGCCGACCCGCGCGACGAACTCCTGGTTCAGCGGGTCGACCCGCTCGGCGGCGAGGGCGCGCAGCTCGTGGCGCTCCACCGAGAGCATCAGCCGGGCCAGCTCGGGGTGGCCGCCGACCCACTCCAGGAACTGCCGGACCAGGCCGCGGACCCCGTCGGCGGCGTCCGGCTCCGCGGCGAGTACAGCGAGCGCGCCCCGCTGGTAGTCGGTGATCGCCTCGGCGTACAGGGCGGCGGCGATCCCCTCCTTGCTACCGAAGTGGTGGTAGATGCTGCCGATGCTGGCCCCCGACCGGGCCCTGATCTCGCCGATCGCCGCGGCGGCGACACCGGACTCGGAGAAGACCGCGAGCGCGGCGTCGAGGATCGCCTGCCGGCGAGCGTTCACCACGTACCCCCCAGTGTCCTGAGTCGGTGGTTCGGCGGCGAATTCCGGCGCCCAGCCGGCGGCTCGCGGCGTTGTCGTCGTCGCCAATACAACACCGGTATTGGCTCCTCCTCCGCCTTGCGAGCCACCACCTGGACCCCGGACTTCATCCACCAACCACCGACTCAGGACACTAGAATGATCTTCTAGAACACTATTCTAGTACGGGAGGCGCGCGCGATGCTGCCACCAGGACAACACGAAGCGCCGTGGCGTCCGTTCGGGCTGCCCCGGTTCGCTGGCCGCCGCCCGAGCGCCCCCGAGCGGCCGGTGCTCACCGTCGGCGGGGACGTGCGACGGCCCACCCAGGTGGCGCTCGGCGGATTGCCGTACCCCCTGAAAAGCCAGGTCAGCGACCTGCACTGCGTCACCACCTGGACCACCCGGGGCATCGCGTGGGGTGGCTACCAGTTCCGTGACCTGCACGAACACCTCACCGCGCGGGTCGCGCCCCGGGACCCGCGGTGGCTGGTGCTGCGCGGGCTCGACGGGTTCCGCTCGTGCCTGCCGCTCGCTGACGCACTCGCCGACGACGTCCTGCTGGCGGTACGCCTCGACGGCGCCCCGCTGCCGGTGGCGCGCGGCGGCCCGGTGCGGTTCGTCGCGCCCGCCCACTACGGCTACAAGAGCGTCAAACACCTGTACGCCATCGAGTACCACCGCACCCACCGCCCCGGCAGCGCCGGCTGGACCGAACACCCGCGCGGCCGGGTGGCGTACGAGGAGCGCAGCCGCTACCTGCCCGGCTGGTTCTGGCGCCCACTCTGGCGGGCCATGATCAATCCGACCGCCGCGGCCTGGGAGCGCGCCGGACAGGTCACAAACCCGGACCACGTGTGACCCCGGGCACGCCCGGAAGCTAGACTCCGCGAATTGCTGACCTGGGGGTACGCCCTGCGCGCCCGCCGGTCGGTGAGCGCCGCACCTATCCGGCGCACGAAGTCGCTGTCCGGCCAGGCCGGCCGTCATGCAGAGCAATTTAGGAGGAGTAACGGATGTCCGTGCTCAATCTCGCCGAGGGCGGGGGGCAGGCGCTATCCCTGACCGGCGAGAACCTGACGTACGTCATCGTCGCCGGCGTGATCGCGCTGGTGGCGCTGGGCTTCGCGGCCGCGCTGGTCAAGGCGGTGCTCGGCACCGGTAAGGGCACCCAGAAGATGCAGGACATCGCCAAGGCGGTGCAGGAGGGCGCCTCGGCGTACCTGCTGCGGCAGTTCCGCACCCTTGGCGTGTTCGTGGTGATCGCTGTCGTGCTGCTCTACCTGCTGCCGGTTCACGACGGCGGTACCTCGGTACGCATCGGCCGGTCACTGTTCTTCGTGATCGGTGCCGCGTTCAGCGCCTTCATCGGCGGTGCCGGGATGTGGCTGGCCACCCGCGCCAACGTGCGTGTGGCCTCCGCCGCGCGCGACGGCAGCCGGGAGGGCGCGATGGCGATCGCGTTCCGTACCGGTGGTGTGGTCGGGTTCATGACCGTCGGGCTCGGCCTGGTCGGCGCCTCCGTGGTGGTGCTGCTCTACGGCAACAACGCCCCGACCGTGCTGGAAGGCTTCGGCTTCGGCGCCGCGCTGCTCGCGATGTTCATGCGGGTCGGCGGCGGCATCTTCACCAAGGCCGCCGACGTCGGCGCCGACCTGGTCGGCAAGGTGGAGCAGGGCATCCCCGAGGACGACCCGCGCAACGCCGCCACCATCGCCGACAACGTCGGTGACAACGTGGGTGACTGCGCCGGTATGGCCGCGGACCTCTTCGAGTCCTACGCCGTGACCCTGGTCGCCTCGCTGATCCTGGGCAAGGCCGCGTTCGGTGACGCCGGGCTGGTACTGCCGCTGATCATCTCCACGATCGGCGTACTGACCGCGATCATCGGGGTGTTCATCACCCGGCTGCGCCCCTCCGACCGCAGCGGCATGACCGCCATCAACCGGGCGTTCTTCACCTCCGCGGCGCTCTCCGCGGTGCTGGTCGCCATCGCGTCCTGGCTCTACCTGCCGGCGACGTTCACCGAGCTGGGTGTCGAGGACGCCTCCGGCAACCCGCGGGTGATCGCGGTCGCCGCCGTGGTGATCGGGATCGTGCTCGCCGCCGCCATCCAGTGGCTCACCGGCTACTTCACCGAGACCCACAAGCGTCCGGTGCAGGACATCGGCAAGACCTCGCTGACCGGCCCGGCCACGGTGATCCTCGCGGG
>JBOGDE010000508.1:0-2858 GCA_050701695.1 Micromonosporaceae bacterium
GTACGCGGTCACCGAGCACGTCGGGGACGTCTCCCGGGCGATGGCCGAGCCCGCCGCGGGCCTGGCGTCGCTGGCCCGCCGGGTGGCTCGCCAGTGGTCCCGCTGACGGCCGGCCAGGGGTCCCGCCAGCGTAGGGCTCTAGTCCGGATATAACCGGGCAAAGCGGGTAGTAGACCATCTCACACCCTCGGGTTCGTGGCGGCGGACCAGGGGTGTGCAACCATGGGGAATGACCCGGGGCGGCCACGCGTTGGCCCCCGGTGGAAGACAGGAAACAGACCTGGCGATCAGCTCGAGGAGCACCACGTGACCGTTCAGCAGACCGGCGAGACCGCGCAGCCGACCAGCACCGAGGCTCCCGTCGAGGCGCCCAGTGGTGTCGTGCTCAGCGACGTCGCCGCCTCCAAGGTCAAGACCCTGCTGGAGCAGGAGGGCCGCGACGACCTGCGGCTGCGGGTGGCGGTACAGCCCGGTGGCTGCTCCGGCCTGCGCTACCAGCTGTTCTTCGACGAGCGTTCCCTGGACGGGGACGACGTCACCGACTTCAACGGCGTCGAGGTCGTGGTGGACCGGATGAGCCTGCCGTACCTTGCCGGCGCCCAGATCGACTTCGTCGACCAGATCGACAAGCAGGGGTTCACCATCGACAACCCCAACGCCGGCGGATCCTGCGCCTGCGGCGACTCGTTCCACTGACAGACCGGCAGCACGGCCGCGTACCCGGACGGGTGCGCGGCCGTCGCCGTGTCCGGCCGGGTTTCCGGCGGCCGGTAGTCTGACGCCGCGTCAACCGTTGTTCACCATCGACCAGGGGCACCCCTCATGAAGATCGCCGTGACCGGCTCGATCGCCACCGACCACCTGATGCACTTCCCGGGCAAGTTCGGTGAGCAGCTGTTGGCCGACCAGCTGGACAAGGTCTCGCTGTCGTTCCTGGTCGACGACCTGGTGGTACGGCGCGGCGGCATCGCCCCGAACATCGCGTACGGGATGGCCCAGCTGGGTCTGGCCCCGGTGCTGGTGGGCGCGGTCGGCTCCGACTTCGCCGACTACCGGTCCTGGCTGGAGCGCCACGGGGTGGACTGCGACTCGGTGCACGTGAGCGAGGTGGCGCACACCGCGCGGTTCGTCTGCACCACCGACGACGAGCTGTGCCAGATCGCCTCGTTCTACGCCGGCGCCATGTCCGAGGCCCGCAACATCGAGCTGGCGCCGGTCTCGGCCCGCTTCGACGGGCTGGACCTGGTGGTGATCAGCCCCAACGACCCCGAGGCGATGCTGCGGCACACCGACGAGTGCCGGCAGCGGGGGTACGCCTTCGCCGCCGACCCGTCGCAGCAGATGGCCCGGATGTCCGGCGAGGACATCCGCACGCTCGTCCAGGGCGCGGCGTACCTGTTCACCAACGACTACGAAAAGGGCCTGCTGGAGCAGAAGACCGGGCTGTCCGACGCCGACGTCCTCGACCAGGTCGGGGTCCGGATCACCACGCTCGGCAAGGACGGTGTGGTGATCACCGGCAAGCAGATCGAGCCGGTGCGGGTCGGCGCCGCGGCGGGTGTGGTGCCGAAGGACCCCACCGGTGTCGGCGACGGCTTCCGCGCCGGATTCCTCGCGGCGACCAGCTGGGGGCTGTCCCTGGAACGGGCGGCCCAGGTCGGCAACCTGCTCGCCGCCCTGGTGCTGGAGGCGACCGGCCCCCAGGAGTACGCGGTCAAGATCGACGAGTTCAGCGCCCGGCTGGCCAAGTCGTACGGCGACGAGGCCGCCGACGACGTACGCGGCCATCTGGCGCCCTGAGAGGTCGCGCGGATAGGGCCACCGGGGCTGCGCCGGCACCAGCCGCTCCCTGGCGGCGTTGTCCTCCTAGCACGTGGCTCCGCCACGCACGTCGTCGTCCGCCTTGCCAGGAAGCGGCTGGCACTCGGCTCGCACCCGGCGCCCTATCCGCGCGACCTCTATTCGACCGGTCACCGATCACGTCGCCACGATGATCTAGTGCGGCGGGTCACAGGAGTACTAGCGTCAGGGCATACGCCTGACGGAGGTGCCCCATGGCCAACGATGGTTCTTTTCCCGGCTTCCTGACCACCTCGCGTACGCGGCGTGATGTGCTGCGTACCACGGGTATGGTCGCGCTCGGTTCGGCGCTGGCGAGCGCCTGTGCGGCGGAGGAGACCGGTCCACCCGATCCGGGTACGGGGGCGCCGAAGGAGACTTTCGCCGAGCCGAGCGGCAAGCTCTCCGGCTCCTTGAAGATCCTGATGTGGAGCCACTTCGTACCCTCCCACGACAAGTGGTTCGACACGTTCGCCAAGTCCTGGGGTGAGAAGGTCGGCGTCAGCGTCACCGTGGACCACATCGACGTGGCGCAGGTCCCCACCCGGGTCGCCGCCGAGATCCAGGCCGGGCAGGGTCACGACCTGGTTCAGTACATCGCCCCGCTCTCGCTGTACGAGCCGAGCGTGCTCGACCTCAAGGACGTCACCGACGAGGCGGTCAAACGCTGGGGCGAGCAGTTCGAGGTGTGCCGCAAGTCCAGCTTCAACCCCACCACCGGCAAGTTCTACGCGTACGCCCCCGGCTGGGTGCCCGACCCCGGTGACTACCGGCGTTCGCTCTGGGACGCGGTCGGCATGCCGGAAGGGCCGACCAGCTGGGAGGAGCTGCTCGAGGGCGGCACCGAGATCAAGAAGACCAAGGGGGTCCAGCTCGGCCTCGGCATGTCGCAGGAGATCGACTCGAACATGGCCGGGCGGGCGCTGCTGTGGTCGTTCGGCGCCTCCGAGCAGGACGCCAACGGGCAGATCGTGATCAACTCGCCGGAGGCGGTCGAGGCGGTCGAGTTCATGACCAAG
>JBOGDE010000509.1:0-2841 GCA_050701695.1 Micromonosporaceae bacterium
GCTCGGCGCGGTCGCCCTCGCGATGCGCAGCGGGGTGCCGCTGCGCGGTTGAGACAGTGGTGCCGGTTACCCGATCCGGTGTACCCAGCCGTACGGGTCCGCGGCCCGGCCGTGCTGGATGTCCAGCAGCCTGGTACGCAGGCTCGCGGTCACCTCACCGGTGCCGCCGTCGGCCACGGTGAAGTCACCGGAGGCCGACCGCATCACGCCGATCGGGGTGATCACGGCGGCCGTGCCGCAGGCGAACGCCTCCCTGAGCCGCCCGGACCCGGCGTCGGTACGCATCTCCTCCAGCGCGTACGGCCGCTCCACCACCTGGTGCCCCATGTCGCGGGCCAGTGTCATCACCGAGTCGCGGGTGATGCCTTCCAGGATCGAGCCGTTCAGCGCCGGGGTGACCAGCGTGCCGTCGTCGTACACGCAGAACAGGTTCATCCCGCCGAGTTCGTCGATCCAGCGCCGCTCCACCGCGTCGAGGAAGACCACCTGGTCGCAGCCGGCCTCGATCGCCTCGGCCTGAGCGGCGAGGCTCGCGGCGTAGTTGCCGCCGCACTTCGCCTCACCGGTGCCACCGGGCGCCGCCCGGGTGTAGTGCTCGGAGACCCAGAGGCTGACCGGCTTCACGCCGCCGGCGAAGTAGGCGCCCGCCGGCGAGGCGATCACCAGGTAGAGGTACTCGTGCGCCGGGCGTACCCCCAGGAACGCCTCGCTGGCGAACATGTACGGCCGCAGGTACAGGCTCGCCTCGTCCTGGCTCGGCACCCAACCGCCGTCGACCTCCAGCAACGTACGCAGCGAGCCCAGGAACAGCTCCTCCGGCAGCTTCGGCATCGACATCCGCGCCGCCGAGCGCTGGAACCGCCGCGCGTTGGCGTCGGGGCGGAACAGCGTGATTCCGCCGTCGGCGGCGTGGTACGCCTTGAGCCCCTCGAAGATCTCCTGTGCGTAGTGCAGCACCGCCGACGCCGGGGGCATCGGGATCGGCCCGTACGGCTCCAGCCTGGCGTCGTGCCAGCCCTTGCCCTCGGTGTAGCGGATCGTGACCATGTGGTCGGTGAAGATCCGGCCGAACCCGGGATTGGCGAGCAGACCGGTGCGCTCTACATCCGATACCGGATCCGAGGTCAGCTGCTTCTCAAAGGTGAGGCTCTCACCGCCGCTCATTCCTGCAACCTCCGGTATCGGAAAAGGGCCACCGACCGTACGGCAGCCGTTGCCAGTAACCTACCGGAACCATCGTTCAGGTGAGCCGGCCGGCGGCGCGCGCGGGGGTGCCTCGTCGGGTCCGGCCGCATGTCAGCCGGCGCGCAGCAGCACCTCGGTGAGGTGGCCGATGGTCTCGGTGGTCATCTCGTCGATCTCGTCGAGGTCGCTGGTGCGGTGGCCGTCGGTGTAGAGCGAGATCGCCACCAGCAGGTAACGGTGGAACGTGGTGAAGCTGGCGTACCAGGTAGGGAGGTTGTCAGACTTGCGCTCGCACAGGTCGGCGCCCGGCTTGCCGTCGCTCGGGCAGTAGTAGATCAGCACGTCGATGTACTTCTGCTTGTCGGCGCCGATGTCGCCGTGCGCCGCCTCCGCGTCGTCATCGGAGTCGAGCGGGACCACCAGCACCGCCGAGAACAGGTCCTCGTCGTCGTCGAGGTAGACGCCGACCACCATGTCGCCGCAGTCGTACTTCTTCATCAGGTCCTTCACCGCACCGGCGCCGAGACCGGTGCAGGCACTGGTGTCGCTCTTCCCGACCAGGGTGTACGTCTCGTCGTTGTCGCCGGTGAAGCTGGCGTCGCCGAACAGCGCGTCGGCGGTCACCGTGGCGGTGTCGGACTCGGCACTGTCCAGAGTGTCCGGATCCTTCTCGTTCGGCGTCGGCGAGGGCCGTTCGGTGGGCGAGGCACTCGTCCCGGTGGTCGGATTCGGGTTCGCCACCGGGGGCTTGCGGTCCTCCTGGCGGAGCAACAGCACCAGCCCCACCACGACCAGCAGCAGCACCACGATGCCGCCGCCCACCAGCCCGACGATCATGCCGGTGTTGGACCTGGGCGGCGGTGGTGGTGGACCGGCCGGTCCGGGCCAGCCGGAGGTCGGGGCCGCGGAGACCGGCGCCGCCGCCCACGGATCCGGCGCGGCGGGATAGCCCGGCTGAAGCGGGCCGTATCCCGGCTGCGGCACCACCGGAGGGCCGTAGTCCGTTGCGGCCGGGGAGCCGTACGGTGGGGTCGGAGCGCCGTAGGACGGGGTCTGCGGTGTGGGGTCGTACCCCTGCGGCGGCTGCGGTGGCCAGCTGGTCTGCCCCTGGTCCTGCCAACCCTGCGGGCACGCCGAGGGACCCCACGGATCCGACGCGGGCGGCTGCTGCCCCCACGTCGGCTGCCCCTCGGGCTCGGGACTCTGATATGGATTTCCCGGCTGCACCACTGCCCCTCCTCCCAGGACCGCGACGCCCGCCGCAAGCATAGGGACGAGGGCCCGGCGGGGCACGGCCGCGTCAGCTCGCCGACTCTTCGCGACGCAACCGTGACCAGGACAGGAAACCCCGCACGCCGCGCGCCAGACCCGCCCGCGCCGCGCAGGCCGGGGCTATGCGCTCAGGTCGGCGACGCACGCCAGGCGGCGCGGTGCGCTCAGCCGGCCATGACCTTGGATCAGCCGGCGACCCGCGACGCGAGCCGGTCGCCCACCTCGGCCGTACGCAGGCCGGCACGGCCGGAGCCCCCGAGACCGGTATGCCCGGCCCGGCCGGGTACCTCACCGACCTGGCCGCCGACCCCGAAGAAGCCCACAGAGGAAATGGCCGCACTAGCGGCGCATCTTGGCGTTGCGGCGTGACGGACCGGCCAATCT
>JBOGDE010000510.1:0-2801 GCA_050701695.1 Micromonosporaceae bacterium
GGATCTCGTCCTTCTACCAAACGCCGGTCAAGGGCCTCGTCCTAATCATCGCCGTGCTCGTCCCCAATGCGCTCGGGCTGCTGGTCGACAGACAGCGGCGAATCCACGCAGCCCACCGCGCCACATGGCCGGCCGGAAATCCGGCCGAGACTGTCAGCAAAACGGTGTAAGCGTCCTGTCTATTTATTTGTTACTTCGCCTACGTCGTCCCGACCATTATACGCCCTTCGAAGGCGATATGGAAGGCATTTAGCGCCGGCTTTCCACCGGTTGGTCCACCGCTGGCGGCCCCGGCCGGTGGGGTCGAGGCTCATGATCGTGAGGTACAGACACTTCATCGCCGCCTGCTCGGTGGGGAAGTGACCCCGGGCCCGGATGGCCCGCCGGAACCGGGCATGCAGGCTCTCGATGGCGTTAGCTCCCATGGCCCGAGGTTGACCCGAGCGTCGTAGAAGTTGTGTGGCGGTCCTCCGCCTCGGTCGTGCCGTGAGGCACGCTCGGGGTTGTCACCACCAACCGAGTGAAACGGAGGACCACCAATGAAGGAAGCATCACACACGAAGACCGGGTCGTCGTCGACGCTGCGGCTGCTGCCCGAGATCGGTTTGGTCGACCTGGCCGACCCGTCGCTGTCGGAGCGGCTGGCCGGGAAGGTGAGCGACCAGCTGGAGGCGTTCGCCGCCCAGATGCGCCAGGGCCTGCTGGCCGCGTCGGTGGCGATCGGCCTGGACGTGATGGGCGAGCTCATCGACACCGAGGTCACCGACGTCGCCGGCCCGAAGGGCCGCCACGACCCGAACCGCAGCGCCTACCGCCACGGCACCGAGGACGGCAAGGTCACCCTGGGCGGGCGGCGCATCCCGGTGCGCCGGCCCCGGGTGCGCAGCGTCGCCGACGAAGAAGGTGTCGAGCGCGAGGTGAGCTTGGAGTCCTACGACACGTTCGCGTCGGTGGATCTGCTGGCCGACCACATGGTCGCTTCGATGCTGGCCGGCCTGTCCGGCCGTCGCTACGCGTCGGCGCTCGAACCGGTGGGCGACACGGTGGAAGCGAGCTCGTCGGGCACGTCGCAGTCGGCGGTGAGCCGCCGGTTCATCACCGCCACGGCGGAGCGGCTGGCCGAGTTCCGGGCCCGGCCCCTGGATGACCAGCGGTGGCTGATCGTGTTCGTCGACGGCTTCGATTTCGCTGGTCACACGATGGTCGGCGCGCTCGGCGTCACCGCGGATGGGACCAAGGTGCCTCTCGGTGTGGTCGAGGGATCGACCGAGAACGCCACCGTCGTGCGCCATCTGATCGCCGGGCTTCGCGACCGCGGCCTGGATGCCGGCGAGGGCGTGCTGTTCGTGCTCGACGGTGGCAAGGCGCTCACCAAGGCGGTGCGCGACGTGTTCGGCGACCACGCCGTGATCGCGCGGTGTCGAACGCACAAGGAACGCAACGTGATGGACCACCTGCCCGAGGCGGAGCGTTCGTGGGTGCGGCGCAAGCTGCGCGCCGCGTGGGCCAACCCCAACGCCGGCGAGGCCGAAGCCGCGCTCGGCGCGCTCGCCGCACAGCTCGAGCGGGTGAACCCCGATGCCGCGGCCAGTCTGCGCGAGGGTCTCGCCGAGACGCTTACCGTCACCCGCCTCGGCGTCACCGGGTCGCTGCTCAAGACGGTCATGGGCACCAACCCGATGGAGTCCATGATCGAGATCGTCCGCGACCACGCCCGCAACGTGAAGCGCTGGCAGCCTGGCGACATGCGCCTGCGGTGGGCGGCCGCCGGCATGCTCGCCGCGTCGACCCAGTTCCGCCGCGTGAAGGGCTACCGCCAACTCCCACAACTCGCACGAGCGCTCCGACACGCCGTCGGCGCCGACGACCCGTCCACCATCGCTGTCACAGCCTGAACGTATGATCCATCAGGAGGCCGCCACGAAGTTCCACGGCGAGCGGGTCATCCTCAGATCGGCTCGAGCACCAGCTTCAACGAGGCCTGCACGACCCGGTCTGCGGTCGTCGGACTACTACGGGTCCTCCGCCCCACCCGACAGCATCAGCAGGCGACGGGCGTACGTCGCCGTCGCCGTAGGCCATGTCGCCCAGCAGCACGTCGACCTGGACGCCGTCGAGCCCTTGGACCCGCTGAAGGAGGGGGCGGCTCCCTCGCCGTCGCCGGCGTTGCCGGCCCGCACGTCCACCCCCAAGATCAGTTCGGAGTCCTCGTCGCTGATCGCGTCGAGCTTGTGGCCATCGAAACGGCGCGACGACGACTTGCGACCGTGGCGCATCTCGGGATCCGAGTGGCTGATGACCCGGTCGCGGGCCACGCCCTGACCGATCTCGGGGTGGCCGTCGTCGTCGGTGACGACATCGGCATCGACCACCTCAGCCAGCAGATCAGCCTGCTCGAGAAGCCGTCGACGGGGCCGGCGCGGAACTGGTGGCCAAAGGTGCCGCCGGTGACAACGGGGGCCGGTTCCCCCAAAACCGACTTCACCATCGACACCGCCGCCGGCACCGTCACCTGCCCCGCCGGTCACGTCACCGCTGATGCCCGCAAGCCAAGGATCACAAGGGCAAGCGGGCCACCCTGTTCGTATTCGCCGAGGCGACCTGCCCGGCCTGTCCGTGCGGGCGCAGTGCTCCCAAGAGCAAGGGTGGCCGGCGGATCATGGTCGGCCGTCATCACGACCGCATAGGCGGCGGTGTTCGGCCGGGGCCGCCATCTTGGAGGTGCTCGACCCCGCCCGCCCGGCGGTCAGCCGGGACCCTGGGTTTCGTCGCTGACGAAACTGCGGTGCCGCCATTGGGAC
>JBOGDE010000511.1:0-2782 GCA_050701695.1 Micromonosporaceae bacterium
GGGCGGCTGCGGTGCTGCTGGTCGCGATCGTCGCGGCGTTGGCGGTGGCGTTCGGTGGGGAACCGGTCGCCGCCGACCCGGCTCCGACACCGGCACCCGGCTCGACGCCCGCGCCGGCACCGGCCCCGAGCCCGCGTCCTTCCAGCGCGCCGTCGGGTGCCCCGTCGAGTTCACCACCGGCCGGAATCCCGGCGCCGTCGTTCCCCGCCCCGACGCCGGACCCCGGTCTCGGTGATCCCGCCTGGTACGACCTGCCCGGGCAGGTCCGGCAAGCCATCAGCGGCTTCCTCGCCTGGGCGGTCAAGACAGCGCTCAATCCGGCGTTGCGCGCCCTGGGTGAGTCGGTTCTGGCGACCCCTGACCTGACCGGCGATACGCGGGTGCGGCAGGTGTGGACCGGCAGCCTGGTGGTGATCAACGCGGTGTTCGTGTTGCTGGTCATCGCCGGTGGGTTCGTGATCGTCACCAGCGGCGGCACCCACGGCCTGCGCGAGATCGCACCCCGCCTCGCCTTCGCCGCCCTCGCGGCGAACCTGAGCCTGCTCGTGGTGGGTAAGGCGATCACCGCCACCAACGCTGTGACCGCCGCGATCGCCGGTCGCGGAGTCGACCCCGCCACCGCGTCGGCGGCGATCAAGGAGATCACCGACAAGGCGATGCGCGGCGAGGCGTTCCTGCACACCATCCTGTCCCTCGGCCTGGTGGTGATGGCGATCATCGTGGTGATCACCTTCATCCTGCGGGTGATGCTGATGGTCGCCCTGATCGGCCTCGCCCCCCTCGCCCTGGCGTGTCACGCGCTGCCGCAGACCGAGCAGCTCGCCTACACCTGGTGGCGCTCCCTCGCCGCGTGCCTGGCCATCCAGATCGGGCAGACCATCGTCCTCGTCGCCGGCCTGCGCGTGTTCCTCACACCGTCCGGGAAGACGCTGCTCGGGGTGCCCTCGACCAGCAGCGGACTGTTGGGGCTGCTGGTGTGCCTGACCATGCTGTGGCTGCTGATCAAAGTACCGCTGTGGACCAAGCAGTACGTCCTGGCCGGCCTCGGCCAGGGCAAAGGCATCGTACGGAAGATCATCGGCACGATCCTGCTGTTCAAGACCGTCGGCCGGCTCACCGGCATCACCGGCAACACCGGCAACCACACGGCACGGCGCGCACGTACGGCACACCGTGCCGTACCGGCGAGGTCCGCGAGCCCGGCCAGGCAGCGACGCGGCCCCCGTTCACCTCGCAAGGTCGCGGCCCGGCGGACCCCCACCCAGGTCGGACCGGCCGAGTTCACCCACGCCCCCACCTTCCACCAGCCGCTGCCGGCACCGGCCGGCCACACCGACCTGGAATTCAGCAACCCACCAGCTACTGCGATCCCGACCAAGCGACCAACCGGGTCCGTGCGACCGTCACGGTTCAGCGACACCCCGGCCAAGCAGGCCCCGCTGCGGCGCCCGAGCACCCCGGCACCCACGATGCGGTTCACCCCACCACCAGCAGCACCACCCGCCGCGCCATCGGGTGTGAAGCCGGCCGCGCCACCGGGTGTGAAGCCGGCCGCCGGGGCACCGGCCCCGCTGCTGTTCTCCGGAGCGGGCAAGCCGCACACCGCGCCGAAACGACCACCCGCCCCGGTGACGCCGGTGTTCTCCCATCCCGAACCGAAGCCGCAGAAGAAGCGCGGCTCGAAGACCAGGAGGTGATCGGTGATGCACCACCTCGATGAGGAGCCATTCACCGCGCGGGTACCCGCCGACGTGGCGCGCCCGGACCAGATCGGCGGATTCACCTGGCGGCAGATCGCCATCCTCGCCGGCACCGGCCTCTCCCTTTATGTGGTGTGGCTTGCCACCGCGTCGGTGGTGCCGACCGTGGTGTTCCTCGCCGCCGCCGTACCCGTCCTCGCGGTGGCGGCGTTCCTGGCGCTGGCTCGCCGCGACGGGCTGTCCCTGGACCGGTGGCTGGCCCACGCCATCGCGTACCGGCGTCGCCCACGTCACCTCGTCCCCGGACACGCCCTCGGTGAGGCTCCGGCCGCTGCACCGGCCTGGATCGCGCCGGCTACCGGTGCACCCCAGCCGTTGCCGGCGCCGCTGAAACTGCCGGGCCGGGGCATCACCCCCGAGGGTCTGGTCGACCTCGGCAATGATGGGGTCGCCGCGCTGGCGGAGGTGTCGACGGTGAACTTCGGGCTTCGCAGCCCCGGCGAGCAGGCGACCCTTGTCGGTGGGTTCGCCCGCTGGCTACACAGCCTCGACACCCCGGTGCAGATCCTCGCCCGCGCCCACCGTGTAGACCTCACCCACCTCGCCGACAGCATCGCCGGGCACGCGCCCACACTGCCCGACCCCGCCCTGGAGGGCGCGGCGCACTCCCACGCACGGTTCCTCGCGGAGCTGGCCGCCGGTCACGAGCTGCTGGCCCGCCGCATCACCCTCGCCGTGCGCGACACCCGAGGCCCCGCATACGCGGCGCACCGCGCGGCGGAGGCCGCCCGCGCCCTGGGGGCGTGCGAGGTCACCGCACACACCTGCGACGAAGCCGCCGCCCGGGCGGCCCTCGCCGGCACCGTGGCCGCCACCCCACCCGGCGGAGCGACGCCTGACGCGGTGATCACCGGTCCGGCAGCATCGACATCCCCGTGGAGCCTGTGATGATCAAACTCTTCACGCGACCCAAACCCGTCGTGACCGCGACCATGGTCGGCGCCGACCATCCCCTCGGTGAGTATCGGCCGGTACCGGCGCCGGACTCCGTCGCGGTGACCCCGTCCTCGCTGCGGATCGCC
>JBOGDE010000512.1:0-2769 GCA_050701695.1 Micromonosporaceae bacterium
ACCGGGCAGCGGTTCGACGTACACGCCGATGCGGTGGTCGCGGCGACCGGGTACCTCGCGCGACGGCCGGACCTGCTGGAACCGGTCGCCGACCTGATCGACTGGGACTCCTCCGGCCGCTACCAGATCGAGGTCGACCACCGGATCCGTACCCACTGCGGCGGCGGCCTGTACGTCCAGAACGCCGAGCTGCACACCCACGGCGCGGCGGCACCGGATCTCGGGATCGCGGCGTACCGCAGCGCCACCATCCTCAACGCCGCCACCGGCCGCGACCTGTTCCGCCTCCCGAAGCACACCGCGTTTCAGAGCTTCTCGCCGTAGCCTCGGACCCTCCATGATCAACGGTCCATCGACGTCGCCATGGCAGCATCGTTGGACCTTTGATCATGGAAAGGGGCGGGGCGAGGAGGCGGGGCGAGGGCGCTGCGAGAGGTGCTGCGAGCGGGGCGGGGCGAGGGGTTCAGGCGGGGAGGGTGGTGCGGTTGCGGCGGTGGCGGGCGTACCAGAGGAATCCCGTTACGGCGACCAGGGCGACGCCGAGCGTGACCGCCGCGGGGACCGCGACCGGCTGCAGCGCGGCGAACCGGTGCCGCAGCGAGATCGGGTGCTTGAAGGTGAGCACCGGCCAGCCGTTCTCGGCGGCGGTCTTCCGCAGTGCGCGGTCCGGGTTGACGGCGTGCGGGTGGCCGACGGTGCGCAGCAGCGGGGTGTCGGTGATCGAGTCCGAGTACGCGTAGCAGTCGTCGAGCCGGTAGCCGCGCCGGTCGGCCAGCTCCTGGATCGCCACCGCCTTCTGGGGGCCGGCGGCGTAGAAGTCGACCTCGCCGGTGTAGCGGCCGTCGGCGACCACCATCCGGGTCGCGATCACGTCGTCGACGCCGAGCATCTCGCCGATCGGGCGCACCATCTCCTCGCCGGAGGAGGACACCAGCACCACGTCGCGGCCCAGCGACTTGTGCTCCTCGATCAGGGCGGCGGCCTCGGCGTACACGTAGGGGTCGATCAGTTCATGCAGTGTCTCGGCGATGATCTGCCGCACCTGCTCGACCCGCCAGCCGGCGCACAGCTTGGTCATGTAGTCGCGGATCCCGGCCATCTGCTGCTCGTTGGCGCCGGCGATCAGGAAGACCATCTGGGCGTACGCGGCCTTGAGCACGTCACCGCGTGCGATCAGCCCGTCCCGGTAGAACGGGCGGCCGAACGCGAGGGCGCTGGACTTGGCGATGACCGTCTTGTCCAGGTCGAAGAAGGCGGCACTGGTGACCACGGCCGGCAAGTCTAGATTGTTACGGCCGGTCACGGGCGGGTTTATGCGTGTCGGGTGGGGAACTATGCGGTGACCTGCGTCTGACGCCGTCCTGAACGAGCCAGGCTCCGCGTACGCAGGGTGACGGCCCGGCCATGCGCATGATCGATCCGTGAGCTGAACTGGAGAATCGTACAGGTGGAAAGGCATTTGCGAGGTTTGTTCGGCAACTGTTACGGGGTGTTGGTGTCGTCGCCACTCGACGCAGGGCCCATATGTCAGGCATGCTTATTCGTGCGTGAACGAGCGTAATACCTCGTCCCACGACCCCTCAGCGGTTGCACCCCCCGTGACCGCTGGGACGGTCCGGCTCGACCCCCCCGGAGCCGGACCTCTGACGAGCCCCGCCCACCCCCCGGGCGGGGCTCGTCTCTGTCTCATGTCGGGCTTTGTTTCGCGCGCGTAGCAGGTCCGGGCCGTCCGCACCACCTGATCCACAGGGGTGCTGGTTATCCACAATCCGGGGATACGTCAGTTGCCGGGCATCGCTCGCGGCGACGACGGTGTTCGCCAGTTTCCCGCTGGCCGACACCCCGGAGCCGTGTGATGTCCTCGCTCGCCGTACCGCACCACGAACCCGCCAGACCGCTCCTCGTCACCTCTGACGAGGCGCTGCTCGACGACCTGCTGCGGCTCGCCGCGCTGGCCGGCACCGAGCCGCATGTGGCGCGCGACCCGGTCGCCGCCCGCACGTACTGGGGCACCGCGCCGCTGGTGGTGGTCGGCGCCGAGCTTGCGCCCGAGTGTGTACGCGCCCGGCTGCCCCGCCGCCACGGGGTGGCGCTGGTCGCGTCGGTGCAGCCTTCGAGTGAGGGGGTGCCGCCGTCGGGTAGCGGGGTGCCGCCGTCGGGTGGCGGGGTGCCGCCGGAGCCGATGTGGGCGCTGGCGTCCGAGCTAGGCGCCGACCAGGTGCTGACGCTGCCCGACGCCGAGGCCTGGCTGGTACGCCGGCTCGCCGAATCCCTGGGCGGTGGTGGCAGCGCCCGACTGGTGGCGGTGGTGCCCGGCTCGGGCGGTGCGGGAGCCAGCGTGCTCGCCGCCGGGCTGGCCGTGACCGCGGTCCGCCAGCACGTACGGCCGATGCTGGTCGACGCCGACCCGTACGGCGGCGGCATGGACGTCCTGCTGGGCTGGGAGGACCGGGACGGTCTACGCTGGCCGCAGCTCGCCGACGCCGGCGGCGCGATGAGCGTCGACGGCCTGTACGGCTCGCTGCCCCACCATGGCGACCTGGTGCTGCTGTCGTGGGACCGCACCGACACGTACAGGGTGCCGGTCGGCGCCGTCGACGCGGTGCTCGATGCCGGCCGGCGCGGCAGCGACCTGGTGATCGTGGACCTGCCCCGCCGGGTGGACGAAGCCACCGTACGGGTGTTGCAGGCCGCCGACCTGGTGCTGCTGGTGGCCCGCCCCGACGTACGCTCCTGCGCCGCCGCCGTACACACCAGTCGGCTGCTGCG
>JBOGDE010000513.1:0-2743 GCA_050701695.1 Micromonosporaceae bacterium
CGGTTGCAGCGGGCGGTGGACCGCCGGCTCTACCCGGTACGGCGGGCCGCGTTGGCGGGCATCGGTGAGCTGCAGCGGCGCTCCAACGCGGGCCTGGCGCGGCCGGAGGAGCTGCAGCGGGTGCTCCGGGAGGCGCTGCGGGAGCCGGAGCTGTTGGTGGGCTTCGTGATCCCGGGCCGCCTCGGCTACTCCTCGGCCGCCGGGGCCGCGCTCAACGTCGGCACTGACGCCACCCCGGTGCTGCTCGGCGGGGAGCGGATCGGTGCGCTCACCCGTACCACCGGCACCTCCAAGCAGCTGCTGCGCGAGGTCGCCGCGGCGTCCGCGCTGCTGGTCGAGGTGGTACGGCTGCGCCTGGAGCTGTCGGTGGCGCTCGACGAGGTGAGCTCCAGCCGGGCCCGGCTGCTGCGGGTGGGCTACCAGGAGCGGCGCCGGCTGGAGCGCGACCTGCACGACGGCGCGCAGCAGCGGTTGGTCTCGCTCGGCATGGCGCTGCGGCTGGGGCAGCGGCACCTGCGGGACGGCACCGTGGATCTGGACGGCGTGCTCGACCAGTCGGTCGCCGAGCTGGGTACGGCGGTCGCCGAGCTGCGCCAGCTCGCCCACGGGCTGCGTCCCAGCTGCCTCGACGACGGGCTGCACCCGGCGCTGTCGGTGCTCGCGGAGTCCTCGCCGCTGCCGGTCGACCTGCACGTCGCCGCCAACGGCACGGTGCCCGACGAGATCGCCACTACCGCGTACTACGTGGTCAGCGAGGCGGTGGCGAACGCGGTGAAGCACGCGGAGGCGGACCGGATCGGGCTGCGGATCACGCAGGATGACGGCCGGTTGCGGGTGGAGGTGGCCGACGACGGCCGGGGCGGCGCGGTGGCGCGGCCCGGCTCCGGGCTGGCCGGCCTGGCCGACCGGGTCGCGGCGGCGGGCGGCTCGCTGACCGTACGCAGTCCGCACGGCGCCGGCACGGTGGTGGAGGCGATGCTGCCATGCGCCTCGTGACGGAGCGGCGCGACACTGGGCTGCGGATCGTGATCGGGGAGGACTCGGCGCTGTTCCGGGAGGGGCTGGCGCGGCTGCTCGCCGACGCCGGGCACGACGTGGTCGCCAAGGCGCCGGACGCCCCGTCGCTGGTGGCGGCGGTACGGGAGGCCGCCCCGGACCTGGCGGTGGTGGACGTACGGATGCCTCCGGACCACACCGACGACGGCGCCCGGGCGGCGCGGCAGCTCCGTGAGGAGTTCCCGGCGCTGGGGATCGTGCTGCTCTCCCAGCACGTGGAGGCGCGGCACTCGGTGGACCTGGTGGCGGCGGGTCGGTTCGGCTACCTGCTCAAGGACCGGGTCTTCGATGTCGACGACTTCCTCGACGCGCTGCGCCGGGTGGCGGCCGGCGGCTCCGCGCTCGACCCCGAAGTGGTGGCGCGGCTGATCGGCCCCGGCCGCTCCGGCGACCCGCTCGCCACGCTCACCCCACGGGAACGCGAGGTGCTGTCGCTGATGGCGGAGGGGCGTACCAACGTGGGGATCGCGCGCCGGCTGTGGCTCACCGACCGTACCGTCGAGACCCACGTGGGCAGCATCATGGCCAAGCTCGGCATCTCCGCCACCGACGAGGACCACCGCCGAGTACTCGCCGTCCTCGCGTTCCTCGCCCACCGTCGTTAAGGGGGCCCGGCGCGATCTTGTGGTTTTAGCGGGCGGTACGCCCCACAGAACCACAAGATCGCGGGTGCCAGCCCGCCGAACGGAGGGCGGTGCGGAGGTGGGTGGCCACTTGGGTGGGGTGGTGGCGGATCAGCCAGGAGGGAAAGCGGAGGATGCGGTCGCCGGCGATCCAGAGGTCGTTCTGGCGCGACATGTCCGCCCACCACTGGCGTACCTCGGTGTGGTGCCCGCCGTCGACCTCGACGTGCAGCCGCCACCGCGACCAGTACGCGTCCAGGTAGCGTCGCCTGCCCTGGCGGTCACGTCGGGTGTGTTGCTGGTCGGGGAGTGGGAGGCCGTGCTCCCGGCAGAGCCGTACCAGTGCGAGCTCGGCGATGGAGTGGGCGCCGCCGGTGACGTCCGCGACGGTCTCGCACATCAGCCGACGCCGTCGGGCACGCGGCAGGCGGGCGAGGACCTCCCGCAGCTCGCCGCCGGTCACCAGTCGCTGCTGCACCCCGGCCGCGAGTACGGCACGCGCCTGCGCCTCCGTGGTCGCCCACTGCGCGGCGTCGATCAGCGCGCGGGCGGCGGTGGTGTGCGGTGGGCGTCCGCGCAGCACGTCACCGCTGCTCAGCACACTGGTCCGGTGCAGCCGTACCGGCAGGTCGCCGTACACCGCGCGGCGGTCGACCGTACGGTGGGCGGGCAGCAGCACGTGAATGGCCGGTGAGTCGTACCCCCGCAGGCCACAGAGCGCGGCGGCGGTGAGACCGGCGAGCACCGCCCCACGTCCGGCTGCCAGCACCGCCACCCACTCCCGCTGGGGTGCGGTCAGCGGCCCGTTGTGCGCTACCAGCACGCCGCGACACGGGCGTTGCCACCGACCGCTCGCGACCCGGCCGCGTACCACATCGGGGGTGAGCCCACGGCTCGCCTGCCGCCACGTCACCACCCCGTCCTGTACCCCCAACACCCACCCCAGCTCGTCCACCCGGTAACCCTCCCCCTACCCCCACCCCAAACACCACCCGCCGCCCCCACCCTGTGGGCAACCCCAGGTGCCCGTAGCGATCTTTGTGGCCTTGTGGGGCGTACTGCCC
>JBOGDE010000514.1:0-2731 GCA_050701695.1 Micromonosporaceae bacterium
CAATAGGGATCTTGGGACGCAGCGGTGATCCGGGCGTGTCGATCCCAGGTACGTGAACGGCCGCACGGGACGATCTTGATGTGTCGTCAGGATGGGCCCGTGCGGCCTTGTCGCATCGTATCTGCACCGGCATCCCGCGTCGCCGGATGGCCAAACTTGTTGCCGAGTTGGCCGACCCGTGGCAGGCGCGGCAGGAGTCGCGTCTGCGCGAGCGGCGTGGTCGCCGAGACCGGCTACGCGCCGAAGGCGCGGGCCCGAACCGGCAACTGCCGTTCCTCGACCGCGTGATCGCGACCCTGGTCGTGTTGCGGTTCCAGCTCCCGCACGGCGCCCTGGCCGGCTTCTACGGTGTGGACCGGTCCACGATCACCCGGGCGGTGCAAGAGGTCCGGCCGCTGTTGGCCGCGCGCGGGTTCGCCGTGCCCGGCAAACCGGGGCTGCGGCTTGCCACTTTGGCCGACGTGTTCGCCTACGCCGCATCCGAAGGCGTCAAGCTGCGCGTCGACGGCACCGAGGTGCAGGTCAGACGACCCAAAGCGAACCGGCCCGGGCGCAGGGCGTTCGTCTCCGGCAAGCGCAAGCAGAACACCTGCAAAGCCACCGCCATATCCGACGGGCGGGGTCGAATGCTGTGGCTGGGCGCGTCGCGGCCCGGCCGGATGCACGACGTCACCGCGCTGCGCACCGAGGGCATCGAGGACCTACTGCGGCGCTATCCCGACGTCGAAGTAGAGGTCGACTCCGGGTACGCCGGCCTGGCCCGAGACTTCCCCGACCAGGTCACCGCCCCACCGAAGAAGCCACCCAAGGACGCCCCACCCGAGCAGATCGCCCGCTGGGAGCAGGAACGCAAGGCCCAGTCCTCCCAACGCATCTGCGTCGAACACGCCATCGCCGAACCCAAACAATGGAGGCCCCTGCAGCGCTACATCGGGCGCCGCGAGTACTTCGAAGACACCGCCCTGGCCATCGCCGGACTGGTCTCCGACCGCTGCGCTATCCGCTGAAGATCACCAGCCGGACACCCCAGGCCAGCGCGCACCAACCTCAATCGTGCACATCCTCGTAAAGGCGAGGTGGATGACACCGTCGGCCTCGGTCGCGCCGGCGCGCAGCGTGTCGAGATCGGCCAGGTCGCCGCGGAGCACCTCGACTCCCTGGGCCTTGAGGGTCTCGGCGGAGGCGTCGGAGCGGGCGAGACCGCTGACCTGGTGGCCCGCGGCGAGGAGCTCCGGCACGACCGCAGAGCCGATCCAGCCGGAGGCACCGGTGACGAACACGCGCATAGTGGTTGTTCTCCTCTGAGTAATGGGATAGTTGTCCCATCACTGTAGCAGGGGTGACGGGACAATAGTCGCATCGCTATGATGTGATCATGCCTCGATGGGAGCCGGACGCGCGGCTGCGGCTGGTCAGCGCCGCGCTGGATCTGTTCACCGAGCAGGGCTACGACGACACCACCGTCGCCCAGATCGCGGAGCGGGCTGGACTGACCAAGAGCACCTTCTTCCGGCATTTCCCGGACAAGCGGGAGCTGCTGGTGGCTGGTCAGGACGCGTTGTCTCGCTTACTGGCCGAGGGGGTCGCCTCCGCACCGGAGGACGCGACGCCGCTCGCAGCAGTCGGCGCCGGCCTCGAGGCCGCCGCCGGCGGGCTGACACCGCTCAATCGTGAACTCGGGGCGAAGGTCGGCGCGGCTATCGCCGCCAGTGCCGAGCTGCAGGAACGCGACGCCCTCAAGCGGGTGGGTCTCGCTGCGGCCCTGACCGAGGCCCTGCGAGCCCGCGGCGTCTCCGACATGACCGCGAGCCTAGCCGCCGAGCTCGGTGTCTTGGCCTTCAAGACCGCCTACGCCCGCTGGTCCGAACCCGACAATGAGAAGGAGCTCAGTGTGCTCGCCCGCGAGTCGCTGCGCGATCTGTATGCCGCGAGTGCCAAGCTCGGCTAGCAGGCACGCCTTTGGGTGGTTCAGCGCAAAGCACGACAGCTCAACGCACGCACATCGGCAGATCCGCTCACCCAGCCATGCCGGAGCTTGGGCCCCGGCAGATGACAATGCGTGACCGCTCGATCTGTTGGGTGCACCGCGGTGGAGCCACTTCGCAGTGGTGATCAAGGCGAACTTGATCGCTAACTGGCGCCGAAACTCATTCGCGAAGTTGGAGTCCAGAACTCGTACGTGGAACCAGTGGGATTCATCGGCGATGCCCGAGGCTCGTCTGCCCGACAGGCACGCCTTAGGTACAGCGACAGGTTTCGCAAGTGCGCGGCGGCCTCGGTGAGTTTCGCCGTGACAAGCACGTACGCCTCGCGGCGTCGACGGTCCGGTTCGGCTGCGGCGGCGTCAGCCAGCGCCTGGGTGGTGCTGCCCGCCAGCTGCATCACCACCCAACGCAGCTGTGGACTGTCCTCGCCGATCTCTGGCCACGGTGCCTCGCTGTGGTCGGCCACCGGCAGTCCCGTGTCGTGGATGGCGCTGCATGCCTCAGACACCGCGACGGCGTACTGGACCCAATCGAACGTGCCCGCTCCAACGTCACGACCGGCGAGTTGAGCGGCATCGGCCAGGGCATGCAGGGCCGCAGACACCACGCGTGGATTCGACGGCCGTTCTCGCAACTGGCGGTGCAGCCCGGTCAAGATCTGGATGTAAGTCACCGCTCCAGGCTGCCGGCCTAGCGCTCTGGCGGTCAACCAGACCTGCACCGGGCTATGGATATCCCGGGTTCCG
>JBOGDE010000515.1:0-2687 GCA_050701695.1 Micromonosporaceae bacterium
CCCCCACTACACCCCCCGTTGATCCGTGGGATCGGTCAGTTGCTCACCACGGTCCGCGACCGGTGGTAAATGTGGTGGCTGCTGGAGGAGAACCTCGTCTGGTCGCCGTTGACGTCCTTGACGGTGTCGAGGTCGTACGCCCCGCTGTCGTAGTTCGACCATGGGCTGCCACGGTAGAAGTACACCTGGCCGGTGGCACCGTAGCCGTCGTAGTACACCCGCTCGCCATCAGATGCCCAGCGCAGCCGGTCGTCGGCCTTGCGCCACGTGGCCGGACCGACCTTGCCGTCGGCGGTCAGACCGTACCGGGTCTGCCACTTCTTGGTCGCCGTCGCCGTCGCCGTCGCCGTCGCCGTCGCGGTCGCCGTCGCCGTCGCGGTGCCGGAGCCGAACTTGCCGTCCATCGCCGAGCGACTCAAGAAACCCTCGGCGACGAGAATCGCCTGCCACATCACCACCGTGTCCGTGTTCCACGAACTGCCGCACCCGTTGCACAGGCTGTTACCGATCTCGCTGTAGTGCTCGCCCCAGTCATCTCCGAGCACGCCACCCCCGTCAACGAAGCTGGTGCTGTAAGCCCCCTCCGTGTGCGCGTTTGCCGCGCCGATCAGTGGCGCCGCCCCGATGGCCGCGGCCGTGGCGGCCACAGCGGTCACGGCCACGATCTTCCATCTCCGCATGAAACTTGGTCCCCTCTACCGTCGTCACTTGCCGGCCCACAGTGACGCAGCGGAATTGCACGGGACTTGCACGCGGCTTGTGAGTGCCGTGAATCCGCCGCGGACGGCGGCCTCGGCGGCGACGCGCGAGCAGGGTCGCGGCGCGATCAGCCCTTGACGCAGAGCACCTGGCGGAGGTGGGCGACCACCTCGACCAGGTCGCGCTGGGCGGCGATCACCTGGTTGATGTCCTTGTACGCCGCCGGGATCTCGTCGACCACGCCGATGTCCTTGCGGCACTCCACACCCGCGGTCTGCGCCGCCAGATCGGCGGCGGTGAACCGCTTGCGCGCGGCGTTACGGGACATCTTCCGGCCCGCTCCGTGCGACGCGGACTCGAACGAGTCGGGATTGCCGAGGCCGCGCACCACGTACGAGCCGGTGCCCATCGAGCCGGGGATCAGCCCGAGGTCGCCGCGTCCGGCGCGGATCGCGCCCTTGCGGGTCACGAAGCACTCCATGCCGTGGTGGGTCTCCTCCGCCACATAGTTGTGGTGGCACGAGATGGGCTCGTCGAAGGTCGCGTGAGCGAAGTGACGCCGCACCACGTCGGTGACCAGCGCGGTCATCACGGCCCGGTTGCGGCGGGCGTACTCCTGGGCCCAGAACAGATCCCGGCGGTACGCGGTCATCTCCGGCGTGTCTCGCAGGAACACCGCGAGGTCGCGGTCCGGCAGGTCGGCGTTGTGCGGCACCCACATCCGCAGCGGCACCCGCGCCCCGTCGACGCTCACCTCGTGTGCCATGACTACATCCTTTCCCCGTGTACGGGCGGATCATGGCAATCCGGGGCGCGGTGCGGCAACGCGTTATGCCACGCCGAGCAGCTCCACCTCGAAGACCAGCGTGGAGTTGGCGGGGATCACCGGAGGGAAGCCGCGCGCGCCGTACCCCAGCTCCGGCGGCACCACGAGGCGGCGTACCCCGCCGATCCGCATCCCGGCCACACCCTGGTCCCAGCCCTGGATCACCTGGCCGGCGCCGAGCTGGAACCCGAACGGTTCGCCACGGTCCCGCGAGGAGTCGAACTTGCTGCCGTCGGTGAGGGTGCCGACGTAGTGCACGCTCACCGTGTGCCCCGCCTGTGCCTCGGCGCCGTCACCGGTCTTGACGTCCTCGATCTGCAGTTCGCTGGCCATCGGGCCGCTCCTCGATTGGACAACAGGTCCGTTCCATCCGATCACATCGATGCCGACCGAAACGTTCGGGTCAGGACTTCTGGGCGGAGTGCCAGGACAGGCCCCAGCCGTACGCCAGGTCGACGCACTCGCGGCGGAACCGGCCCGGCTGCAGCGGGATGTAGCGGCACTCCCGGCGTACCACCAGCTCTCCGTTGATGTTCTCGATCAGCGCGAGTGCGACGGTCTGCGCCGTGGTGCCCTCGTCGTCGAGTGACATCTCGATCGGGGCGCCCTGCTGCGGGTACAGCGTGGCGACCGCGTTGATGCCGGTGAACGAGTCGGCGCCTTCGTAGATGTCGGCGAAGACCAGCAGCCGGCGGAACGCCGCGGCGTGGTCGAGGTTGATCGTGAGGTTCTCGCCGGTGTCGACGGCGCCGCTGCGGTCGTCGGTGTCGAGCAGGATGTACGGCACCTGCTGCAGCGAGCCGTACTGGTTGTTGATCGAGTGGACCATCCCCTTCTGGCCGTCCTGCAGCTCCCACAGGCAGCACAGGTCCAGGTCGACCTCGGCGGGAAGCGGGGCCCGCTGCTTGCCGAACAGGCCACGCCGCTCGGCCGACCGTACCGTCCAGTTCAGGTTGACCCGCATCGCGCCGGTGCCGCCGCCCTGCTTGCTCAGCGAGATCGTCGGCGCCTGCTTGGTCAGTGTGATCTTGCTCAGGTTCACCGGCGCGGCAGGTGGTTGCGGCGCCGCTGGCGGGGCGGAGGGCGCCGGAGGCGGAGATGGGTACGGGGCAGCCGGTGGCGGCTGGTAGGCCGGGGGCTGCGGCGCGACCGGCGCCACCGG
>JBOGDE010000516.1:0-2679 GCA_050701695.1 Micromonosporaceae bacterium
GCCAGGTGGCGCCGGCTGCGCGGCCAGTCGCGCCCGCGGCGTGCCGCCCCACAGCCCAGCTCCGAGCAGGCCACGCCGGAGACCGGCCCGGAACAGGAGGCACAGTGAGCCGCACGGAGACCGGGCTTGCGGTGACCCGCACGCTGGCCACTCCGGACGACACCCGGGAGCTGGGGCGGCGGGTCGCGAGCCAGCTGCGGCCCGGCGACCTGGTGCTGCTGGTGGGGCCGCTCGGCGCCGGCAAGACGGTGTTCGCGCAGGGCGTCGGGGACGGGCTCGGGGTCTCCGGTCAGGTGACCAGTCCGACGTTCGTGATCTCCCGGGTGCACCGCGCCGGTAAGCCCGGCGATCCGCCGCTGGTGCACGTCGACGCGTACCGGCTGGGTGGTGTCGCCGAGGTCGACGACCTGGACCTCGACGCCGACCTGGAGCGGTCGGTCACCCTGGTCGAATGGGGCGGTGGCCTGGTCGAGCACCTCGCGCCCGACCACCTGGAGGTACGGCTGCGGCGCGGCGCCGACACCGACGTGCGTACCGCGGAGCTGGTCGGCCACGGCACGACCTGGACGGCACGGCTGGAGCAGCTGCGCGCCGGCTGACGGTCAGCTCGATGCGGGGACCTCGGTCGGCCACTCCGGCCCAGCTCGACGTGCCGGCGCCGCCCGGCTCCGGTGGGATTAAGACCCTGTTCGGGAACTGGGTCTAAGGTCTAGGCCGTGCGGGTGCTGGTGATGGACACGGCGACGCCTGCCGTAACGGCGGCGCTGGTGACGGTGGCCGGTGACGACGTGGCGCTGGTCGCGACCAGGGTCACCGTCGACGCGCGGGCGCACGCGGAGGCGCTGGCGCCGCAGATCGACGCGGTGCTGGACGAGGCCGGAGTCGGCGTCGACGCGCTCGGCGCGGTCGTCGCCGGGGTCGGCCCGGGGCCGTACACCGGGCTGCGGGTCGGTCTGGTGACGGCGGCGAGCCTGGGGCACGCGCTCGGCGTACCGACCTACGGGGTCTGCTCGCTGGACGGGATCGGTGCCGCGACCTCCGTACCCGGCCGGCTGGTCGCCGCGACCGACGCCCGGCGCCGCGAGATCTACTGGCGGGTGTACGAGTCCGGCGCCCCGGTCACCGACCCGGCCGTCGGCCAGCCCACCGCCGTCGCCGAGCAGCTCGCCGCGCTGGGCGTCAGCCACGCCGCCGGCCACGGCGCCACCCGGTACGCCGGCGCCCTGGCCCTCCCGACCGTCGATCCCGAATACCCCGACCCGCTGGTGCTGGCGCGGCTCGCCGCCGACCGGATCCGCACCGGCGCCCCGACCGAGCCCCTCACCCCGCTCTACCTGCGCCACCCCGACGCCACCGCACCGGGCACCCGCAAACCCGTCCTCCGCTGACCCCAGCCTGCGCCGCGCCCCTACCTCAGAGGCGAGCATTGGACGCTGCCTATGAGAGGCGGCGAGATGGCTTCATAGGGAACGTCCAATGCCTCGACGTGGACGTGGGCCCGCGCGGTCAGGATGCGGGTGGCAGGCCGATGTCACGACGCCGGGCCTCGAGGATGGCGCGGATATCGCGGACCACGGCGGCGGTGTCGTACCGGAGCCGGTCGTGACTGAAGCGGACCACCATGATGCCGAGGGCGGCGAGGGCGGCGTCCCGGCGCAGATCTCGCTCCCGGTCCGGCTTCGCCTGGTGCCACGCCGCGCCGTCGAGCTCGACGTTGACCCGCTCCACCTCGGCGTACGCGTCGAGGTAGACGGTACGTGCGCCGAGCCGTACCGGCACCTGGTGGCGGAACGCCGGCAGGCCCGGGGCGGCGAACACCTGGTCGTACCCCCAGAGCTCGAGCTCACTGCGGCATCCGGCCGCGAGTCGGTCCAGTAGTCGCGCGAGCGCGGCGCGGCCGGGCAGATTGCCGGTGGAGTCGAGCTCGTCGCGTACCCGTTCCGGGGTGGTCAGGCGGCCGGAGAGGGCGGTCAGCAGCGGGGCCCGCTGCGCGGCATTGCGCCCGACCGGCCACGCGTCGACCAGCGCACGTTCGAGCGTCGTCACTGGCAACTCGCTGCGGTGTACGACATCGCCCGGCCCGAAACCGACCCGCCGGTGCGCGACGATCCCCACGGCGCGCAGCCGGCGGCCGGGACCGCTCATCACGTGTACGCCGTCCGCGTCGTCGGCGGGAAGCCCCCACACCGCGAGTGCGCTGGTGTGGCTGAGCGCGGCAACCGGGCCGGCCGAGCACAGGGCGGCGCGCCGGCGTACCCACGGATCGGGCACCGACTCGGCGGCGACCAGCACCCTCGGGAACAGCCGCACCACGTGACCCGCACGCACCGCGTAGCTCACCACGTACGGCGGCACGTGCCGGAGGGCCGTACGCCAGGCGACCACGCCACCGCTCCGCGCCAGCAGCGCCGCCAGCTCCCGATTCACGTGGCACAGCCTCAACCCTTCGGCGGCGCCCCGTCCACCGGCGAGCGGACACCTGTGGAAAACCTGTGGATTAAACACCTTCCCCGAACCATTGGACACGTGCGAAGACAGCGATCGAGCCGCCGTCATAGCGACCGTCCAACGCCACGCGGACCAGGCGCGAGGCGGCACGCGGACCAGGCGCGAGGCGGCACGCGGACCAGGCGCGAGGCGGCACGCGGACCAGGCGCGAGGCGGCACGCGGACCAGGCG
>JBOGDE010000517.1:0-2677 GCA_050701695.1 Micromonosporaceae bacterium
TCCCGGGAGTGGCGGCTCGCCCGTGCCGTACGTGTAAAGTGTTCGCTCGCGGCACCCTTGTCCGGCTCAACGTCGCGCCGAGCCGGCAGGTACAGTGGACACCGCACAAGTCCGAGTGGCGGAATGGCAGACGCGCTAGCTTGAGGTGCTAGTGCCCGGTTTAGGGCGTGGGGGTTCAAGTCCCCCCTCGGACACATCAGGTTCGCCGAGTCATCCCGGCATTCTGGACATCTCAGTCGGTCGGGATGGTCGTCTCCGTACGAAGCGTGGGGTAGCTGGCCATGACCACCTCGCGCTCATCGGCCAGGCGTTAGCCGTACGGTGGCCCGCCGC
Source organism: Micromonosporaceae bacterium (assembly GCA_050701695.1). Taxonomy (GTDB): domain Bacteria; phylum Actinomycetota; class Actinomycetes; order Mycobacteriales; family Micromonosporaceae; genus WHSM01. The sequence continues at coordinate 334 of JBOGDE010000517.1, forward strand.
CGAGGAATCGGCCCTCCAGATTGGCTTGAGATGCCATCGCGGTAGGTACCCGGATCTTGATCTGGCCTGGCTGGCGGCGGTCGAGTCGCTGCTCGCACTGGCCGTCCCGGCGGTCAACGCCACGCCGGTCGATGGCGCTGCGGGCACGATCCGCAGTTGTGCGGTTCTGCCGTGTGCCGGGCCCCGGTCACGCCGCCGATGGGTGAGCCCGATCCGTACCTGAGTCCGTGGTGACCACGGATGTGGGGTGCTGTCCGGACAGGAACGCTTGTGCGGAGCGGGTCGCTGTGACCCACCGAGCAAGGAGACGGGACATGACCTCTTACACCAGCGCAAGCCGGCTCGTCGTTCCGCAACAGCAGCCGCGGGCCACGGCGGGTAGAAAGTGGTTCACCCTCAACGGCGTGCTGTGGGTGCCTCAGGTGTTGTTTGGCTTGTTTTTCGCCGGCAGCGGTTTCGGCAAGGTGTTGTTGTACGACGGAGCCCTGTATGCGGCAGCGCCCAAGGCTGTGGCCTGGTACGCGGCGGTGCCGCAGCCCCTGATCGTTTTCATCGGAGTGGTCGAGGTGCTTGGAGGCATCGGCCTGATCCTCCCGGCGATGACCCGGGTCACGCCGAAGCTGACGCCGCTGGCCGCCGCCGGCCTGGCGCTGACGATGATCCTCGCGGCCGGTTTCCACATCGTGCGCGGCGAGTACGAGCTGGTGCCGGCCAACCTCGTCCTGGGCGGCGCGGCCGCATTCATCGCGGTCGGACGCTGGAGCCTGCGACCCATCGCGCCCGCACCCCTCACCACCGGGGGAGTGGTCAAGTCGGTGGTGGTCCTCGCCGTGATGATCCTTTTGGTGTTCGTCCCGACCTGGTACACGATGACGAACGTCCAGTTCTGATCATCGCGTGCGCATGTGCGGTATGGAGATCCTCGGCCTTGGCGCCGAGGATCTCACCCCTTGACGTCAGCGGGCGAGGGTGTCCGCCAGAGCGGAGAGGACGAGCGTGACCGCGTCCGGGCGGGCGTTGGGGCCCATCAGACCGATCCGCCATACCGAGGTGGCGTACTCGCCGACGCCTGCGCCGATCTCGATGTCGTAGCGCTCCAGCAGGGTGCGGCGTACGGCGGCCGCGTCGACGCCGTCGGGGACCTTGACGGTGGTCAGCTCCGGCAGCCGGGCGTCCTTCTCGGCGAACAGCTCCAGGCCGAGCTCCTCCAGGCCGTCCTGGAGTGCCTGACCGGCCGCGGCGTGCCGCGCCCATACGTTTTCCAGCCCCTCGGCGAGGATCCGGCCGAGGGCGGCGTGCAGTGAGCTGATCATGGCGACGGGCGCGGTGTGGTGGTAGGTACGCGCGCCGGAGCCGGTGGTTCCCGCCTCACCGGCGTACCCGCCGAGCAGGCCGAGATCGAGATACCACGACTGTGGCCGTTCGACCCGCCGGGCGAAGGCACGGTCGTTGATCGTGAACGGTGCCAGGCCCGGCGCGACGCCGAGGCACTTCTGGCTCCCGGCGTAGCAGACGTCTACGCCCCAGTCGTCGGCCCGCAGCTCGATGCCGCCGATGGAGGTCACCGCGTCGACGAGGAGCAGCGCGTCGCCGCAGGCGCGTACCGCCTCGGCGAGCGCGGCGATGTCGGAGCGTACGCCGGTCGAGGTTTCGGCGTGCACCGCGGCGACGATCGCCGGGTCCGGGTGCGCGGAGACCACCCGGTCGGGGTCGACCGGTGTGCCCCAAGGGTGTCTGACCGGTACGACCTGTGCGCCGCACCGGGCCGCGACCTCGCACATCCGCTCGCCGAAGAGCCCGTTCACCGCCACCACGACGACGTCCCCTGGGTGCACGGTGTTGACGAACGCGGCCTCCATCCCGGCGGAGCCGGTCGCCGACAGCGGCAGCGTACGGGCGTTGCGGGTGCCGTACAGCTGACGGAGCCGTTCGCAGGTCTCGTCCATGATCGCCAGGAACGCCGGGTCGAGATGCCCCAGCAGCGGCCGGGCCAGCCCCTCGGTCGCTTCCGGGTACGGGTTGGTGGGGCCGGGGCCGAACAGGTGGCGTCGGGTGATCATCGGCTGCTCCTCTGCGGTACGTCGAACACGGCACCCGGGTTGAGGATGCCGTCGGGATCCAACGCGTTCTTGATCCGCCGGGTCAGCGCCATCACGTCGGCGCCGAGCTGGTCGGGGAGTGCGGCCTTCTTCGCGCGTCCCACGCCGTGCTCGCCGGTGATCGTGCCGCCGAGCCCGATGGCGAGCGCCATCACGTCGTCGAACGCCTTGCGGGCGCGTGCCGTCGACTCCTGGCTCGCCGCGTCGTACACGACGACCGGGTGGGTGTTGCCGTCGCCGGCGTG
>JBOGDE010000518.1:0-2662 GCA_050701695.1 Micromonosporaceae bacterium
CGACGCCTCCGTGCGGATTGCCGAGAACGCTCGCCGGCACGGGGTCGAGCTGCAGGTCGTCACCGGTACGGCACCCGGGGCGCTGAGCGGCCTGCCCGACCCGGACGCCGTGTTCGTGGGCGGCGGCGGTGCGCAGGTGCTCGCCGCGTGCGCCGCCCGGACGCCCTCGCGGCTGGTCGCGGCGTACGCCTCACTGGAGCGCGGCACCGAAGCCCGCGGGATCCTGGCCGGCGCCGGCTACCGGGTCGGCGGTGCGCTGCTGCAGTCGTCCCGGATGGCCGATCTCGCCGGGGCGACCAGACTGGCCGCCACCAACCCGGTGCTACTGCTGTGGGGGAGTCGATGACGCAGAGCAGGATCGCGCTGGTGTGGGCGACGCGGGCGGGACGGCTCGCGGCCGAGCGGCTGGCGGCGGCACTGCCAGGTGCCGAGGTGTGCGATGGCCCGGTGCGCGAGCAGCTCACCCGAGCCTGGAGCGGGGCGGACCAGATCGTGGCGTTCCTCGCCACCGGTGCCGCCGTACGGCTGGTCGCGCCGCTGCTCGCCGACAAGGCGAACGATCCGGCCGTGGTCTGCGTCGACGAAGCCGGCCGGTACGCCGTCGCGCTGCTCGGGGGGCACGCCGGCGGCGGCAACGCGCTCGCGGTACGGGTGGGCGAGCTGCTCGGCGCCGAGCCGGTGGTCACCACCGCCACCGACGCCAGCGCGGTCTCGCCGCTCGACCGGTACGGCTCGGCGCTCGGGTTCCGGCTCGCCGACCGTACGCCGGTCGCCGCCGTCACCCGCGCGATGCTGGACGGCGAGCCGGTCTGGCTCGAAGCCGACCAGACGTGGCCACTGCCGGCGCTACCACCGAACGTCTCCACCGGGCCGGGCCCGCCCACGCCCGCACCGGACACAGCTGGCCGACCCGTCCCGGGGCACCGGATCGTGATCTCCGACCGGCGCGACGTACCGCCGGACGCGGTGGTGTACCGGCCGCCGTCGCTGGTGGTCGGTGTGGGCGCGAGCCGCGGCGTACCCGCCGACGAGCTGGCCGGCCTGGTCGACGCCGCACTCCGCGACGCGGGCCTGGCGCCGGAGTCGGTACGTGGGCTGGCCACCGTGGACCTCAAGGCCGACGAGACCGGCATTCTCGATCTGGCCGCCGTACGCGGCTGGCCCCTGTTCACGCACTCCGCCGAGGCGCTCGCGGCGGTCGGCGTACCCCACCCCTCGGAGGTGGTACGCGCCGCCGTCGGCACCCCGAGCGTGGCCGAGGCGGCGGCGCTGCTTACCGCCCGGCAGACTGGCCGCGGCGCGGAGCTGGTGGTACCGAAACGGGCGTCGGCGATGGGCACCGTGGCGGTCGCCCGGCTGGTCCCGAAGGGCCGTCTGACGCTGGTCGGGCTCGGCCCCGGCGCGGAGGATCTGCTCACCCCGCGCGCCGCGACAACGCTGCGGGCGGCAAGCATCGTGGTCGGGCTCGACAGCTACGTCGACCAGATCCGGCACCTGCTGCGGCCCGGCACTCGGATCGAGGAGAGTGGGCTCGGGTCGGAGGAGAAGCGGGCCCGGACCGCCGTGGCGCTGGCGACCGAGGGACACGCCGTGGCGCTGATCGGCTCCGGCGACGCCGGGGTGTACGCGATGGCGAGCCCCGCGCTGGAGTTCGCCGGCGCCGACGTCGACGTGGCCGCGGTACCGGGGGTGACGGCGGCGCTGGCGGCCTCCGCGCTGCTCGGGGCGCCGCTGGGGCACGACCACGCGTACCTGTCGCTGTCGGACCTGCACACGCCGTGGCCGGTGATCGAGCAGCGGGTACGCGCGGTCGCCGCCGCCGACCTGGTCGCCTGCCTCTACAACCCGCGCAGCGCGAAACGGGACTGGCAGCTCGGTACGATGCTCGGCATCTTCGCCGCCCACCGCCCCGGCGACACCCCGGTAGGGCTGGTACGCGACGCCACCCGCCCCGGCCAGCGGGTCACGCTGACCACGTTGCGCCAGCTGGCGTCCGACCCGTCCGGGGTCGACATGCTCACCGTGGTACTCGTCGGCGCCAGCACCACCCGCGAGATCGCCGGCCGGATGGTCACCCCGCGCGGCTACCGCTGGATGCCGGGAGATCCGTCATGACCGTCACCGCGGCGACGCCCGGCACGGCGGCACCCGGTCCGGCGCCGGTCGAGTCGGCGGCACCGGTCAACTTCGACGGCTGCGCGGGGTGCGGGGCGTGCCTGCTGACCTGCCCCACCCACGCGATCCGCCCGTACGGCGGCCAGCTGTACGCCCTCGCGTCGCTGTGCACCGGCTGCGGCGAGTGCGTCGAGGTGTGCCCGGTGGACGCCGTGACCATGAGCGAGGAGGTCGGATGACCAGGACTGTGCCGCCGATCGAGGCGGAGTCGTACCGGATCCTGCGGTCCACGGTGGACACCAGTGAGCTGCCGGCGCACAGCCGTGACGTGGTGGAGCGGGTGGTGCACGCGACGGCCGACCTGGACTACCTCACCGACCTGGTGTGCGACGAGGACGCGCTCGCCGCCGGGGCCGCGGCGCTGGCGTCCGGGGCGCGGCTGGTGGTCGACGCGGCGATGGTCGGCGCTGGCATCACCACCCGGGACTCGCTGTGCCTGGTGAGCGGCCCGGAGACCGCAGCGCTCGCCGCCGCCGAGGGGCTCACC
>JBOGDE010000519.1:0-2660 GCA_050701695.1 Micromonosporaceae bacterium
CCTTACGTGATCACCGTATCGAGGCCATCCGCCTCTTCCATCCCCAGTCCTTCTTACCAACGGCATCGTGAGACAGCTGCGGAGTGCGTGGCGCCCGGCCCAGCGGCGCCTGGTGCGCACCGAACTTCTGCCACGGGTCGTGCATCAAGAGAGAAGATGAACACGAACACGCGACGCAAGTCTTGCGGACAGGAGGAGGCCATGGTCGATGCTCCGATCGCTGGCACGCTGGCGCCGGGCACGCACGATGTCCTGATCGACGGCATCGCACTGCGCTACCACATCGCTGGTGAGGGGCCAATCTGCCTGGTCCATCCCGGAGGCCCGGGGGTGGGCTGGGACTACCTGCGCCTGCCTCGACTCGAGGGGGAGCTGACGTTGGTCTACCTCGAGCCCGTCGGGACGGGTGCGTCGGGTCGCCTCGCCGATCCGCGTGGGTACACGTTGGCGCAGTACGCACGGCTCGTGGAGGGGCTGATCGACCATCTAGTGCACAATCAGGCGACCTCCTGGGGAATGATGAGGTGATCCTCGACCGGACAGCCAAAGGCGGCGCAGACGCGATGTTCCAGATCGGCGGCGGTGAGCAACCGCGCGGGCTCGACGACGCGGCGCTTGCCGTGGACCCACTTGGGCTCAATCGGGTTGAGCCACGGACTCTTGGTCGGCAGCAGGCAGGGCACGATGCGCACGCCGCCCTTGCGGTGCGCCCGTTGGTTGTGTGTGCGCAGCCAGCGTCGGACCTCGTGGCTGACGTGCCAGCCCGCGTTGTCCCACACCAGCACCAGCGTCGTGGCCCTAGTCGCCGCCAAGCGCATGCAGCACCAGTCCAGGAACGCGGTGGTGAGCGAGCTGACTGGGTGGCCGTCCACGAAGCGCAGCCAGACGGCCTCGGGCGCGTCGGGGTCGGGATGGATGAGCAGGCCGTAGCAAGCGAGCGCCTTCGGGTCGGGATCGTCAGCCGTCACGGTCGGTTCCACCAGCCGCAGCGGCCCGTCCTCCGTCCACGCGTGCAGGGTCGGCCGGGCGAGGCGGCTCCACCAGGTCTCGTCTTGGTACCCCACGACCCACTCCTCCCGGCCCTCGGCCAGCGCGATCAGGCGGTCGCGACGCGCTTTTTTTGGGCGTATGCGGGGTCGGGGCTGGTGATCCACGTCTTAGCCCGCCGCCAGCGAATGCCGAGCCGGGCCAACGTGGCGCGTACCGTCTCGTCGCTGACGCGGGTCGCCGTGATCCCCTCGGCAACCGCCACCTCGGCGGCCAACTCCAGCGTCCAGATGCTCGTCGGGTGGCCGAACTCGCGCGGCGAGCGGTGCAGCAGTGCCCGCAACCGCTCCGCCGCCTCGGCATCGAAGGCCGCATGGATCGTGTGGGGGCGGGACGACCCCTCCACCAGCGCCGCGGCACCGGCTCGGTCGAACGCGTGCAGGGCGTTGCGCACGGTTTGCTCGCTGCACCCGAGGCTGCGGGCGATGGCGGGGACACGGTCTCCCCGCGCGCTGGCCAGCACGATTTGGCAGCGGCGCAACGTGAAAGCGTCCGCAGAGCGCAGGCCGGCCGCGAGGGCCTGGTGCTCCTCCTCGGTGGGCGGACGCACAAAGAGCGGGGCTTGCATCGCCCACAGGATACCGCATGCCTTAGAACCTTGTCGGAGACAGCACTAGCGCCTGGTTGAGACGGATTCCGTGTCGCCGTCACCGTCGTCGATTTGCGGGGCGAAGGTCGCCGATCGCAAGGCGAGGTCCACGGTGCGGCCGCTGCTCGCGGCACGGGCGGCGCCGTCCAGAATGTCGAGTACGTGGATCGCGTGATCGATGCCGATCACAGGCTCGGTGTTCTGGGTCACGCAGTCCACCAGGTGCTCGACGCCGAGTAAGTGGTCAGGGCCGCCGGCTCGGGCATGCGGCACTGGGATCTCCCGCCAGCCCGAGTCCGGCCGGTAGAGGGCAAGGGGAGCGGCCACATCCAAGATATTGATCCCAAGCGTGCCGCGGAGTCCGAACAGCTCGAGCTGGGGCGCCCGGCTGGCCTGCGCGACGTTGTTGGCGGTGATGGCGGCGAGGCGGTTGTCGCCGAGATCGAGTTGCAGGAGCCAGTTGTCCGGCACGTCAATCGGGACCGTCTTCCCCTGGGCCGGGCCATCCGGCACGACGAAGCTGGTCTGGGCCCGTGCCGCCATCGCGCTGACGCGGCGGGCGGGACCGAGCAAGCCGGTGATCGCGTGCAGGGGATAGACCGCCATATCCGCCAGTGGACCGCCACCGTGGGTGAAAAAGGGGCTGGGATCGGATAGATACCCATGCCACGGCGGCACCCCGCCGTGTCCCTGACCGACCGCGGCGTGGACGGGCCCGATCGCATCGTCAGCGAGCAGGGCGCGGGCGGCGACGAGTTGGGGAAAGAGCATGACCGAGGGCGCGCAGACGACCGTCACGCCGCGCCGGCGCGCTTCGTCCCGAATCTGCTTCGCCTCGGCCACCGTGCCGGCCACCGGCTTCTCGCTGTAGACATGCTTGCCGGCCCGCACCGCCGCCAGCGTCGTTACGGCGTGGAGCTGGATCGGGGTCAGGTTGATCACGGCCGCGGCGTCCGTCTCCGCCAGCAGGCGCCGGTAATCGGTGTACCAGGCCGGCACGCCGTACCGGGCGGCGACTTCTCGG
>JBOGDE010000520.1:0-2649 GCA_050701695.1 Micromonosporaceae bacterium
TAGTGCGGTGGCCACTAACGTTGCCGGTGTCCGGGCGAGGTCCAGGGCGGCGCTGGGAGCGTGGGATCTTGGCTCCGATACCGGTGTTGTATCGGGGCCAAGATCCGACGTTGCCAGCGTCGTTCTGGGCCCGGCCGGGCCCGGTGAACGTTAGTGGCCACCGCACTGGCGGATACTGGAGGTGGCCCGCATCGCAGAAGGAGCGTCGATGACGACATCGCTTCAGCCCACCGACATGGCGTACCTGCGCCGGGGCGCGGCCGGTGCCGTCGCCGCCGCGGTCGCCGAGCTGCGGGCCCGCGGACTGGTGGTGATGATGCGTAACCGCCGCCTGGCCCGCTCCGAGAAGGCGGTGCCCGGCGACGTCTCGCCGCTCGCCGCCACCGTGCACGCCTCGCTGAACCCACCCACACTGCTCGGCGACCTGCGCTCCGTGCCCGCGGTACGCGAGGCCCTGCAGACCATCGACGCGACGCTGACCGAGGCGCAGCTGCTCTCCGCCCGGCCCCGCGGCCTGGCCGCGCTCGCCACCCTCGCCACCGGTCGGCGTACCGCCGAGGGTAAGCGGCTGCTGACCGAGCTCCGCGAGCGGCACCGCGACCTGAAGCCCAGCCGGCACGAAGCGGCGTGGAACACCGTGTCCCCGGAGCAGGTCGCGACCAGCGTCGCACTGTTCGGCGCCTCCGCGCTGTACGGCCTCGACCCGATGACCGGCGACGGTCCGGGGCTGCGCTCCAGTACCGACGCCCAGGGCGGCGGCGGGCTCGGCTGAGCTGACCGCTGCCCGGCTGGCGCCCTCGGCGACGGGTAGCCTCCCAGGCCGACCTGCTGGCCGCTCGGTGCCAGCTACCGGCCGGTGGCCGGCACCCGGACGGTACGGCGCGGCCCCGGCTCGGCCGGTGCCTGTACCGCCGCCTCGGCCAGCATGCCGTGGTCGGCGCGGGTCTTGGCGAGTAGCGCCGGGTCCAGCTCCGCGACCACCACCGCCTCCCCGGCGTCGTCGGCACGCTGGATCGGCCGGCCCTGCGGGTCGTAGACGCTCGAGCCGCCGTTGAACCGCCACTGTCCGTCACCGCCGACCGGGTTGGCGAACCCCACGTAGCAGCTGTTGTCCAGGGCGCGGGCCGCGTAGTAGAGGTCGCGCCGGTGCTCGCCGCCGATCACGTACCCGGTCGGGCAGAGGTAGGCGTGCGCGCCGGCGACCGCGGCGGCGCGGGCGTGCTCCGGGAAGCAGCCGTCGTAACAGATGCCGATCCCGAACCGCCAGTCGTCCAGCTCGAGCGTGGCGCCGTACCCGCCGGGTGAGAACAGCCGGCGTTCGTCGGGGCCGCACAGATGCTGCTTGTGGTACGCGGCGCGCGCCTCGCCCGCCGGGTCCACCAGCAGCGCGGAGCAGTGCCGTACCCCGTCGGGTCGCCGTACGCTCGCCCCGATCAGCGCCGAGACGCCGCAGTCGCGGCCGGCCTCGCGCAGCGGATCCAGCCGCGGGTCCGCGACCGTGCCGTCGTCGGCGGCTGCCACGTCGCAGCCCGCCGGGTCCGCCCCCAGTACGGGAGGGTGGTACGCCGGCAGGAACAGCTCCGGCAGCACCGCCAGCCGCGCGCCTTCGGCGGCCGCGTGCCGTACCAACCCGGCGGCGGTGACCGCGTTGGTCGCCACCTGGCCCGGCACCGCCTCCGCCTGCACCACCGCCACCCGGATCGCCCGGTCGGGAAGATTCATGGCGTCATACTGTCAGGTACGTGGCGCCGGACGGAATGCCAAGCCGTACGTACGGATTGCATAACGCTGCGTCGGCTGTCACGATCAAGGTGTGCCACGGGTAAGTCAGGACACACTCGACGCTCGGCGCCGGGAGATCCTCGCCGGCGCCAGAGCCTGTTTCGCCCGCCATGGGTACGAGGGCGCCACGGTACGCCGGCTGGAAGATCAGACCGGGCTGTCGCGGGGCGCGATCTTCCACCACTTCCGGGACAAGGAGTCGCTGTTCCTCGCCGTCGCCGAGGACGACGCCATCGCGATGGCCGACACCGTCGCCCACAACGGCCTGGTACAGGTGATGCGGGATCTGGTCGCGCGCGCCGACGAACCCGAGGTGGTGGGCTGGCTCGGCACCCAGCTGGAAGTCTCGCGCCGGCTGCGTACCGACCCCGAGTTCGCCAAACGCTGGGCGGAGCGCTCCGAGGCGATCGCCCGCGCCACCCAGCAGCGCCTGGAACGCCAGCGGGAGGCCGGCACGCTGCGCGATGACGTACCCGCCGAGGTGTTGCAGCGGCTGCTGGAGCTGGCCCACGACGGCCTCGTGCTGCACCTGGCGATGGGCCGCTCCACCGACGACCTGGCACCGGTGCTCGACCTGATCGAAGCCGCCGTACGCCGCTGAGCCGCCGAGCGTCGGCGTCGCAGCGACGTCGGAGCGGCCGGGCCAGCAGCGGGGCGGCGCTCAGCCAGCGGCGGTCAGGGGTGCGCCTGAGATGGGCCGGGGCGAGTCGGCGAACTGGGTGCGGTACAGCTCGGCGTACAGCCCGCCGGCGGTGACCAACTCGTCGTGCCGCCCCCGCTCGACGATCTTCCCGTCGTCGAGCACCAGGATCTGATCGGCCTCCCGTACCGTCGAGAGCCGGTGCGCGATCACCAGCGCGGTACGCC
>JBOGDE010000521.1:0-2638 GCA_050701695.1 Micromonosporaceae bacterium
GGGCCACCGGGGCCACCGGCGGCGCGGGCGGGGCGGCCACGGGCGGAGCTGGTGCGACGGGTGCGGCCGGAGGCGGCGCCGGAGCCGACGGCACCGGCGGCGGTGGGAACCCGCCGTAACTCGGCATCCGCGAGTTGGTGGGTCCGCTGTAGGTGTCCGGCAACCAGTCGGTACGGCTGATCAGGTCGCTGATCTCCGCCGCGGCGAGATCCATCGCCTCGCGGCCCCGGTCGTTGAAGCCGCTGGACTCCAACAGCTCACTGCGTACCGGGGCGTCCGGGGTGTCGGTGTTCTCGCCGAACGCGTTGTCGGTCCAGCTGCGGTGCCGGATGTCGTCCATCGCCTCGTTGTACTCGTCGACCGCGTCGGCCATCGCGGTCTCCTCGAACTCGATCCGCAGCTCGTCGAGAGTCTGCTGGGTGGCGCCGATCCAGAAGCTGACCGAGTCGAGCGCGCTGGCCACCCCGCGAGCGTGCACCGAGTTGTGGTTGAGGGCGCTCGCCAACGCGTCCAACTGCTCCAGGTACGCGTTGGCGCCGTCCGAGCGCCACACCTGGGTCAGCGTGGCCTTGAACTCCAGCAGTCGGTAGTACTGCTCCTGGTACAGCTCGGCGAGCGCCGCCCAGCCGCGTACCCGCTGGTCGAGGGTTATGTCCTGCTCGCCGATGATCAGCTCGAACATATCGTCCAGGTCGTACCCGCCGTCGTACTCGGTACGCCACTTCGGCACGGCTACCCACCCGGCCTCATGCTGCGCGGATCCAGTGTCAGGTTGTCCTCGGCCCAGTCGCCCACGTCGGCGGCGACACCGTCCGGGCCCGCCTGCGCCGGCACCGCGGGCTCCACCAGGTCGGGTACGTCGACCTCCCGCTCCGCGTCGTAGTCCGACTCCTCCCCGGGGGCGTTGAACTCAGCCAGCGGCGTCATCTCACCGCCGCCATCCTCGCCCGGCGAACCCGACGAGTCCGGCGACTCTGCCGGCGACCCGCCCGGCGGCGGGATGCCGAGCATCCTGTAGACCGCCGCCTGGGCCGCCTGCGCCCTGGCCTGCGCCTCCGCGCGGGCCTGCGCCTCGGCTTCCAGCAGCTCCTGCCGCTCCCGGTCGGCCAGCAGCGTGTGCCCGGCATCGCCCGGCGGGGCGAACACGTCGCTCACCGCGCTGGCGGTGATCGCCGCGTTGAACCCGTCGGTCGAGGTGTACTGCTCGGCCATGTACATCGCGGCGTTGCCCATCGCGAGGTTGCCGTACACCAGGTCTGCGGCGTTGCGATCGGCGTACTCGGCGCCGAGGGTGCTGAGGTGGTTGATCCCGCCCAGTTCGTGGAACGCCCTGCTGTTGCCGATGCCCGAGGGGCCTCCCGCCATCCGGAGCAGCGGTCCGGTGTTGGTCTCGAAGTACGTCCGGGTGTCCATCTCGTAGGTACGGCCGAAGCTTCCCAGCGAGCTGGTGTCCACCACCGTTGGCTCACCGATGTGGAAGTCTCCAGGCGTCAGATCCTGCGGCGAGCCACCCGCTTCGTCGCGCGACATCCAGCCTCCCCCGAGGTCCGTGGATCACGTCGCTGTCCGACCAGGACCTCAGCGTCCCGGTCACCTCCTATTGAGCCCATAATGACGAGCCGAGGCAAGACCCTAAGACCCCTTATCCGGGCGCCACCCGCGACCGGGCCGTACGCTTGCGACGTGGCGATGGCGGACGAGTCGAGTGTGCTGCGTGAGGGCCCGTGGCGGCACCGACTGGTCAACGCCAACGGCAGCCGGTTCCACGTCGCCGAGTCCGGCGACGGGCCGCTGGTGCTGCTGCTGCACGGCTACCCCGAGTTCTGGTGGACCTGGCGGCACCAGCTTCCGGCGCTCGCCGATGCCGGCTACCGCGCCGTCGCCGTCGACCTGCGGGGTTACGGCGCCAGCGACAAACCCCCTCGGGGGTACGACGGCTACACCATGGCCAGCGACATCTCCGGCCTGGTCCGGGCCCTCGGCGAGCGGGATGCCGTGGTGGTGGGACACGACCTGGGCGGCATCCTGGGCTGGATCGCCGCCGCGTTCCACCCGCAGCAGGTACGCCGCCTCGTGGTGCTCTCGGCCGCCCACCCGCTGCGGCTGCGCGCCGCCCTCACCGCCGACCCGCGCGGCCAGCTCGCCGCCTCGGCGCACCTGCTGAAATTCCAGCTCCCCCGGTACGAGCACACTGTCACCAGACACGACGCGTTCGCGGTCGGGATGATGCTGCACCGCTGGGCCGGCCCCGCCTGGCGCCGTACCGACGACTTCGCCGCGCACGTACGCGCCTGCCGCACCGCGATGCAGATCCCGCAGACGTCGTTCTGCGCGCTGGAGGCCTACCGCTGGGCACTGCGCAGCGCGCTGCGGGTCTCCGGATTCCGGTTCGTGAAGCTGATGCAGCAGCCGATCACCGTACCGACGCTGCAGCTGCACGGCCGGGCCGACAGCTGCGTGCTGCCGCGTACCGCCCGGGGCTCCGGCCGGTACGTCACCGCCCGCTACGAGTGGCTCGCACTGGACGGCATCGGCCACTTCCCGCAGCTGGAGTGCCCGGAGCTGGTCACCGGCGAGCTGCTGCGCTGGATCAAAAGCCCCGGCTGACCGCTCGCGCCGCCGATCGCACGCGCCGCCG
>JBOGDE010000522.1:0-2620 GCA_050701695.1 Micromonosporaceae bacterium
GACATCGGCATGCTCGACGCGCTCATCCAAGCCGCCGCCGGCCAACCCTGGATCCCCACCACCGCCTGACCATCAAGCCCCCACACGGCTCCCAGACGCCTCGATTCAGGGACCTATCCAGTTACCGTCCGGGAACGCATCGGCGTGGAGTGTTTCCTCGCCGAGTTGCGGGAGCAATTGAAGACCCGCAGGTTCCGCCCGCTGCCGGTGCGGGAACGGATGATCCCCAAGCCTGGGTCGCGCAAGCGACGCCGGCTGGGCATCCCGACCGTGGCCGATCGCGTGGTGCAGGCATCCTTGAAGCTGGTGCTGGAGCCGATCTTCGAGGCGGATTTCCATCCGTGCTCCTACGGTTTCAGGCCCAACCGGCGCGCCCGACGCCGTGGCCGAGACTCGCTTCCTGGCGTCCAAGACGTATGAGTGGGTGCTGGAAGGCGACATCAAGGCGTGCTTCGACGAGATCTCGCAAAACACCCGGCTTTGATGGACCGGGTGAGGGCTCGGATCGCAGACAAGCGCGTGCTCGCGCTGGTCAAGGCGTTCCTGAAGGCGGGGCGTGTCATGACAACCGTGTAAGTCGGAGGTGTACCAAGATCGATCGCCGTGATTGGCGGTCGGAAGGGACACCACGTGACACAGGACACATCGGCTCGTCGGGATGATGAGGCGGCGGCTCGGCGGCTCGCGGAGGCGTTCTCGCCGGAGGCAATCGATTCGTTGTTGAAAGACGCGAAAGCGTTGGGCACACCGTTGGATGGTGCGGACGGCCTGCTGAACCAGATGACGAAGGCGGTGCTCGAGCGGGCGCTTGAGGCGGAGATGAGCGACCATTTGGGTTACGATTCTGGCGATCCTGCCGGTCGTGGCTCCGGTAATTCCCGAAACGGGAGATCCCGCAAGACCGTGTCGACCACCAATGGCCCCGTCGAGATCGAGGTCCCGCGCGATCGGAATTCGGAGTTCGAGCCGGCCATCGTGCCGAAACGCGCCCGCCGGGTCGGAAACATCGAGGACATGATCCTGTCGTTGTATTCGCGGGGGATGACCACGCGGGACATCGAGGCGCATCTGCTGGAGATTTATGGGGTGAAAGCGTCCCGGGAGTTGATCTCGAACGTCACCGACGTGGTGGCCGATGAGATCAAGGCCTGGCAGTCCCGCCCGTTGGACGAGGTGTACCCGATCCTCTACGTCGACGGCATCCGGGTCCGGGTCAAGGACAACGGGGTGGTCACCACCAAGGTCGCCTACCTGGCCATCGGCGTGGACACGGACGGCCGCAAGCACGCCCTCGGGTGCTGGATCCAGGACACCGAGGGAGCCAAGTTCTCATAGTAGGTCCCGGATCTGGGACCGCTCCTTTGGGAGAGTGGGCTGATCTTTCCCTCAGGAGGTTGATGTGGTGAGCTTCGCTGGTGGTGTCGCCCAGGCTGGCTATGTGGCCCGGGTCCGCGATCTGGCGCCGCAGCGGTGTCTGGTGGTTCCGGTCGATGTCGGCAAGCGCACCGCGATGGCGTTGGTGGCCGACCACTATGGACAGATCGTCGGCGAGCCGTTCGAGTTCGATCTCACCGTCTCCGGCGCCGGCAAACTCGTTGCCACCATCGCCGCGGTGCGGCGGCGGGTGAGCGCCGAGAGCGTGCGGGTGGGTGTCGAGGCGGCCGGGCACTACCACCAGGCGCTGGCGACCACGCTGCGCGGTAAGGGTTTCGACGTGGTCGAGCTGAACCCGTACCAGGTCAAGATGGCCCGGATCCAGCTGGGGCAGGCGCGGGTCAAGACCGACGTTCGTGACTGCATGGCCATGGTCGAGCTGCTGGTCCGCGGGCAGGGTTGGCCGCTGCACCGCCAAGACGGTGCGATGGCCGAGCAGGTCGTCTGGGTGGCCCACCGCCGGCGCAAGCTCGCCGCCGCACAGGCATTGGGCAGTCAGGTCCACGCCCTGGCCGATCTCGCGTTTCCCGGCCTGACCGGGTGTTTCAAGACCGGTCTGGAGGCCAAGACGTTGCGGATGCTGCTGGCCACGCTGCCCGATCCGGCGCGGGTGGCCGTCATGAGCGCCGACGAGCTGGTGCGTCACGCCCGCTCCCATCAGGTACGCATGCTGCGTCCGAAGGCGGTCCAGGTCGTCGCCGCGGCGGTCGAGGCGATGTGCGTGCCCGACGCCCAACGCGCCGCCGCGGCGCAGTTACTCACCGGGGAGGTCAGGGTGTTCGACGCCCTGCAACGCGACCTTGCCGCCTGCGACCAGCGCCTGGCGCAGTTGCTGCCCGACACCCCCGCCGGGGTGCTGACCTCGATACCCGGCGTGGGAACGCTTACCGCGTCCTACTACGGCGCTGCCCTGGGCGACCCCGTTCGGTTCGCCAGCGCCGACGCGGCCTACCGCTACTCCGGTCTGGCTCCGGCCAGCTACGAATCGGCAGGCCGCCGCGCTGCCACCGTGAGGATCAGTAAGGTCGGCTCGGTCGAACTGCGCCAAGCGATGATCGCCTTAGCCTCGATCCGTGGACTCGTATGGAAGATGATCTTTGCTGAGCGTGGTTGATCTTCATGGTGATGTGGGCGTGCGTGACCGCTGGCCCCTGTGTCCAGTGTGCTCGGTTCGGCTGGCCGGTTC
>JBOGDE010000523.1:0-2618 GCA_050701695.1 Micromonosporaceae bacterium
AGCCCGAGCTGGGCCGCCCCTCCGCCGGCGCCCCCGAGCCGGCCCGCCTGCCAGGTGGCGCACCTGAGCCGGGCCGGCTGCCTGCGGGCGCGCCTGACCTGACCGCGCGGCTGGACGCGCTGGCGAAGCTGGTGGCCGGTGCCACGTCGGCGCCGGCGCTGCTGGTCGCCGCCGTGGTGCACGGTGAGCTGCTGGCGGTACGCCCGTTCGCCACCGCCAACGGTGTGGTCGCCCGTGGCGCCGCCCGGCTCACGCTGGTCGAGCGCGGCCTGGACCCCCGCGCCCTGATCGTGCCCGAGGTCGGTCACCTGGCCCGCCAGCCGGAGTACGTCGGCGCCGCCGGTGCGTACGCCACCGGCACCCCCGACGGCGTACGTTCCTGGCTCCGTCACTACGCCACCGCCGCCACCCTCGGGGCCGCCGAAACCCGTACCCTCGCCAACCAGCTCTAGTGCGGTGGACGCCCCCGGCCAGGTGTGGGCAGGGGGCGTCAGGGGTGGAACGGGTCAGGAGGCGGGCTGGGCCCTGCGGGACTGGAACCAGTCCCAGACCTGCTTGCCGGCCAGGATGAACGGCAGCAGCGCGACGTAGTAGTTGATGATGATCCAGCCGCCGAACAACAGCACGTAGCTGGCCCAGCCTGCGACCACCAGACCGAGGATGACGCCGCCGATACGCCACAGCGGGCTCTTGCCCGGCAGCAGCGATACCACGGCCAGCACCAGGCCACCGATGGTGTACAGGACGAGGACCGTGTTGCCGAGGCCGCCGTCGAGGCTGGATTCTGCGAGGTGCGTCTGATTCTCCGAGGGGTGTCGTGGTGCGTTCGTCAAACGCGCACACGCTAGCTGACCAGCGCAAACCCTGTGGCCCGTGGTGGACAGCGGTGACGGCTCGGTCAGCGGCCCCGACCCGGGGCGAGTCGGGCGACCACCTCGGCGGCGGACAGCGAGCTGGTGACGGTTTCGGGGCTGGCGTCGGCAAGCTCGCTGTGGGTGAGCATCTCGTACACCTGGGCCATGGCCGTAAACAGGTCGGGAGTGAGCCCGGCGGCCCCCTGCGTACCGGAGATCTCCCGCATCTCCGGTACGAACCGCCGGGACTTGCTCGCCGCCAGCGCCACCCGGTACGCGGGGTCGAAGCCGAGCCCCTCGGTGAGGTCGGTGACCACCGGCTCCAGCACGCCGTGGTGCTGGGCGGTCAGCATGGCGTGGGCGCAGAGCGCCGTGAGTCCTTTGTAGACGCTAGCGGTGCACATCTTCAGCGCGCTGGCGCTGCCCACCGTGTTGGCCACCACCCGGGGCCGTACGTTGGTCCACGGTAGGTCGACCACCCGCTTGGCGCGGCGGCCCGAGAAGTAGAGCAGCGCGCCGGGGCGTATCGACGGGGGAGCGCCGGAGATGGCGCCGTCGACCAGCTCGAGCCCGGCCCGTCGCAGCACCTCGCCGACCGTACGCATGGTGGCGGGTGAGACCGCGTTGAGGTCGGCGACCAGCGGGGTGGCGCGGGTGCGCAGCGCCGCCGACGCGACCGCGACCGCGTTGTCGACCGCGGCGGCCGGCGGCGTCACCGACAGCACGACGTCCGATGTGGACACCACCGCGTCGAGGTCGTCGAGCGTCTTGAGTCCGGCCTGGGCCGCGAGCCGTCTGGTACGCCGGGAACGCCCCTCGATGGTGGTCACCACCCTGGCGCCGCCAGCCGCCAACACCTGACCCAGGGCGCTACCCATGTGTCCCGGACTCACCACACCCACGGTCACCATGCCAGCGATGGTAGATCGACGGTGGCCGATCTCGACAGGTTCTCCACACGGGGACGGCGCCCCCACGCAGGGAGCGCCGTCTCAGTACAGCCGGTCCGGGTTACCATGCGTGCAACTCTTACGTCGAGGCGGTGACACTGCGCCGATCAACGACGCTGTCCCGACTCGACACGCCTCCCGCGGCTGGTCGCGCGTGGGTGCCCGGCGGTTGTACACGGAGCCGGTATGAGAGGGAACGTAGCCCACTCGCCTTACCAGGTCCGCATCTCCGTTCTACGCCGTTGGCTCCCTGATCGCCAGTGCTTCCGGGATGTCGATCATCAGGCCGCGGCCAAATCGGCACGTCCAGGGACGTACCACCGTCCCGGCACCCGTCGCGCGCGCTGCGCGATCAGGCGCTGGCCATCCCGCGCCGGCGGCAATCGAAATCCCTGCCGCACCACGGCCAACGCCTGATCCACGCGCGATTACGCGCCACGTGCGCGACTCCGCGCCACGTGCGACTGCGCGCCAACGTGCGCGACTCCGCGCGCCGCGTGTGACTCCGCGCCGCGTGCGCGACTCCGCGCCACGGCCACCGTCGGCGGCGTGGACTCGGTCTGGGCGTTTTTGCTCAATGCGGGATGTGGGATCGGTTACGGTGGTTTGGGTTGAGAGATAGGTAAGGCTTACCTAAGCTAACCGATCATGAGCCCGTCGCCGATCGCCATCGATACCGCGGATCCGGTGCTGCCGGACGTGCCCCCACCACCGCCCCCGCCCGCCACGACCGGACCGCCACCCGCCGCGAGCCCGGTGCCTGCCGCGAGCCAGCCACCCGCCGCGAGCCAGCCACCGGCCGGGAGCCCACTGC
>JBOGDE010000524.1:0-2594 GCA_050701695.1 Micromonosporaceae bacterium
GGCGAGCGATGCCACGTCGGGCACCGGGACGAACCAGCGGCGGCGGAACCGACCGACCTCGCCCTCCACGCCGCCCTTCTCGTGCGCGCCCTCGATTCCGGGGGTGCAGTAGAACGCATCGAAACCGTAGTGCGACCTGAAGGTGATCCACCGCTGCGACTCGACCCGGTTACGGCCGAAACAGACCCGGTGCACCGCCGGTTTGAGGTTGTCGTACCGGATCTGTCCACAAGGGATCCCGCCCAGCGTCTCGAACGCCGCCACGTGGCCTTCGAAGAACGCCTCCTGCCCCTGGGACGGGTAGACCCGGTGCACCGCCTTACCGGAGTACGACAGGCGCAGCGTGAACAGGTGACACTTCACCGGCGCGGCGGCCAGCCGCACCCACACCTCGGCGAAGTCAACCTCCGCCTCACGGCCCGGCTCGTGCGACTGCGGCACGTACCCGTCCAGCACCCCCGCCCGGGCCCTGGCCCCCGCGGCGATCTGCGGCCGGCGGACCGCCACATAGTGCGACACCGTCGAGTACGACACCCCCGCGTCGTGCTCGTCCACCAGGCGCTCGAAGATCCGCCGGGCCGTATGCCGCTGCTTCGGCGGAGCCTTGAGATCCTCGACCAGCATCCCCTCGATCAGCGGCCGCACCGACTCCAGGACCGGCGCGCGGCGCGCCGGTGACCGCCGCCGCGCCGGCACAGCCGACGCCAGAGCCTGCCGCACCGTGCGCCGATGAACCCGATACCGATCGGCGAGCGCCCGGATCGACAACCCCTCCACCCGGGCATCCCGCCGAATCGCCGCGAACAACTCCACCCTCGACCCCATCCCGGCCTCCGACCAGGCAGATCGACAGACGTCAACACCAACGATCAACCAGGTGGGGCCAAATCAGGCTGCCATCCGCCCCGGCGTGTCGCCCCGGTGGGGCCAAATCAGATTGCTGCGCCGGGGCCACTTCAGGGTGCCAGGGCCACACCCCACCACAGCGCGCGTGTGCCCATCACCGAGAAGCCCAGCGGTACCGACGCGAACGGGTGTGCCATGACAATCTGGTCTTCACCACCGCCGAGGACCAAGTGATGGCTGTCGTGCAGCGCGTGAAGAGCCGCGGTCACGGCGTCAGGTTCCAATCCCGTGCGGCTCGCTATCTCGGACAACGACGGCGGCCGACCCAGCTCGGCAAAGGTCGCGAAGACGTCGAGTCTCACCTCCTCTATCTGCTCTGCCGATGGGACACGCAACAGTGACTCATTCATCCCGTCCACTACCATCATGTCCTTGGCGCGACCACCAGCGGCTGGGTGACGGCGGCGGTCAGACCATGCGCGTCATACATCTCAGATTGAGCCATGCCTAGCCCGTCCGACCCGATGGTGGTCCGGGCATCCAGCAGCATCCACTCCGACTCGGGGGGCCGCTGGATGGTCGCGGTCATCGTGGGAGGGATGAAGAGCCACTCGGACAACGGCAACTCACTTGAAAGCCCGTTCGTTGAGTCCGCGACGACCAGCAGCCGTTGGATCGGCGAGCTGTCCTCGCCTGCAACCAGTGGGATCCGGAGCCGGGTCCACACCCGCGCCGGACCAAGTTCGTCGAATCCGCCGTCGATGGGCCGCCAGTCGATGGCGCGACCATAACCCCACTCGGGACTGACCCCGGAGGGATACCTGTGTGGCTGTTCGGCCGGCACCGAGACCGCGTTCCTGGAGCGACCGCCATCCCGCACCTGGGCGCGGGTGGAGTCGGGGTTGGTTCGGATGCGCCATGCGGTCGCGGTGACCGCGAGCCGATCGTTGGCCCAGAGGCGGGCCTCGATGAGCTCGATGCGTTTCCCGGGCCGCACGATGGCGGCTTCGGTACGGATGGTTCCCTGCGGGATGCCGCCCAAGATGTCGACGGTGATCCGTGCGATCTGCATCGCCGGGTCGGGTCGAACCCGCTCGACGGCACGGGCAAGAAGCGCCGCGGGCGGGCCGCCATGCTGCAGCTTCTCGTCCCAGGGGCTTTCTGTTGCGCTGCTCGACTCGAAGACGTCGTCGCCGTGAACGGTGTAGAACGCCGGATGCTCGGGGACGGGCGAGGTCACGATGCAACCTCCCCCAGTGTCGTCTCTGGATTGGTCACAACCTTGCCCTTCATCGTGGTGTCTGACGCCGTTCAGGCGCGCGGCACGCGCCCCGGCTTGGGGCTCTCGCGTTCCCGCACCGGCAACGGGGTGCCGGGGGTCTCTGGACGACCTGCGCCGCCCCTAGGCTTCGGGCAACGCCTGGGCCAGGTCGGCCCACAGGTCTTCCGGTTCCTCGATCCCCACCGCGATCCTGATCAGGCCGTCGCCGATGCCGGCGGCGGCGAGCGCGGCACTGTCGAGCTGGCGGTGGGTGGTGCTCGCCGGATGCGACAGCACTGTCTCCACGCCACCGAGCGAGAGGGCCAGGAAGGCGAGCTCCACCCGCTTGCTGAGCAGATGGCCGGCCTCGCGTCCGCCCTTGAGCTCGAAGGCCAGCACGCCACCGAAGCCGTCGAGATGCTGGCGCGCGATCGCATGGTCGGGATGGTCGGTGCGGCCGGGCCAGTACACGGCCTCCACTGCAGGG
>JBOGDE010000525.1:0-2589 GCA_050701695.1 Micromonosporaceae bacterium
CGCCGGGCGCGGGTCGGCGCCCCGGCTGAACGCCAGCGTCGGCCAGTCGTCGCCGGGGCCGGGCAGCGGCACCCGCAGCGACCGGGTCGGCTCCAAGCCGGGCAGCTCGATCTCGCGGATCCCGACGTTGCCCTCCTCCCGGTCGCCGATCATCCCGGTGACGGTGATGCGGATCCGGTTGGTCGGCCCGCTCGGCAGCGTGAACTCGTGCGGCCCCGGGCCGAGCGGTACGTCGCGACGTACCGACCCGGAATCGGTGGTGATCGTGATCTCCGAGATCGGCCAGGCCACCCGGATGTCGTCGATGAAGGTCATCCGGATCCGGTCCAGCACCTGTGGGGTGTCGAGTTCGACCTCCCACCACTGGCCTTGCGGGCCGGTGAGGCTGGACGAGCGCCACAGCGTCTTAGGGTCGCCGTCGATCGCCGCGAACGGCAGGAACGACGCGTCGGTGAAGCCGTACGCGTCGGCGTACCCCCCGGAGGTGGAGGCGGTGACGCCGCGTACGCCGTGGTAGACGGCTTCGGTGAGCCGGCCCTCGCCGCGCAGCGGGAGGATGTCCAGGGCGGGGCGTTTCTGCCGGATCGGGTCGGAGTCGGCGAGGGTGAAGCTGACGTTGTCGTGCACCCGTCCGACGTTGCGTTCCCGTTTTCGCAGCCCGTCGGTGACGATCCGGGGGCCGGCCAGGTCGCTGGCCCAGCCACCCGGCTCCCCGGCGAGTACGGTCGGCTGGTCGCCGTCGATCAGCCCCTGTTCCAGCAGCGGCAACACCGACTCGGGGCCGCCGGAGAGCGTCACCGCGTCGTCGACGCTCACGGCGGAGACCCGGCGGATCGGGCCGGCGACCTCGTACACCTCGAGGGCTGGTCTTTTCCCGGAGTCGACGAGACTGGAGTTGCCGTAGTAGTCGAGGCTGGTCTTCGGGCCGAAGGCGGCGACGTGCCTGATGCCCCGCGACGCGGCGAGCGCGGAGTGCACCAGGTGCAGCGACGGCATGCCGAGCCGGGTGCGGTCCACGTCGTTGCGTACCAGCAGATAGCGGACGCCGGCGCGGGCCAGGAACGGCGCCAGCCCGGGGGAGCCGCGGCCGCTGGCGAGTGAGGACTCGATCGCGTCGAGGTAGCGGGTGTTGCCCTCGGAGCCGAGCGGCACCTGGCTGCGGATCGCCCACGGGGAGTCGGCGAGCGGCTGCATCGGCTCGTCGACGGTGCGGCCCCAGACGTACTCGCCGAAACCGGTCGCGGGTAGCAGCAGCGTACGGGCGTGCTTGTCCTGGTCGGCGAGCCAGGTCGAGGCGGTGCGCCAGTAGCCGGGAATGCCGTCGAAGCCCGGCCCGGGGCGCAGGTCCAGCAGCCAGGCCGGCGCCGCGACCGCGAACACCAGCACCCCGGCGACCGCGATCTCGGCTTTGCGCCGCCACGCGGTACGCCAGGCCACCCCGGCGCCGTGGATGAACCCGCAGATCAGCGTCACCCGCAACATCGGTTCGAATTTGTGTACGTTGCGGAACGGCGCCAGCGGCCCGTCCAGCAGCCCCCGCCACCACTGCGAGATCGGGGAGTCCAGCGGGCCGACGTGGCCCAGCACCAGCAGCGCCAGCCCGGCGAGCATCCCGGTGACCAGGAACCGGCGTTCCGGCAGGTTGGGGCGGGCCAGCCCGGCGAGCCCGATCGCCGCGATCAGCCCGGTGGCGAGCATCAGCACCGGAGAGTCGACCAGGGCCCAGCCGGCCGGCCACCACGGCTCGCCGGAGATCACGTACGCCACCCACTGGTTGGTGCCGCGCAGCGCCTGGAACAGCGACAACGGCGCGGTCGTGTTCTCCGCCGACTCGATGTAATCCAGGAACGGCAGGCTGTAGCGTCCCAGCAACAGCAGCGGGATGATCCACCACAGCGTGGCGGCGAGTACGGCCGCGCAGAACCACGCTACGAGCCGGACGTGCTCGCGGTCCCAGCGGCGGGTCAGCAGCCAGATCCCCGGCAGCGGCAGCGCCATCAGCACCATCGCCGCGTTGATCCCACCCATGCACAGCACCGCGAGGCCGGCAAGGGTCGCCGCTTTGCGCGGGCCGAGCCTGGCGCTGTACACCAGCGGCAACAGCACCCAGGGAAGGAAGACCGCCGGGAGCATCTCGCTGGAGAGCGGGCCGATCTCGGTGAGCATCCGGGGGGCGAGCGCGTAGCCGAACGCGCCGATGTAGCGGGCCGGCTCGGTACCGATGTCCAGCGCGCGGGCGAGCAGCAGGATCCCCGTGAACGCCACCCCGAGCAGCACCGCACACCACAGCCGCTGGGTTATCCACGTCGGTACGCCGAGCAGGTCGAACACCGCGAAGAACGGCCCCATCGGGAACAGGTAGCCGTACGCCTGATTCTGCAGTTCCCCGAAGGTGGCCTCGGGATTCCACATGAACAGCGCGCGGTAGAGGAAGTCGCCGGGTCGGATCGCCAGATCGAGCTTGGTGTCGAAGGTGACCTTGCCCGGCCGCTGCGCGAACGCGATCACCGTCAGCACCGCGAGGCTGACCAGGGTGGCCCCGCTGGGGCGCCTGGGGCGCGCGAGTGCCGGGCCGGGCGGCGCCGGAGC
>JBOGDE010000526.1:0-2583 GCA_050701695.1 Micromonosporaceae bacterium
GTACAGCTCCGCGGCGCTTCCCGGGATCCGGCCGCCCACCAGCAACAGCCGGCGCCCGCCGGCATCGACCCGGTGAAAGGCCAGCTCGCCGTCGGCGGCAGCGGCCCGCAGCCGCGGTGGCAGCGCCGGGGGCCGGTGCGGGCCGGCACTCTGGACCGCGTCGCCGACCACCAGCACGACCGACCGGCCGGCGGACTCGAAGCTGCGCAGCAGGGCGGTACGGCGAGCCGCGTCCAGCGGCGTGAACTGCCCGGCGAGCACCAGCTGGTAGCGGGCGTCGGTGACCGCGTGGTCCACCGAGTCGGACAGCCGCGCCTGGTAGACCAGGGCGTACGAGCCGGCCGCCAGCGCACCCGCGCACACCCCCGCCACCAGCAGGAACGCCCAGGTGAGCCGGCGCCGCAGCCGCGGCCGCGGCACCGTTGCGGATGGCACGGCTCACCCCACCAGCAGCTGGTAACCGACGCCACGTACGGTGTGGATCAGCCGGGGATGGCGCGGGTCGTCCTCCACTTTGGAGCGCAGCCGCTGCACCGCCACGTCGACCAGCCGCGAGTCGCCCAGGTAGTCGTAGTTCCACACCAGGTCGAGCAGCATCTTGCGGGTGAACACCTGCCCGGGCCGGCGGGCCAGCTCGTACAGCAGCCGAAACTCGGTCGCGGTCAACGCCACCGGGTCGCCGTTCTTACGTACGGTGTGCGTCCCCGCGTCCACCACGATCCCGCCCACCGCGATGGCGCTCGGCTCGACCGGCGCGGTGCCGCGCCGCAGCAGGGCACGTACCCGGGCCACCAGCTCCGCGGGCTCGAACGGCTTGCGCAGGTAGTCGTCAGCCCCGGACTCCAGCCCCACCACCACGTCGACCAGGTCGGTAAGGGCGGTGAGCATCAGCACCGGGACCCGGCTGGAGCGCCGCAACTCGCGGCAGACCTCGAGGCCGTCCAGCTCCGGCAGCATCACGTCGAGGATCACCAGGTCCGCGGTGCCCCGCTGGGCGCGCAGCAGCCCCTCCCGACCGCTCACCGCGGTCGTGACCCGCAGACCCGCCCGCTGCAATGTCAGAGCGACGATCTCCCGGATCGAGGCATCGTCCTCGACAAGCAGCACCCGTTCGTCCATCCCGATGTCAGCGTATTGCCGCGTAGCGTGGAGCCGGTCAACCCAACGGACATGGTTGTCGCATCCAGTACGGTGAAACTTTCTCCGACCCGGACGTAACAGGAGCACGCCGAAACGTGACATTCTCGTAGGACTCGGGAGAAGGGACGAAGGTGACACAAGGCTCCCCTGCGGCATCCGGCGAGATGCACCCCGTCAGCCCGGCACCGTCCGGCGGGGACGTACCCGAGTCCGCGGCCGGCCCGTCACCTGAGGGGCCAGCGTCCTCCCCGGTCCCCGCGGTACGGCCGAAGGTGCGCACCGCGGGCCCGCCACACCCGGACGCGGAGCCGGCCGGGCGGCGCGAGCTGCCGGTGCTGACCGCCTGCACCGAACAGCGGCGGCGGACGCACGTACTGGTGGACCAGGCGCCCCACATGATCATCGTGTACGGGCTGCAGAACGGCACCATCCGGTACGCCAACACCGCCACCACGCTGCTGCTGGGCCGCAACCCCGAGGAGCTGATCGGCGCCAGCATCTTCGAGGTGCTGACCGTTCCGGACAACACCGCCGCCGACCCCACCAACGACGAGCCGGAGCCCGACGAGCCCAGCCTGCTCCCCGGCGAGTACCCGGCGAAGCTGCCCGACGGCTCGATCCACTACCTGGACGTACGCAGCGCGCCGGTGGTCTTCCAGGGCGAGCGGTGCGGCCACGTGGTGGCCTGGGACGTGACCACCCGGGTGGAGCGGGAGCGGGACCTGATCCGGAAGGCCTCCTACGACGAGCTGACCGGGCTGCCCAACGCGGCGCACGCGTTCGTCTACCTGGAGCAGTCGCTGCGCCGGCTGGAACGCAGCGGCACCGGCTGCGTGGCGGTGATCCTGATCGACCTGGACGGCTTCAAGCAGGTCAACGACACCCACGGCCACCAGATCGGCGACGCGCTGCTGCAGCAGACCGCCAGCCGGATCCGCGCCACCACCCGGGACACCGACCTCGCCGCGCGGCTGCACGGCGACGAGTTCCTGGTGGTGCAGTCGGTGGCGAATCCGATCCACGCCGCGTACGTCTCCGAGCGGCTGCGTACCGTGCTGGCCAACCCGATCAGCATCGACGGCCTCACGGTGCGGGTCTCGGCCAGCGTCGGGGTGGCGGTGGCGGATCCGGGCAGCACCGACCCGCACCACCTGCTGCAGTTCGCCGACCACCGGATGTACACCGACAAGCAGCGCCGGGGCCACCAGCGCTGACCGTAGCCGGCGCTGACCGTAGCCGGCGCGGGTCAGGAGACCAGCGCCACCAGCGCCGCGGCGTGGCCGCGATGGCCGAAGTCGCGTACCCGCTGGCGGTAGGGCTCCGCCGCCGCATCCTCGCCGGCAGCGACCCACGCCCGGGCGGTCCAGGCGGCGCAGAGCACCGCGTCACTCACCACACCCAACTCGTCGTACGCTTCCACCGCCGCCGCGAACCGCCTGGCGG
>JBOGDE010000527.1:0-2569 GCA_050701695.1 Micromonosporaceae bacterium
TGCCGCGAGCCGGTACGCCGGCCAGGTCCGCGACCTGATGCGCGCCAGCCCGGACGGGCCGCCCTCGCTGAGCCGGATCGCGGCGGAGCTGATGACCACCCCGCGTACGCTGCGGCGGCACCTGGCCAGGGAGGGCACCTCCTTCCGTGCGCTGCTCACCGAGGTCCGCGATCAGCTCGCCGTCCGCTGGTTGTCCGACGGCTCGCTGCCGGTACGCGAGATCGCCGAACGCCTCGGCTACGCCGACACCTCGACGTTCACCCACGCCTTCACCCGACGCCACGGCCAGTCCCCGCGCGAGTACCGATCCCGGCTGGAGTGATCAGGCATTGTCCACTGTGCGCACACCGCAATCGATATCCCCGACACCACATGGACAACACCTGATCATCCCGCGGAGCGGGGAGGCCTGAGGAGTGCCTGCTGTCCACCCGGCGATTGTTCGGGCCCTGTAAATGGTCTCCCCGGAAGGCGGTACGGGGCTGCCGCCGTCGCCTTCTCGCCGCGAGAGTGGATCCCGCTCGGGTTCGGTACGGGGGCGAGGAGGAGATCCAGGTGAAGCGATCTGTGGTGCGGTGGCTGGCGGGCGCGGCGGCGCTTGCCGCGGGTTTGTCGACGGTCAGCGCCGCCGCCGGAGCCGGACCGGACTCCGACGGTGTGGCGGCCGAAGCGGTGACACCGACGATCGCGGTGGACGCGGCGACGAAGAAGTTCACGGTGGCTCCCGTACTGCCGGGCGCCAACATCAACAAGTGGTACGACAGCGCACAGGGCCTCTGGAACGGGACCGGGCCGGACCCCGGCGCGATCCCCAAGATGAAGACCGCCGGGCTGGGCGTGCTGCGGTTCCCGGGTGGCACCTCGGCCAACCTGTACGACTGGCGCCGCGCCGTGGGTCCGCTGGCCAACCGGGGCTGCCAGACCGACGGCGAGGACCTCACCGGGCACACCGACAACCGGTACGGCCCGGACGAGTTCATGAAGCTGGTCGGCGAGGCCGGCGCCGCGCCGCAGATCATGGTGCCGTTCGCGAACGAGTCGCCCGCGCATGCCGCCGACTGGGTCGAGTACATGAACGCCTCGACCGGCACCAACCCCAACGGCGGCATCGCCTGGGCGGACGTCCGGGCCCGCAACGGGCACCCCGAGCCGTACCGGGTGACCCGGTGGGAGATCGGCAACGAGCAGGACCGCGCCGGCGGCCAGCGCTACTGGCTGAGCCAGGACAGCGGCAAGGCGCTGGGCCAGTACATCGGCGGGGCCACGCTGACGTTCACCGACCAGGCGATGGGGCGCGACTGCGACTTCCGGCACACCAGATCCAACGGCCGTCCGTCGCAGACCTTCCACCTCCGGTACGGCCTGATCCGCCCCGGCACCGCGCCGAAGATCACCGTCGGCGGCACCGAGTGGAACCGGGTGGACGACCTGTCGGCGGTCGGCCCGCAGGCCCGCGCGTACACCCTGCACCGTGCCACCGGTTCGGTCACCTTCGGTGACGGGACGCACGGCGCGGTGCCGCCGGACGGTGCGGCGGTGCGAGCCACGTACACCATGCAGCATGACGGGTACGCGAAGATGTACACGGCGATGAAGCAGGTCGCGGCGACGACCGGGACCCCGATCGATGTCTGTGCCACCTGGGCGCCGATCAGCGAGCGGGGCACCGACGCGACGCGCCTGGGCAAGCCCAGCTTCCCGGCGGCGATGAAGGCGCGCGGCCTGGCCAGCCGGTACGACTGCCTGGCGATGCACCCGTACACCAACTTCCGCCGGGACTTCGACGGCAACGCGTGGGACACCACCGCCGAGGGCCACCACCAGCACATGGTCGGGGAGCTGTGGATGCGCAAGCTGATCAGCCACCACCGCGACGACATGAAGGCCAACGCCGAACCCGGCGGGGACGGGCGCCGGCCGTACCTGGCGACCTCCGAGCTGGGCGCACTGTGGTTCGGCGACTCACCCGCCCGCGACCAGAGCCTCCAGGCGTTCCCGAATTTCAGCTCCACCATGACCCACTCGGTCTACATGGCCTCGCAGTTCCTCCACCTGGCCCGGCTCGACGCCGGCTGGGTGATGGGCAACACCGTGGTCGGTAGCCGCACCGGGCTGCGCGGCGTACTCGGAGGTGAAAGAACCGGATATGTGTACGGTGCGGAGGCGGTCACCCGCGAGGTGATGAAATCCGCGTTCGTCCGGGGGAGTACGTGGGTCGGCAGCGATGTGGTCGACCAGCCGTTCGCCGAGCGCCCCGACACCGGAAAGTGGCCGGTGCTCCAGGTGGGCGCCACCGTGGGTCGCGACGGCAAGCTGCGGATCGTGGTGGTGAACCGCCGGATGCACCTCGAGCAGGCCGCCCGGGTGCTGCCGCGCGGCTTCGCCCACACCGCGACGGTCGAGGTGACCACGGTCTCGGGAACCTCGTACACCAGCTACAACGACGGCGTCGACGGCGGCGGCGACGACTCGGTACGGCTGCAACGAAACACCCGTACCGTCTCCGCCGGCGACTTCCACCACACCTTCCCGGCGCACTCGGTAACGGTGCTGACGCTCAGCCCGGCCG
>JBOGDE010000528.1:0-2523 GCA_050701695.1 Micromonosporaceae bacterium
CCGCGACCCTCACCCGGCGGCACGCCCGGGGGCGGGTGGTGCTCGGGTCGGCGCTGTTCGTGGGTGGCTTCACCGCGGTGTTCGTACTGCTGGCGGTGGCGGCCAGCACGCTCGGGCGCGCCCTGCTGCTGCGGCAGCGGCCGATCGAGATCGGCGCCGGACTGCTCACCATCGTGCTCGGCGCGGCGTTCCTCGGGCTGGTGCCGGCGCTGCAGCGGCAGTGGCGGCCGAAGCTGCCCGCCGCCGGGCTGGCCGGGGCGCCGCTGCTCGGCGCGGTGTTCGCGCTGTCCTGGACTCCCTGCCTGTCGCCCACCCTCACCGCCGTGCTGGGGCTGGCCGCGGTAGAAGGATCGGTGGTACGCGGAGCCGTGCTCGCCCTCGCGTACAGCTTCGGGCTGGGGGTGCCGTTCCTGCTGTTCGGGCTCGGGTTCCGGGGGCTGCTGGGGGTGTTCGCGGTGATCCGCCGGCACAGCGTCTGGGTGACCCGGATCGGCGGCGTGATGCTGATCCTGCTCGGCCTGCTGCTGGTCACCGGGTTGTGGACCGATGTGATTAACTGGCTGCGCGCCACCGTCGGCCCCGGGGAGATCGGCATCTGATGACAGCCGCACCGATCACCGAGACCACCGAGGCGACCAAGCTCTCGACAGCGCCGGAGGCGCCGCCTCGGCGTACCCCCGGCAAAGGTTTTGTGGTGACCCTGCGGCGCTGGTGGCGGCAGCTGACCAGCATGCGCACCGCGCTGGTGCTGTTGTTCCTGTTGGCGGTGGCGGCGGTGCCGGGCTCGATCTTCCCGCAGCGCAACCTGGACCTCGCCAAGGTCAGCAACTACTTCGCCGAATACCCCGACGCCGCGCCGATCCTGAACCGGCTCTGGGCCTTCGACGTCTACGCCTCGCCGTGGTTCGGGGCGATCTACCTGCTGCTGTTCGTGTCCCTGGTGGGGTGCCTGGTGCCGCGGATGCGGCTGCACGTACGGGCGATGCTGCGCCAGCCCCCGGACGCGCCGAAGCGGCTGGACCGGCTGCCGGTCTCGGCGCGGGTGGCCTCGGACGCCACCGCCGCCACGATCGCCGCGACGCTGCGCCGCCGCCGCTGGCGGGTGGCGGTACGGCAGCACGGCGACGTCACCACCGTCAGCGCCGAGAAGGGGTTCCTGAGGGAGACCGGCAACCTGCTGTTCCACTTCTCGCTGCTGGCGATCCTGATCGGGGTGGCGTGGGGCTCGGCGTACGGCTGGTACGGCAACCGGCTGCTGGTCGCCGGCGAGGACCAGGCGTTCTGCAGCTCGCTGCAGCAGTACGACGACTACGGGCTCGGCTCCCGCGCCGGCGCCTCCGACCTGCCGCCGCTGTGCCTGGAGCTGCGCGATTTCGAGGGCCGCTACCTGGAGAACGGGCAGGCCGAGCACTACTCCGCGCAGACCCGCTACACCCTCGGCGACAGCGCACCGCGCGACTACACCCTCGAGGTGAACAAGCCGCTGCGACTGGCCGGTGGCAACGTCTACCTGGTCGGCCACGGGTACGCCCCGGTGATCCGCTACACCGACCGGTACGGCCTCAGCCAGACCACCGTGGCGCCGTTCCTGCCCACCGACCTCCTGCTCACCAGCGAGGGCGTCGCCGCGTTCCCGGACGCCAACATCGACCCCGCGACGGGCCGGCGCGACAAGAACGCCGAGGTCGGGTTCCAGGGCATCTATCTGCCGACGGTGCCCGAGGACGTGGAGGCGGCGAAGGCCGGCCACTCGGCGTTCCCGGAGGAGCGCGACCCGCGGCTGTTCCTGGTGGCGTACCGGGGTGACCTGGGGATGGACTCCGGGATCCCGCGCTCGGTCTACTCGCTGGACCAGCACCAGGTCGACACCGGCCGGCTGAAGATGCTCAACGAGCGCCCCAAGCCACTGCGCCCCGGCGAGTCGTGGACCCTCGACGACGGCAGCACCGTCGAGTTCGTGGAGACCCGGGAGTGGATGACGCTGCAGGTACGCCACGACCCCGGCGCCCCGCTGGTGCTGGTGGCCGCCGTACTGCTGCTGGTGGGCCTGCTCGCCTCACTGTCGGTACGCCGCCGCCGGGTCTGGTTCCGACTGCTGCCAGAGGCCGGCGCCCGCTCTCCGGGGGCCGGGGCACCCGCTCCGGGGGCGGATGACGGGGGGCCCGGCGACGGGCGCACAATCGTGGAGGCGGGCGGCCTCGCCCGGGCCGAGTACGCCGGATTCGACGACGAATTCTCCACGGTGGTCGCCCAGGCCACCGACACCTCACCCGCCGGCACGGGCAGCCCGCCCACCGGCACCGGCGGCCCGCCCGCCGGCACTGACTCACCCGTACCGGCGAAGGAGCGTGACGATGCCGGTTGACCCCGCTCTGAGCACCCTGTCCGACCAGTTGCTCACCGTCGCCGTACTCAGCTACGCCCTGGCGATGCTCGGGTACGCCGTCGAGTACGCCTTCGGCCCGCGCGGCCTGGTGGGCCGCGCTGCCGAGCTGGTCCCGGCCGGCGCGAGCGGCGCCGCCG
>JBOGDE010000529.1:0-2518 GCA_050701695.1 Micromonosporaceae bacterium
GTCCAGGCGGCGATCCGGCAAGGCGGAGGTTTGCCCGGATACCGGTGTTGTATCCGGGTGAACCGACAACGCCTCCGGGCGTCGTCTGGGCCCGCCGCAGCCGGCGCGAGGTATCACGACAGCCTCTCAACCGGTACGCCGAGGCGCCTCCGCCGGGGCAGGCACCTCGTACTCGGGGCGCAGACCGAAGCCGACGGCGCGGGCGAACATCCGCTGCAGCAGGGGCAGCCGGGCGGCCAGCCGCATCGGTGGCGGCACCGCCGCGGCACCGTCGGCTCGCAGCACCGAGCCGATCAGCACGCGCTGGATCACCCGCTGCACCAGCTGGGTGCCGATGGTGGGGAGCCAGCGGCGCCGGCGTACCTGGTCGAGCTGCCCGTCGGTGACGGTGCCGGAGCGCAGCGGGCCGGCCAGCAGCCGTGCGGTGGCCACCGCATCCTGGATCGCGAGATTGATCCCGACCCCGCCGACCGGCGACATCGCGTGCGCCGCGTCGCCGATCATCAGTACGCCGGGGGCGTGCCACCGAGTCAGCCGGTTGACCCGTACCGTCAGCATCCTGACCTGCTCCCAGTCGGTGATCTGGCCGACCCGGCCGGCGAGCGAGGGGTCCAGCTCCGCGACCGAGTCCCGGAACGCCGGCAGGCCACCGGCGACCACGGCGTCGTAGCCGCCCTTGGGGATCACGTACGCGATCTGCCAGTAGTCGCCGCGGTCGATGGTGAGCATCAGCCGGCCGGCGCCGATCCGCATCAGCAGCCCATCGCCGTCGGTGTCGTGGCGGGGCAGCCGGAACCACAGCACGTCCATCGGAGCGCCGAACTCCCGGGGCTCGGCGCCGAGCAGCCGGCGTACGTCCGAACCGCGGCCGTCGCACGCCACGGTGAGCTGCGCGGCGACCTCCACCGGGCCGTCCGGCCCGACCGCACCGACGCCGCGCACCGTCTCGCCTTCGCGCAGCAGCGAGGTGACCTCGGTGGAGCGGAGCAGGGTGAAGTGCGGGTAGGCCGCCGCCTCGTCGGCGAGGAAGTCCAGGAAGTCCCACTGCGGCAGGAACGCCACATAGTTGTACGGCGGCGCCAGCCTGGCGAAGTCGCCGACCCGGTAGGTCTTCGTACCCGCCGAGACCCGCAGCTGGCGGACCTTGCGGTGCGGCAGGGCGAGAAACTTCTCGGCGAGCCCGAGCCCGTCCAGTAGCCGGATCGTGGACGGGTGCACCGTGTCGCCGCGGAAGTCGCGCAGGAAGTCGGGGTGCTTCTCCAGCACCACCACGGAGATCCCGGAGCGGGCCAACAGCAGCCCCAGCATCAACCCGGCGGGCCCGCCGCCTGCCACGCACACCTGGGTGGAGATCTGACGCGGTGCCATCGCTCGCCCCTTCCAGCTATTTCATCGCTTGATGAAATACTAGCGCGGCGACATGCTCCGGCACAACGACATGGATTGACTACCCGTCCGCGCCCAGCGTGATCCGGGTGCGCTGTCGCTCCCCGCCGCGCAGATACTCCACCGCGATCACGGTGCCCGGCGCGTGCTTGCGGATCAACGCGACCAGGTCGATCGGCTCCGCCAGCAGCCGCCCGGAGAACCTGGTCAGTACATCACCGGACTTCAGGCCCGCCTGCTCCGCCGGGCCGCCCGAGACGACCTTGCTCAGCCGTACCCCGCCATTGGCGTTCTGGTACGAGTTGTCCACCTCGGCGCCGATCACCGGGTTACGCGCGTGACCGCTCTTCACGATCTCCGACGCCACCCGCCGGGCCTGGTTGATCGGGATCGCGAACCCGAGCCCGACACTGCCCGCCGAGCCCTTCTCGCCGACGGTCAGGATCGCGGTGTTGACGCCGATCACCAGACCGGCGCCGTCCAGCAGCGCACCGCCGGAGTTGCCCGGGTTGATCGGCGCGTCGGTCTGGATCGCCGCGAACACCGACGGATCGTCCTCGCCCCCCGCGACCGGGCGGTCCAGAGCGCTCACCACGCCCTGGGTCACCGTGTTCTGCAGCCCGAGCGGCGCTCCGACCGCGATCACCGGGTCGCCCACCGCCACCTGGTCAGAGTTGCCGAACGCCACCGGCTTCAGGCCGGTACGGCTGACCTTCAGCACCGCGATGTCGGACTCCTTCGAGGCCCCGACCACGGTCGCGGTGGCGGTGCTGCCGTCGCTGAACGCCACCCGCAGATTCGCGTCCTTGCCCGCACCCAGGGCGACGTGTTCGTTGGTTACCACGTACCCGTCGTCGGAGATCACGAAGCCGGAGCCGTTGCCGCCCTTCGAGCCGCTGCGTACCAGCACCGTCACCAGGCTCGGCATCGCCTCCTTGACCACCCCGGCCACCGACTCCGGAGGCCGCTCGGCCAGCGGCGGCGCGCCGCCGTCACCCGGCAACGCGGCCCCGTTGCGGGCCGCCGCGACGTACCCGATCCGCTACAGCCTGACCGCGCTCGCCGAACGGCACGGCATTCACCTGTTCACCGGCCCCGCCGGGGCAGTTCGCCCGGTGGCTGCTCGATGGCG
>JBOGDE010000530.1:0-2516 GCA_050701695.1 Micromonosporaceae bacterium
GTCCGGCACCGGGCACGGCCGGGTGGTCGGCGGGCTCGGCGTAGCGACCGGGATCGCGCTGCTGCCGGTGGTCACCGGCTCGGCCGGAGTGGCGTACCAGTGGCCGGAGGCGGCGGTGATCCCGGCGATGATGGGCGCGGCCAGCCTCGGTCTCGGGATCGCCGCCGCGCTGCGCTTCGGCGGCTCCGGGTACGTCCGGTACGGCGTCGCCGGGGTCAGCGTCGCCACCGCGGTGACCACCCTGTCGATCCTGCCCACCGACCAGCCGACCGGGGTGTACGCCGCGGTCTCCGGACTGATCGGTGTGGCCGGCGGGATGCTGCTGCTGCCCAACCGGCGCGCCGCCGCCATCGGGAACTGCGCCACCGCGGCGCTGCCGTTCTCGGTGGCCCTCTTCACCGTGCTGCCGGGGGTGGCGTCGCTGGCGCAGCCGTACCTGTGGGCCGGGTGGTACTGGCAGGGTCTCGGCGACGGGACCCGGATCATGCTGAGCCCCGGCGCCCAGCACCTCGGGTTCGCACCCGGCGGGGCGTTCTACCCGGACGTGTGGGACCCGCTGACGCTGGTGCTGATCACGCTCGCGGCCGGGGTCGCCGCGCACGGCCTGCGCAGCCCGCGCTGGGTGCTGCCGGCGGTGCTGCCCGGCGTGGTCGCCACCCTGCTGGTGACGCCGGTGGCGTACGACTGGCCGTGGCCCGCGTTGCCGGCGATCGCGCTGGCGATCGCTATCGGGGCCGCCCTGGTCGCCGGGCTGATGCCGCGCACCGGGGTGCGTACCACGCCCGTGGTGATCCGCTCGACCACGGTGATCTGGCCGGTGATCGGCTCGATCGGGCTGGCGAACTGCCTCGCCACCCCGGTCGCGACGTTGGTCGGGCTGGGTGTCGCCACGCTCACCGCCGGGGTGGTGGCGCTCGCCGGGCGTACCGTGCCGGCGCGGGCGACCGCCTGGATCGCCTTCGGCGCCGGCTTCGCGCTGTTCGCCAGCGCCTCCGGCAAGTACGCCGGGCTCACCGACCCGCAGCGTGGGTACGCCATCCTCGGGGTCGCCCTGGTGCTGCTGGTCGCCGCCGCGGCACTTCAGGCGTGGTCCCGGCGTACCGAGATGCTGACCTGCGAGCGCAGCTCGTTCGTGGTGGCGTTCTACGCGATCGCCATCGCCGCGCCGGCGATGACCACGGTGGCGATCCTGCTCGCCGGGTACGGCGCGATGCTGGGCCTGTCCGCGGTACGCCCCGGGCGCCGGCGGCTGGTGCTCGGCGCCGCCGGCTGCGAGCTGATCGCGTGGTGGATCCTCCTGCAGACCCGCGACGTCGGGCTGGTCGAGGCGTACACGTTGCCGTTCGCGGCGGCGGCGCTGCTCGGCGGGGTACTGGAGCTGCGGCACCGGCCACAGCTGTCGAGCTGGCGGGCGTACGGGCTGGCGCTGGCCGCCGGGTTCCTACCCAGCCTCGGGGTGATGCTGGGCGGTCTGGCCACCGGCGACGACCCGCCGCTGCGCCGGCTGCTGCTCGGCACCGCCGCACTCGCCACCGTGATCATCGGTGCGGTACGCCGCCGCCAGGCCCCGGTCGTGGTCGGTGGTGTGGTGCTGGTGATCGGTGCGCTGCGGGAGCTGGCCTGGCTCTCGGACGTGCTGCCGCGCTGGGTGCCGCTGGCGATCGCCGGTGCGATCCTGCTCGCGCTGGGCGCCACGTACGAGCAGCGCCGCCGCGACGTACGCCGGCTGCGGGAGGCACTGTCCCGGATGAGCTGAGCGTGCGATGGTGGGCTATGCGCAAGTACGTGATCATGGGAGTGCAGGGCAGCGGGAAGGGCACCCAGGCGCAGCTGATGGCGCGCGAGCTGGACCTGGTGCACATCAGCGTCGGCGACATCTTCCGCTGGCAGGTGCAGCAGCACACCAAGCTCGGTGCCCTGGTACGCCGGATCATGGCCGCCGGGGAGCTGGTCGGCGACGACCTGGTGGAACAGGTGGTACGCGACCGGCTCGACGAGCACGACTGGAATTACGGCTTCATCGTCGACGGCTTCCCGCGCAACCGGCGGCAGGCGGAGTTCTTCCTGGAGAGCTACGACATCGACGGCGTGATCCACCTCGACCTGCCCGACGAGGAGGTACGCCGCCGGGTGCTCGCCAGAAGGCTGTGTGCGCAGTGCGGCATGGACTACAACCTGATCGCCGACCGGCCCGAGACCGAGGGCCGGTGCGACGTCTGCGGCGGCATGCTGATCAGCCGGGAGGACGACACCGAGCAGGCGCTCGCCGCCCGGCTGCACGACTACCACACCAAGACCAACCCGGTGTTGGAGCTGTTCCGGGGCAAGGAGTTCGTGGTCACCGTCGACGCCCGCCCGGACAAGGTAACGGTGCAGCAGAAGATCCGGGAGGGGCTGGGGCTGCCCGCGTACCAACCGGAGGCAGGCTAGTGTCCTGCGCCGGGAGTTGGTGGATGAAGTCCGGGGTCCAGGTGGTGGCTCGCAAGGCGGAGGAGGAGTCAATCCCGGTGTTGGAT
>JBOGDE010000531.1:0-2493 GCA_050701695.1 Micromonosporaceae bacterium
CCGCCGGCCCGGTGAACCCCGACCGGGAGGGCGTGGTGCCGTTCGGTCGCCCGATCGGCAACACCCGCCTCTTCGTCCTGGACGACACCTTGCAGCCGGTCCCGGTGGGTGTGGCGGGTGAGCTGTATATCGCCGGTGCCGGCCTGGCTCGCGGCTATGTGGCCCGTCCGGGCCTGACCGGGGAACGGTTCGTGGCGTGTCCGTTCGGGGTCGCCGGGGAGCGGATGTACCGCACCGGTGACCTGGCGACGTGGACCCCGGACGGCCACCTGGTCTTCGCGGGCCGTGCGGACGAGCAGGTGAAGGTACGCGGGTTCCGGATCGAGCCAGGCGAGGTCCAGGCTGTCCTGCTGGCTCACCCGCGGATCGCGCAGGCCGCGGTGGTGGCCCGTGAGGACAACCTGGTCGCCTACGTCGTCGCCGCCGATCCCGGCACCGCCGGCGTCCCCGATTCCGCCGACCCTGGCACCGCTGTTCCCGCTGACGCTGGCTCCGACCCCGGCACCACCGCCGCCCCCGGCACCGCTGGCTCCGACCCCGCCGTCCCCGCTGACGCCGGTACCGCCGTGCTTGCCGATGCCGATGTGCGGGCGTTCGTCGCGGCGCGGCTGCCCGACTACATGGTGCCGGCGGCGATCGTCGTACTGCCGGAGTTGCCGCTGACCCGAAACGGGAAGCTGGACCGGGCCGCGCTGCCGGCGCCCGCGTACGCCACCGGCGCCGGCCGGGCGCCGCGGACCGTACCGGAGCAGGTTTTGTGTGAGGTGTTCGCGCAGGTCCTGGGTCTGGAGTCGGTCGGCGTGGACGACGACTTCTTCCGGCTCGGCGGGCATTCGCTGCTGGCGGTCACGTTGGTGCAGCGGCTGCGGAGTCGCGGTATGGCGGTGTCGGTACGGGCGCTGTTCGAGTCGCCGACGCCGGCCGCGCTGGCGCGTACCGCCGGCAGTGCGGAGACCGCCGCGGTGCCGGCGAACCTGATCCCGGCCGGCGCGGAGCGGATCACCCCGGAGCTGCTGCCGCTGGTGGAGCTGTCCCAGGCGGACATCGACCGCGTGGTCGCCACCGTGGAAGGCGGTGCCGCGAACGTCGCCGACGTCTACCCGCTGGC
This sequence comes from Micromonosporaceae bacterium, assembly GCA_050701695.1. Taxonomy (GTDB): domain Bacteria; phylum Actinomycetota; class Actinomycetes; order Mycobacteriales; family Micromonosporaceae; genus WHSM01. The sequence continues at coordinate 1,109 of JBOGDE010000531.1, forward strand.
GCCGTTGCAGGAAGGGCTGCTGTTCCACCACCTGCTCGCCGATGGCGGCACCGACGTGTACGTCACCGTACGGGTGCTGGAGTTCGACTCCCGGGACCGGCTGGACGACTTCGCCACCGCGCTGCAGCGGATCGTGGACCGGCACGACATCTACCGCACCGCCGTGGTCTGGGAACGGCTCACCGCACCGGTGCAGGTGGTGCTGCGGCAGGCGACGCTGCCGGTGGTCGTACACCCGGTGGAGACGGTGGCAGCGCTGCGGGCGGCCGCGGGGACCGCGATGGACCTGCACCGTGCCCCGCTGATGGACCTGCACGTCGCCGAGACCACCGACGGTCGCTGGCTCGGGCTGGTGCGGATGCACCACATGGTGCAGGACCACCTCGGCATGGACGCGCTGCTCGGCGAGCTGCGCGCCGTACTGGCGGGACAGGCACTGGCGGCACCCGCGGCACCGTTCCGGAACTTCGTGGCGCAGGCCCGCAGCGTGTCCCGTACCGAACACGAACGGTTCTTCACCGAGCTGCTGGGCGACGTCACCGAACCCACCGCCCCGTACGGTGTGCTCGACGTACGCGGCGGCGCCACCGATGTGGACACCGCGCTGCTGCCCCTCCCGGACGGTGTGGCCGCCACGCTGCGGCGGGTCTCGCAGCAGCTCGGGGTCAGTCCCGCGACGGTGCTGCACGTGGCGTGGGCCCGGGTGCTCGCGACCCTGTCCGGACGCGACGACGTGGTGTTCGGCACCGTGCTGTTCGGCCGGATGAACGCCGGCGACGGCGCCGACCGGGTACTGGGCCCGTTCTTCAACACCCTCCCGGTACGGGTCCACACCGGCCAGAGCGGGGTACGCGCCGCTGTCGAGCAGATGCGGGGCCAGCTGGCCGCGCTGCTGGCCTACGAACACGCCCCACTCGCGGTGGCGCAGCAGGCCAGCGGGATCGACGGCAACACCCCGCTGTTCACGTCGATGTTCAACTACCGGCACGCGGCGCGCGAGGCGGGCCGGGACCAGACGATCCCGGGCGTACGCCAGGTGCTGCTGGAGGACCGCACCAACTACCCGCTGACCGTGTCGGTGAACGACCTCGGCGACGGCGGATTCAGCGTGAGCGTCCTGGCCGCCGACCCGATCGACGCCGGTACGGTCGCCCAGTTTGTCCGTACCGCCTCGGAGCACCTGGTCGCGGCCCTCGCGGACGCGCTCGACGGCGGCCCCGACCTGCCGCTCGACCGTGTCCCGGTGCTGGATCCCGTGGAGCGGGACCGGGTGCTGCATGGCTGGAATGACACGGCGGTGGAGATGCCGCGGGGTTCGTTGGTGGAGCTGTTTGCCTCGCAGGTACGCCGTGCGCCGGATGCGGTGGCGGTGGTGTTCGAGGGCG
>JBOGDE010000532.1:0-2473 GCA_050701695.1 Micromonosporaceae bacterium
AGGGCCGGGGTCCGGTCACGTTGCGGGAGGAGATCCTCTGCCAGGTCTTCGCCGACGTACTCGGGTTGGCGAGTGTCTCCATGGACGACGACTTCTTCCGGCTCGGCGGCCACTCACTGCTCGCCGTGTCACTGGTGGAGAAGCTGCGGGCACACGGGATCGAGGTGCCGGTACGGGCACTGTTCATCGCACCCACCCCGGCGGGGCTGGCCGGCGCGGCCGAGGTGGCGACGGCCGCCGTACCGGAGAATCTGATCCCGGACGGTGCGGAGCGGATCACCCCGGAGCTGCTGCCGCTGGTGGAGCTGGCGCAGGACGAGATCGACCGGGTCGTCGCCACCGTCGACGGAGGAGCCGCCAACGTCGCCGACATCTACCCGTTGACGCCGCTGCAGCAGGGCATGCTGTTCCACCACCTGATGGCCGGCGACGGCGACGACATCTACCTGACCGCGCGGGTGCTGGAGTTCGCGTCGCGTACCCGGCTGGACGAGGTGGTCGGGGCGCTGCGGCAGGTGGTGGCGCGGCACGACATCTACCGCACCGCCGTGGTGTGGGACGGCCTGCCAGAACCGGTCCAGGTGGTGTGGCGCCGGGCGGAGCTGCCGGTACGCGAACACGTACTGGACCCGGATGCGCCGGACCCGGCCGCCGCGCTGCTCGCCGCCGCCGGAGCCGGGATGGAGCTGGGCCGCGCACCGCTGATGGACCTGCACCTCGCCGAGGCGGGCGGCGGCCGCTGGCTGGCGCTGGTGCGGATGCACCACATGGTGCAGGACCGCACCGGGTTGGACGTGCTGCTGCACGAAGTACGCGCCGTACTCGCCGGTACGCCGCTGCCGGACGCGCTGCCGTTCCGCAACTACGTCGCGCAGACCCGCAGCGTCCCGAGGGCCGCGCACGAGGAGTTCTTCACCGCGCTGCTCAGCGACGTCACCGCACCGACCGCCCCGTTCGGCGTCCTCGACGTACGCGGCGGCCGGACCGCGCCCGTCACCGAGGTGGTCCCGTTCGCCCCCGAAACGGTGGTACGCCTGCGCGAGGTGGCACGCCGCCTCGGGGTCAGCCCCGCGACCGTGCTGCACGTGGTGTGGGCGCGGGTGCTGGCGGTGCTCGCCGGCCGCGACGACGTGGTGTTCGGCACCGTCCTGTTCGGGCGGATGAACGCCGGCGAGGGCGCCGACCGCGCCCTGGGCGCGTTCATCAACACCCTCCCGGTGCGGATCCGCACCAGCAGCCTGGGAGTACGTGCCGCGGTCGAGGCGATGCGCGGCCAGCTGGCCGCGCTGCTGGAACACGAACACGCCCCGCTCGCGGTCGCCCAGCAGGTCAGCGGCATCGCCGGCAACACACCCCTGTTCACGTCGCTGTTCAACTACCGGCACGTGTGGCGCGGGTCGGACGGCGTGGGGCGCAGCGGGCTGGACGGCGTACGCGGGGTGCTGGTCCAGGAGCAGACCAACTACCCGCTGACGGTCGCCGTGGACGACCTCGCCCACGACCAGATGAGCGTCAACGTGCAGGCGGTCAACCCGATCGACCCGGGGCTGGTCGGCGGGCTGGTGCGTACCGCGCTGGAGAACGTACTGCAGGCACTCGACGACGATGCCGGTACGGCGCTGGACGCCGTACCGCTGCTGCGGCCGGAGCTGCGGGACCAGCTGCTGTACGGCTGGAACGACACCGCGACGGCCGTGGGTACGGATGTGGTGGCGCGGTTCGCGGAGCGGGTCGCGGAGGCTCCGGATGCGGTGGCGGTGGTCGCCGATGGTGTCGAGGTGTCGTACGCGGAACTGGACGCGGCGGCGAACCGGCTGGCACACCAGTTGAGGGCGTCCGGTGTGAACCAGGAGTCCGTGGTCGGGCTGTGCCTGCCGCGTGGCGCCGCGATGGTGGTCGGGATTCTGGCGGCGTGGAAGGCGGGTGCGGCGTACCTGCCGGTGGATCCGGCGCTTCCTGTGGAGCGGGTGCGTTTCATGCTCGCCGATGCCGGCGTGGGTCTGGTGGTCGCCGACGGTGCGACCGCCGGTGCGCTCCCGGCTGAGGACGTGTCGGTGCTGTGGGTCGATGACCCTGGCGTCGCCGCGCAGCCGTCGACCGCGCCGGGCGTGTCGGTGGACCCGTCCGGGTTGGCGTATGTGATCTACACGTCGGGGTCGACCGGTATGCCGAAGGGTGTGGCGGTCTCGCGCGGCTCCCTGGCGAACCTGGTGGCGGTGTTCGGGTCGTTGTCGAGTCCCGGTGATGGGGTGTTGCAGTTCGCGTCGTTCAGCTTTGACGCGTCGGTGTGGGACGTGGCGGTGGCGTTGTCGACTGGCGCGACGTTGTGGATTGCGGGTGACGAGCAGCGGGAGTCTCCGGCCAGGCTGGCCGAGCTGTCGGGTGTGAGGACGGCGAGTGTGGTGCCGTCGCTGTTGTCGGTGCTCGACCCGGCGGAGTTCCCCGCTTGGGGCACGGTCGTGGTGGGCGCGGA
>JBOGDE010000533.1:0-2462 GCA_050701695.1 Micromonosporaceae bacterium
AGGAACCAGGTCTTCGTCAGCCGCCAGATGTCCTTGGCGAAGTAGATCAGCACCGCCGCCTCGGTGCCGAGCTGGGTGACCGCGGTGAACGATGCCCCCGCGTCCCGGCCGAAGAACAGTTCGGAGGTGATCCGCAGGTGCGCCGAGGAGGAGACCGGAAGGAACTCGGTCAACCCCTGCACGATCCCCAGCACGATCGCTTCCACCCAGGTCATCTGGTCAGTACTCCCGCCGTGTCAGCGGCCTCGGCCACCACGCGCAGCACGTGGAGCCGGGCCTCGAGATTTTCGCCGTACGGTGTGATCGACAGTGTGGTGACGCCGGCCGCCGCGTACTCGGTCAGCCGGCCGGCGATCCGGTCCGGCGGTCCGAGCAGCGACGTGGCGTCGATGAACCGCTCCGGGACCGCGGCGTGAGCGGCCTGGTAGCGCCCCGACAGGTAGTGCTGTTGCACCGCGTCGGCCTGTTCCGCGTACCCCATCCGGACCGCGAGCCGGTGGTAGAAGTTCTGCTCCCGGCTGCCCATCCCGCCGAGGTAGAGAGCGGCGTACCCGCGTACCGGGTCGGCGCAGGCGGAGACGTCCGGACCCACCACCGCGGGCACGGTGGCGACCACGTCGAAGCCGTCGAGGCCGCGCTCGCCGCGCCCGGCCCGGACCGCCTCCAGCAGCTGCGGGGCGTACGCCGGGGCGTAGAACACCGCGAGCCAGCCGTCGGCGATCTCCCCAGCCAGGGTCAGATTGCGGGGACCGACGGCGGCCAGGTAGATCGGGATCCGGGGCCGTACCGGGCGGACCGCGAGCTTCAGCGGCTTGCCGGGGCCGCCCGGCAGCGGCAGCGGGTAGAACTCGCCGTCGTGGTGCAGCGGCTGCCGGCTCATCGCCGCCCGTACCACCTCGACGTACTCCCGGGTACGCGCCAGCGGCCGGGCGAACCGTACGCCGTGCCAGCCCTCGGAGACCTGCGGTCCGGAGACACCGAGCCCGAGCCGGAGCCGGCCGCCGGACATCACGTCCAGCGAGGTGGCGGTCATCGCGGTCAGCGCCGGACTGCGACCCGGGATCTGGAACACGCCGGCGCCCAGCCCGATCGATGAGGTCTGCGCCGCCAGCCACGCCAGGGTGGTCGCCGCGTCCGAGCCGTACGCCTCGGCGGCCCACACCACGTGGTAGCCGAGCCGTTCGGCTTCCCGTACCAGAGCCAGGTTCTTCGGCAGGTCGCCCGCGGCGCCCCAGTAGCCGAGGCTGAGGCCGAGTCGCATGATGGTCGGCTCCCCTCACCTCGCCGCGTGGCCGGTGGCAGCCTATCGGCGGGTCGCCCGTTCCCGGCGACGGGGCCGGCGGTAGCGTCGTCAGCCATGCGACGTCGACCCCTCGGTGCCAGTGGCCTGGCGGTCTCGCGCCTCGGCCTGGGCACCATGACCTGGGGTCGCGACACCGACGCCGACGACGCCGCCGCTCAGCTGAAGACCTTCGCCGATGCCGGTGGCAACCTGCTCGACACCGCTGACGTGTACGCCGACGGCCGCGCCGAGTCCGTGATCGGCACCCTGCTGGACACCGTGGTGCCGCGCGCCGATCTGGTGATCGCCACCAAGGCGGGGCTGCGTCCGGGCACCGACCGGCGCCGCGACGGCTCCCGCGGCCACCTGCTGGCCAGCCTCGACGCCTCGCTGCGGCGGCTCGGCACCGACCACGTCGACGTCTGGCAACTGCACGCGTACGACCCGGACACGCCGCTGGAGGAGACGCTCTCCGCACTGGATCACGCGGTGCGTACCGGGCGGGCGCGGTACGTCGGCGTGTCCAACCTCTCCGGCTGGCAGACCGCCCGCGCCGCGACCTGGCAGGCGGCCGGCCTGTCGTACGGCAAGCCGCCGATCGTGTCCTGCCAGGTGGAGTACTCGCTGGTGCAGCGCGGTGTTGAGCGGGAGGTGGTGCCGGCCTGCCGCGCCGGCGGCGCCGGCATCCTGGCCTGGTCGCCGCTGGGCCGGGGCGTGCTCACCGGCAAGTACCGCGACGGCACGCCGGCGGACTCCCGCGCCGCGTCGCCGCACTTCGAACGTTTCGTCGGGCCGTACCTGGACGACCGCAGCGCCGGGATCGTGGAGGCGGTCGCCACCGCCGCCGACGGGCTCGGGGTGGCGCCGCTGTCGGTGGCGCTGGCCTGGGTACGCGACCGCCCGGGCGTGGTCGCCCCGGTGGTGGGTGCCCGTACGGTGGGTCAGCTGCTGGGGTCGCTACAGTCCGATGAGCTCACCCTCCCGGCCGAGATCTGCCGAGCGCTGGACGATGTCTCGGCGATCGACCTGGGATACCCGGAGCACCAGACTTAGTACGGGAGCCGCATGCGCCGCCTGCCAGTGCCCTGCGCCAGAGATTCGCTTGCGAATTCCGGCGCCCAGCCGGCGGCTCGCGGCGTTGTCGTCGTCGCCGATCCAACACCGGGATCGACTCCTCCTC
>JBOGDE010000534.1:0-2461 GCA_050701695.1 Micromonosporaceae bacterium
GGGCGTGGGCGTGGCGACGGGCGCGGGGCGCGGGCGTGGCGGGATTGCTCCACGGTCGGGCGGCCGGGAGACTGGGCGGCGTGGCGGTGACACTCGCGGTGGCGAACCAGAAGGGCGGCGTCGGCAAGACGACCACGGTCGCCTGCCTGGGCGCCGCGTACGCCGAGCTGGGCCAGCGGGTGCTGCTGGTCGACCTGGACCCGCAAGCCTGTCTGACCTTCTCGCTCGGGCTGGAGCCGCGCGAGCTGGAGCCGCACACGTACCACGTACTGCTCGGCAAGGCCGACCCCGCCGCCGCGGTACGCCGCCTCGGCGACGGTTGCGACCTGCTGCCGGCCGGGATCGAGATGGCCGGCTGCGAGGCGGTGCTGGCGCCGCTGGAGGATCGCGAGACCCGGCTCCGGGACGCGCTGGCCAGTCTGGCCGCCGGCTACCAGCAGATCGTGATCGACTGCCCGCCCACGCTCGGGCTGCTCACCCTCAACGGGCTGGTCGCCGCCGACGCGCTGCTGGTGCCGGTGCAGGCCGAGCTGCTGGCCTTCCGCGGGGTCGACCAGCTGCTGGACACCCTGGAGGACGAGGTGTTGGCGTACAACCCGGGGCTGCGGGTGCTGGGGGTGCTGCCGACCCAGTTCGATCCGCGTACCCGGCACGCGCAGCAGATCATCGGTGCGATCGGGGAGACGTACCAGCTGCCGGTGCTCGCGCCGCCGATCCCCCGCTCGGTACGGTTCGCCGAGGCGCCCGCCGCGGGGCGTACCGTGCTGCACACCGCGCGGCGTACCAAGGGGGCCGCGGCGTACCGGGAGCTGGCCCGCAATCTCCTGACCGGTTAGGCCCGTATCTACACCAGGAGGAGCGCTCATGCCGTTCGAAGAGATCCTGGGACTCCCGGCGCACCCGCTGCTGGTGCACGCGGCGGTGGTGCTGGTACCGCTGCTGGCACTGGTCGGCGTCGTGTACGGCCTGATCCCGCCGCTGCGGCGCAAGCTCGACCTGCTGCTGGTCGGGCTCGCGCTGGTCGCCCCCGCCGCGGTGTACGCCGCGCGGGAGAGTGGCGAGGCGTTCCGGACCCGGCTCGCCGGCAAGGACCAGATGCCGGCCGAGCTGGCCGCCAAGGTGGACACCCACTCGGGCCTGTCCGAGCAGCTGTGGTGGTGGGTGCTGGCGCTCGGTGCGGTCGCGCTGCTGCTGGTGCTCGCCGACAAGCTGCTGCGCCGGCGTAGCGACGGGTACGACGAGGACGGCGACCCGATGCGTTACGGCGGTGTGCCGCGGCTCCTGATCACCATGCTGCTGACGCTCGCCCTGATCGGGGTGGCCGGCGCGGCAGGCTGGTACGCGTACCGCACCGGCCACACCGGCTCCCAGATGGTGTGGGAAGGGTCCTAGCGCCCTGCGTCCGAAGTCCTTGCACCGCCTGCGGCGCCCAGACGACGACCTGCGGCGTTGTCGTCGTCGCCTATCCAACACCGGGATTGACTCCTCCTCCGCCTTGCAGGACGCCGCCTGGACACCACATCCGGCACAAGACTTCGGACGCAGGGCACTGGCAGCCTCCGCGTGGGTCGGCGTTAGCGTGTGGCGTGCTGTTTCGTACCTGGGAGGCGCCGCCACCGGTCGCCGCGGTGACCGAGCGCGGCGGTCACTGGCTGGTGTCCGGACATTCTCTGGTACGCCGGGTGCTGGCCGACCCGGAGACGTTCCGGCCGGACAACGCCCTGGACGCGACGACGCCGCTGCCGGTGGCGGCGATGCGGATCCTGACCCGGCACGGGTTCCGGCTGCCGGCCACGCTGGCCAACAACGGCACCGGCTCGCATCCGGGGCTGCGCGCCGTCGTGGCCGAGGCGCTGCACCCCGACCGGGTCGAGGCACAGCGCGGTTGGCTCACCGGACTGGTACGCCGTCGCGTGCCGCGGCTGGCGGCCGCGCTGCGCTCCGGCGCCCCGGTGGATCTGCACGCGGAGGTCTCGGCGGACCTGCCGCTGCTGGTGCTGGCCCGGCTGGTGGAGCTGCCGGCTTCGGACATCGCCGTCACCAAGGCGTTCTCCGCGGCGGCGCTGGAGCTGTTCTGGGCACCGCTGGACGAACATCGGCAACGGGTGCTCGCCGAGCTGGTCGGTGACTTCCACTCCCGGCTCCGGGCGTTCGTACGCTCCGGTCCCGGCGGGCTGGTGGGGCGGCTGACGGCGTACACCCGGGACCACGGGCTGGGTGAGGACGAGGTCGTCGGGGTGCTGTTCTTCCTGCTGGTGGCCGGGCAGGAGACCACCTCGCAGTTCCTCACCCTGCTGCTGCACCGCCTGGTACGCGAGCCGGCGGTGCTGGCCGGGGTGAGCCGCGGCACGCTGGCCGTCGACGACGTGGTGGAGGAGGGGCTGCGCACCGAGCCACCGATCGTGACCTGGCGCCGGGTCACCGCCCGCGAGGTACGGCTCGGCCCCGCGGTGCTGCCGGC
>JBOGDE010000535.1:0-2461 GCA_050701695.1 Micromonosporaceae bacterium
AGTCAGAGGGAGTCCCGGCGGGAGCGCTGGAGGGGGCGCCGGCGTTGCTCCCCGGCTGCAGGGCGGTGTCGAGGGCGGCGAGGCCGGCGGCGAGCGCGGCGACCGGTCCGCCACCGGGTGGCTGCTCCCGGGTGAGGATCACGTCGCCGGGCAGCTGGCGGGGCGGCCCCACCACGATCCGGGGGTACGCGTCGGCGACCGCGTCCAGCACCCGGCTCAGCAGCGACCGGCCGGCCACCGCCAGGCCCGGCTTGTCGGCACCCCCGAGCCGTCGGGCGGCGCCACCGGCCAGCACGATCGCCGCGTACCCGGAGGTCATGCCGTCCTGGTGGCTAGGTCGGTCGCCTGCTGGGCCTGCCACGCGGCGTGCTGCTCGCAGGCCTGGCGCCACAGTGTGGCCAGGTCGGCTTCGATCGCCGCGGCCGGTACCGCGAACTCGCCGGTCAGCACCGCGCCCAGCTCGTCGGCGTCGTCGAGCAGGCGGCTCTGCTTGCCACCCGGGATCGCGGGACCGTACCGCGTGAGGGTGCGGGCGCGCACCACCGCGGCGTCGTCGGCGTACGCCCGGTTCACCACCAGGGTCTTGACGAAGGACGACTCCGGCGACGTGTACTGCCAGGTGTTGCGCTCGGCGAAGTCCTCGATCCGGCGCGGCGTGGTATCGATGTCGAACGACCGTACGGAGTACGCGGGATGGTCGTTGCGGATCCGCCACACATCGCCGCCGACACGGTCGTCGAGGCGTTCGAGGTGGAACGTCAGGGGACCGACCTGGTAGTCGCCGGGGCGCAGCGGGAGCGGTTCCAGCGAGCCGTCCCCGAGTCCGGCGTCGGCGATCCAGGTCCCGCCCTCTACCTCGACCAGCAGCGCCAGGTGGTTGTACCAGGCGGTGTCGCCCTCGGTTTCGCGGTCCACGCCGCCGCGTACCCGGGTGACCGGGAAACCGATGGCCTCCAGGAGCAGCCCGAGGGTGCCGTTCATCTCGTAGCAGTAGCCGCCGCGACCGCGGGTGACGAGCTTGTCGACCAGGTCGGCGGGGTGCAGCGAGATCGGCCGGCCCAGCTGGATGTCGAGATTCTCGTACGGCACGGCGCCGAGCCAGGCGCGGTGCACCGCGCGCAGCGTCGCCAGGTCAGGGGTGACCGGGCCGTCGTAACCGATGCGGGCCAGCGTCGCGGTGAGGTCCATGGGTGCACGCTACCGGCGTAGCGTTGCCGTCCATGGGGAGCGTGACGGATCGCAGGATCGTGGTACGGGTCGCCGACGGCCACCAGGTACGCCGGCCCGACACCCTGGTGGTGGAGGAGCCGCTGGAGATCCGGGTCGGCGAGCGCCCGCTGGCGGTGACGATGCGTACCCCCGGAGACGACGTCGACCTGGCACTCGGCTTCCTGTTCACCGAGGGCCTGATCGGCGACGCGGCCGACGTCGCGACCGCGAAGCACTGCACCGGAGGCGCCGACTCCCTCGATGCGTCACGCCCGGGACTCGGCGCCTCCGCCGACAGCCACCTCAACGTCCTCGAGGTGACGCTCGCGCCCGGGGTGCCGGCGCCGCGGTTCGACCGGAACTTCTACACCACCAGCTCCTGCGGGGTCTGCGGCAAGGCGAGCATCGACGCGGTGAAGACGCAGTCGCGGTACCCGGTCGCGGGTGACCCGGTGACGGTGCCGGCCGAGGTGCTGGCCGGGCTGCCGGAGCGGCTGCGTACCCGTCAAAGGGTCTTCGAACGGACCGGTGCGCTGCACGCGGCCGGGCTGTTCACCGCCGGCGGTGAGCTGTTGTGCCTGCGGGAGGACGTGGGCCGGCACAACGCGGTCGACAAGGTGGTCGGATGGGCGCTGCGGGAGGGCCGGCTGCCGTTGACCGGGCACCTGCTGCTGGTCAGCGGGCGGGCCAGTTTCGAGCTGACCCAGAAGGCGTCGATGGCCGGCATCCCGGTGCTGGCCGCGGTGTCAGCGCCCAGCACCCTCGCCGTCGACCTGGCCGACGAGCTCGGCCTCACGCTGGTCGGCTTCCTGCGCCCGGGCCGGATGAACCTCTACGCCGGCGCCCACCGGGTGCCGCTGCCCTGACCCGTCCCGCTCGCCCGACCCGTCCCGCTTGCGGGACAGGTAGAGCAGCGCTCCGGCGAGCAGCACCCCGGCGGCGATCCACCACGCCACGCCGATCGACCAGCGGGCCGCGATCGCGCCCTGCACCGCCGCGCCGAGCGTGCCGCCGCACATCAGCATCAGGGAGTCCACCGACAGCAGCGTGGCCCGCTCGGTGGCGGAGACCCGGCCGTGCATCAGCTCCGACCGCACCGGGTTGGCGATCCCCAGACCCAGGAACATCCCGGTGTACGCCACCCCGGCCGCCACGATCCCGGCGGCGCCGGTCAGCCCCGCCGATGCCGCCAGCCCGCCCAGCGAACCGGCGGCGAGGGTCGCGCCCAGTGCCGCGGTACGCCGTGCCACTC
>JBOGDE010000536.1:0-2459 GCA_050701695.1 Micromonosporaceae bacterium
CGTGATCTTGGTCTGGGCCCGGGTACGTGGGGACGGGCTCCCGCTGGAACGTTCTGTCATAAGCCGGCCCTGTGGGCCTCCGGTCCACCTGCTCTCGCGTCTCGTCGCCCCGGCCCCCGCCGCGGCGCCCCGTGTTGCCGCTCCATCGTATCCGCGCGACCGACAGAACGCGCCGGAGAAATCGCCGAGCTCAGCCTCTCAGCCCTGGTCGACCGGCAGCGACGCGGTCACCCCGTCGAAGGTCTCCTGGCCACGGGTGAACCGGTACGTGGCCCAGTGCATCCGTACCACCTGGCCGGCCTGGTCGCGGGTCAGGCGCAGCAGCTCACCCGCCTCCCGCCCGCTGGCCACCCGCAGCAGGTCAGGGCCTTCCGGAGCGAACACCGACGTGGGTACGTCATTCGCCGCGTCGGCCGAGCGCGCCTCGAGCCGGCCGTCCCGCCAGGAGAAGATCCACTCGTATCCCTCGCCCCACCAGCGGCCGAGCACGCCGCGCAGCTCCTCGGGAGCCGGCTCGCCCGGGGTCCACGGCGCGATCTCCGGCGGGTCCTCGGCGAGTGCCAGATCCAGCAGTTGGTGCGGCAGGGTGAGCGCGCCGGCGGCGACGCCGGAGGAGAGCAGCACCGCGGCCCCGGTCGCCTTCGGTACACCGGGCCCGGTGCGGCCGTACACCCCGGCCAGGAAGCCGGGCATGGCACCGCCGTGACCGATGTCGCGGACCCGGTCCTCCCGCGGCACCACGATCAGGCCGAGCCCGAAGCCGGAACTCCAGAGCTGTTCGTCACGTACGGTCAGCGGGAACGCCATCTCCTGCACCGTGCCGGAGGCGAGCACCGTGCCGTCGGGGTCGACGCCGGCCGGGTCGGCGAGGAATGCCGCCCACCGTGCCATCTCCCCCGCGGTGCTCCACAGCTGCGCGGCCGGGCCGATCGCGCCCAGATCGGTCAGCGGTTCCGGCCGGGCATGGTCGGAGTACGCGTCGACCAGGTAGCCGGTGGCCGCCCGGTCGCCGGGGCCGAGTGTGGTGGCCGACAGGCCGAGTGGCTTGAGCACCCGGTCGGTGAGCACGTCTTCCCAGCGCGCCCCACGCCTGGCCGCCACCAGCTGGCCGAGCAGGGCGTACCCGAGGTTGGAGTAGTGGAACCGGCGGGCCGGCGGCAGCACCCGTTCGGCCCGCGCCAGCTCCGCGATCGCCTGCTGCTCGTCGATCGTGGCGAGGGTGTCCCAGAGGTCTCCGTACGGTTCGCGCTGCAGGCCGGAGGTGTGGCTGAGCAGCCGGCGCAGCGTCACCTCGCCGTGCTTCGGTACGTCGAGATGCGCGCCGAGCGTGTCGTCGAGGTCGAGCAGCCCCTCGTCGCGGCACTGCAGCACCAGCACCGCGGTGAAGGTCTTGGTGACCGAGCCGATCCGGAACCGGGTGTCGGCGTCGAGTGCCGTACCGGGGCCGGCGGTGCCGACCTGGCAGGTCCAGAGCGGACGGTCGGCCCGCCGCACCGCCGCCTGTACGGCGGGGACCCGATGCTCCCGCTGGCCTCTGCGTACCAGTCGCTCCAACTGCTGCCCGACCTCCACGCCGGCCTCCCTTGGTCACGTGGCGATTCCGGGCAGCACGCTACCGAAGTCCGAACCGCGGGAAAGCCACGCGGCGGCGGCAAGTTGGTCACGCCACAGGCATCTGGCCGGTCGCAAGGGGAACCCCTCCGCCGGTACGTCCTCGACCCCCACTCACCCGCCGGCGCCGGCGGCGGTGAGGACCTGGGACCAGCTCACCAGCGGGGCGGTGAGTCCGCCCGCGCCGGCGGCTCCGGCGACCGCGGCAAGGGCGCGGCGGCGTACGTCGGTGGACAGCTCGTCGCCGAAGCGCTCGACGAACAGCACGGTACGGGGCCGGGCCAGCCCGCCGAGGGTCTCGCGTACCGTCTCGGCGAGCTCGCCGGCGAGCGCGGCGTCCGGCACCGTCCCCGGTGCCGGCACCACGCAGCCGACCACGGTACGGGTATCGGCGCGGACCACCACTTCGGCGTCGGCGACGAACGGGTGCTCCAGCAGTACGTCACGTACCTCCGACAGCGACACCAGCAGGCCGGAGAGGTTCACCACCGCGTCGATCCGGCCCCGGAACTCCAGCCCGTCATCGGGCCGGCGCACCACCTGGTCGCCGGTGGAGTAGACCCCCCGCCGGTGCCAGTGGTGGTCGGTGTCGGAGGCTCCGGAGCCCTCCCTCGACAGCAGCATGCCGGCCCAGGGGCGGCGCAGGATCAGCTCGCCCTCGGTACCGTCCGGCACCGGTACGCCGGCGGCGTCCACCACCGCGAGCCCGGGATCCGGCAGCCGGTCGGGGTCGGCGGGATGGTCCACGATCACCGCACCGCCCAGCTCCATCTGCCCCCAGGCGTCGCCCACCACCGCGCCCGGCGCGTGCAGCACCTGGTGGGCGATCCAGGCGCGGAGCTCCGCGT
>JBOGDE010000537.1:0-2423 GCA_050701695.1 Micromonosporaceae bacterium
GCGGTGACCCCGCCGGCCAACGGCAGCGCCAACGCGACGCTGACGCTGTCCGCCTCCGCGTCGGCGGCGCCCGGCAGCTACCCGGTGACCGTCACCGGTACGGCGGGCGGCAGCAGCCACACCGCGACGGTGCAGCTGACGGTGACCGCCGGCGGCAGTGCGGTGTTCAGCGACGACTTCGAGACCGACAAGGGCTGGACGGTCGACCCGTCCGGCACCGACACCGCCACCACCGGGATGTGGGAGCGCGGCGACCCGGAACAGACCACGTCGACGTACAGCAACCAGGTCAAGCAGCTGGGCAGCACGGTGAGCGGCGTGAACGCGCTGTCCACCGGTCGGCTGGCCGGCTCCGGGTACGGCGCCAACGACATCGACGGCGGCGTGACCTCGATCCGGTCGCCCGCGATCGGGCTGCCCGCGAGCAGCGCGTCGGCCACGTTCAGCTACAACGTCGCGCACGGAGACAACTCCGGACCCGACGACTACCTGCGGCTGTCCGTGGTCGACGGCGGTACCAGGACCAAGGTCTGGGAGAAGCTGGGCGCCGCGAGCGAGGTGGCGGGCGCGTGGCGTACCGCGACGGTCGATCTCTCGGCGTACGCGGGGAAGTCGGTGACGCTGCTGATCGAGGCGGCCGACGCCGGCTCCGGGAGCCTGTTCGAGGCCCAGGTGGACGACCTGGCGGTGCGCGGCAGCGGCGCCACACCGTCACCGACGACCAGTCCGCCACCGGCCGGATGTGCCCCGCAGACCAACGGCACCGACGTGGCGATCGTCGACCAGGGCACCGTGGAGAGCCCGATCACCATCTCCGGCTGCTCCGGCAACGCGTCGTCGGCGTCGAAGGTCGAGGTGCACATCCGGCACACCTACATCTCCGACCTGGTGGTCTCGCTGATCGCGCCGGACGGCACGGCGTACGTGCTGCACGACAGGACCGGCGGCAGCGCGGACGACATCAACACCACGTACACCGTGAATCTGTCGGGTGAGGCGCGTAACGGCACCTGGAAGCTGCGGGTGGCCGACACCGTGGCGCAGGACGTCGGCAGCATCGACAGCTGGACCCTCACCCTCTAGATGTACCTGGCGAGCACCCGGGCGGCGAGCCCGGAGCGCACCCCCGCGCAGGCGGCGGTCCCCGTGTCGGGGACCGTCGTCGCGCTGGGGCTGGTGAGCCTGGTCACCGACGCCTCCGCCGAGATGGTCACGGCGGTGCTGCCGCTCTACCTGATGTACGGACTCGGGATGGGCTACCTGCAGCTTGGCATGCTCGACGGGCTCTACACCGGCGCCAGCGCGATGCTGCGGCTCGCCGGCGGGTACGCCGCCGACCGGCTCGGCCGTCCCAAGGCGGTCGCCACCGCCGGTTACGGCCTGTCGGCGCTGACCAAGCTGGGGTTTCCTTTGGTGGGCGCCTCGATGACCGGCATCGGCCTGGTGATCGGGGTGGACCGGGCGGGCAAGGGCATCCGTACCGCTCCCCGGGACGCGCTGATCACCGCGAGCATGCCGCTCGCCGCACTGGGCCGGGCGTTCGGCGTACACCGGGCGATGGACACCGCCGGAGCGTTGCTAGGACCCCTCCTGGTGTACGGCCTGCTGACCGCGGTCTCCGGTGGGTACGACGTGGTGTTCTCCACCAGCTTCGCGATCGCCGTGGTCGGCGTGATCATCCTGGTCGGCTTCGTCCCGTCCCCGGGTGCGGCGCCGGCGTCAGGCATGGCGCCGGTCTCGGGTGCGGCGCTGGCCTCGGGTGCGGCGCTGGCTTCGCGGCGGGCGCCGCTGCGGGTCCGCGAGGTGTTCGCGGACCGGCGGCTGCGGCGTGGCGCTCTGGCCGCCGGGCTGCTGGGGCTCGCCACCGTCGGGGACATGTTCCTCTACGTCGCGGTGCAGCAGACCACGGCACTGCCGCCGCACCTGTTGCCGTTGCTGCCGCTGGGCACCGGGGCGGCGTTCATGGTGGCGGCGACCCCGTTCGGCCGGCTCGCCGACCGGGTGGGCCGGTGGCGGCTGTTCCTCGCCGGGCACGGCGTCCTGGTGGTGGCGTACCTGCTGCTGGTGGCGGCGGGTCTGGCCGGCGGCGGGTGGCTGTGGGCCGGCCCGGTGCTGCTGCTGCACGGGCTGTTCTACGCCGCCACCGACGGGGTGCTGATGGCGTACGCGGGGCCGCTGCTCGACCCCTCGGTACGCGCCACCGGGCTCGCCGTGGTGCAGACCATCCAGGCGATGGCCCGGGCCGGTGGTGCGATCGGGTCCGGGGCGTTGGCGTACGCGCTGGCCCCCGCCGCCGCGTTCGGGGTGCTCGCCGCGGTGCTGGTGGCCGCGATCGCCGGCGCCGCCCGACTCGCCCGGGAGTCGCGATGACCCGGCCATGGCGCCGCCCGGCCGGCCTGGGAGCGGCGATGACCCAGCTGGGG
>JBOGDE010000538.1:0-2412 GCA_050701695.1 Micromonosporaceae bacterium
GTCTCGCCCCGGCACGCGGCGCTGGCCGGCAAGGCCGCGCTGTGGCTGACCGTGCTGGGGGCGCTGGCGCAGGCCGGCTGCCTGGTCGCGCGCGGGCTGGCCGCCGACCGGGTGCCGTGGGGCAACATGTACGAATTCACGATCGCGGTCTGCCTGGTCGGCGTGGTGGCCTGGCTGTGGGTGGCCTCGAAGTACCAGGTGCGCCACCTGGGGCTGTTCGTGACGTTCACCGTGGTGCTGTTGCTCGGCTTCGCCGCGGTACGGCTCTACACCGTGGCCGGGCCGCTGGTGCCGGCGCTGAACTCGTACTGGCTGAAGATCCACGTGAGCGCCGCGATCCTCGCCACCGGCGTCCTGATGACCGGGTTCGTGGCCGCCGCGCTCTACCTGATCCGCGACCGGTACGACACGGTCGGCCCGACCCGGTTCCCGATCACGCTCGGGGAGCGGCTGCCGTCGGCGGAAGCCCTGGAACGGGTGGCGTTCCGGCTGCACGCGCTGGCGTTCCCGATCTGGACGTTCGCGGTCATCGCCGGCGCGATCTGGGCCGAGGAGGCGTGGACCCGCTACTGGGGCTGGGACCCCAAGGAAGTCTGGGCGTTCATCAGCTGGGTGGTGTACGCCGCCTACCTGCACGCCCGCGCCACCGCCGGCTGGCGCCGTACCACCGCCGCCTGGATCGCGATTGTCGGCTGGATCACCATGATGGTCAACCTGTTCGTGGTCAACCTGGTGATCGAAGGCCTGCACTCCTACTCCGGCACCTGACCCCGGCGCCCGTCGTCCCCGTCGTCCCGAGCGGTCAGCCCGGGCGGTCAGCAGGTGCCGGCGGTCCAGGTGTCGTACGGGTGCTGCCAGTCGACGCAGTAGCCGGACCCGCCTTCGGCGACCGCGGTGTCGACCTCGTCGCGCCAGGCCACCGAGCCGCCGTCGGCGGCGCGCAGTGAGACGTTGTCGACCGCGATCGCCGGTACGCCGACCTGGCCGCCGCGCTGCGGGTCGGCGTACACCTCGACGAACTGTTCGATCTGGGCGTCAGTGCCCGAAGGCAGGCTGACGGTGCGCAGGAGCCGCCACCCACCGTCCCACCACAGCCAGGCTGCCCACTCCCCATCCGGGTCGGACTCCAGGTAGATCCAGATCCGGTCCCCGGGGCGGATCGGGTACTGGTCGTAGAAGGTCCAGGCCCGGCTGGCGCTGTCGTAGGTGTAGACCACCTGGCCGCCGCCGTCGTGCCAGCCGTTCTCCGACCAGCCCGCCTCCAGCCACGCGGTGCCGCCGTCGTCCAGCGGCTCCTTGACCATGAACCGGGCCGCGACGAAGTCGTACGTGCCCGCGCGCACGCCGGGGTCGACCACCGCGAGCCGCCCCAGTACGCCGTACCACTGCCCCCCGGTGACCGCCCCCAGATGCCGGTAGCCACCCGACTCCGCCCCCACCGGCAACACGCCCGCGAACACAACAGCCGCCACCAACACCACAAACCCCACACGAAACGCAACCAGACGAACACGAAGAGCGGCCACGCAGACTCAACCGCCCGCCCGCACCCCAGGTAACGCCTGCTTTCCGGGGTAGTTGTCGTCTCCTATGGCGGGGATACGACCACTACCCCGGAAACCCCACCGATCAGCCGAGGGTGACGGTCACCGCGAGCGGGAAATGGTCGGAGGCACGCGTGTCGGGGCGCACGAAGTCGGAGAACGCCACATCGGACGTACCGAAGATCCAGTCGATCCGGTACGCCGGCCGGTCCGTGGGTGCGGTGAGTAGCCCGACGTGGCCGGTGGTGTCCTGCGCGCTGACCAGACCGGCCTCGGTGAGCGGCTTGATCTCCGGGGTCCCGGGCGCGGCGTTGAAGTCGCCCGCGATCACCGCCGGCGCGTCGCCGTCCCAGCCGTCGAGCAGCGTCTTGATCTGCCTCAGCCGGGTCGGGGTGTCCTGCTCGCGGTGCGCCAGGTGTACGTCGATCATCCGGACGGTACGCCCGCTGGGCAGCTCCAGGGTCGCCGAGCCGTACGAGCGGCGCATCGTGGATTCGCCCTGGGGGAGGTCGCCGTACCCGGCCTCGATGATCCGGATCCGGGACAGGATCAGGTTGCCGAACTGCTCGTCGGCGGCGGGAGCGTACACGTACGGCATCGCCAGCCGGCGGGAGAGCCACTCCGCGCCGTCCAACCCGCCGCCGATCGGCCAGCCCCGGCCGACCTCCTGCAGCATCACCACGTCCGGTTTCTGGGCCTCGATGGTGGCGGCGACGGCCTCGGCGTCGATCCCACCGTCGGCGGTACGGAAGTAGTGCAGATTCCAGCTGACCATCCGGAACCGGTCCCCGCGCGGCTCCGCCCCGGCCGGTGTGGGCGCGGTGGCCAGCACCAGCACCGGCGCCAGCAGCAGCACCGCGGGCACCAC
>JBOGDE010000539.1:0-2343 GCA_050701695.1 Micromonosporaceae bacterium
CCGCCGGACCGCCGCCGGGCTGGCGGCGGTCGCGGTGCTGGGGGTGCTCGCGGTGACGGTGGGTCCCGCGGCGGCGGCGCTGTACCGCAGCCAGCCGTACGATCCGCGCGCGCTGTTCGTACCGCCGCAGCAGACCTCCGAGGCGCTGAACCCGCTGGGGCTGCTCTCGGCGTGGGCCACCGAGACCGAGCTGCCGCTGCTGGAGGTGACCTCCGACCGGCCGGTACGCACCAACTGGGTGGCGATGTCCCGGTTCGACGGCATCACCTGGCTGCCCGACGACCAGTTCCGGGCCGCCGGATCGGTGCTGCCGACGGTGGAGCCGAAGCCGCTGAAGTCGACCACGGTGAAGCAGCAGATCACCGTACGGTCGCTGGGCGGGGCGTGGCTACCGGCGGCGGAGGTGCCCCGCTCGGTAGGTGGGCTGCGCGCCAGCTTCGATGCCGGCTCCCGGATGCTGGCCGCCCCCGACGGGCTGCGCGAGGGGCTGACGTACACCGTGACCTCCGAGGTGCCGGTACGCGACCCGAACTACCTGCTCGGCGCGGGTCTGCCCGCCGGCAAGGAGTACGACCACCTGCTGCAGGTGCCCCAGCCGCTGCCCGAGGGGTTCGCCGAGCTCGCGGAGAAGGCCGCCGGCGACGGCACGCCGTACCAGAAGGCGCTGCGGTTGGAGAAGTACCTGCGCACTACGTACCAGTTCCAGCCGGGGGCACCCAGTGGGCACGGGTACGCCAACCTCGCCTACTTCCTGACCGAGGAGAAGGCGAAGGGCGGCGGCCGCGGCACCTCCGAGCAGTTCGCCACCGCGTACGCCATCCTGGGTCGGGTGATCGGGTTGCCGACCCGGGTGGTGGTCGGCTTCCACGCCGGCAAGGAGGCCGGCACAGCGGCCGGCACAGCGGGCACGACCCGCAATTACCTGGTCAGCTCCGGCGACGCGTTCGCCTGGGCCGAGGTCTACCTGCTGGGGGAGGGCTGGGTGCCGTTCGACCCGACCCCGGGCCGGGAGGGCGCGCAGCCGCCGCCGGAGGAGAACACGCCCGAGGCCGAGGCGGAGTCCGAGCAGGAGGAAGCCCAGCTCACCAAGCCGAACCCGAGCCCGCCACCCGGTGCCGACGACCCGGCGGCCGGCGCCCAGCGGGGATCGCAGCCCTCGGGCGTACCGACATGGGTGGTGTTGCTCGCGGTGACGGCGGCGGCGCTGCTGGCGGTGCTGCTGGTGCTGCCGGCCCTGCGCTACCGCCGTAGCCATTCGCGGTTCACCCGCGGCGGCCCGGCACAGCGGGTGCTGGGCGCCTGGGCGGAGGTACGTGACGCGCTCCGTCTCGCCGGTCACCGGCCGGCGGCCTCGGCCACCGCCGGGGAGTTGGCGCTGGCGCACAGCGGCCCCGGCCTGCCGGAGCTGCACCCGCTCGCCGCCCGGGTCAACGCCATCACCTTCGCTCCCGCCGCCCCGCTGCCCGAACCCGACGCGGCGGCGGCCGTCGCCGACGCCCGCCATTACACGCGTACCCTCCGTCGCCACCAACCCCTGCTCCGCCGCGCCCTCTGGTGGCTGGACCCGCGCCCGCTGCTGTGGAGGTAGCGAACGCCGCAGCGGCTCAGGTGCGCTTGGTGCAGGTTTCGCGGGAGGGGGCGACCTCGTCGACGGAGACCACCGCGATGACGGTGAAGCAGTAGTCGGTGTCGGGATTCAGCGCCTCGATGGTCGCTTCGGTGACGCCCTTCTCGACCTGGGTCAGCGCCCTCGGGCTGGCGCCCTCCTGCCCGCCCACCACGTAGTGCGGCGCGGCGCCGCCGGTGTGGTCGGTCCACGTGATCACCACCGAGCTGCCCTTGTCGTCGATGGAGATGTCGGTCGGGGCCTTGTCGGCAGCGATGCTGGCTGTGGCGGCGCTGGGGCTCGGCTCCGGTGATTTCCGTTCCGAGTCGGGTAGCACCTTGAGCACCACGATGGCGATCATGCCGATCACGACCCCGATCACCGCGGCGCCGACGAACCCGGCGACCCGCAGCCCGTGCCGGGATGCGGTCGGCTCGTCCCGGTCCGGCGGGAACGGGGCCGGCGGTGCCGGGACGCCCACCGGTGGTGGGGGCTGCGACGGTGTGGTCGCCACGGGTGGGAAGCCGGCGTACGGACCGCCGGAGCTGGGACGCATCCACGGCTCGTGGTGCGTCGGCGGGTACGGCCCCGGCGAGGTGGGCATCGCCGCCGCCGGAGACTGTGGGTAGACGGCGGCGGGCGACTGGGGCGTCGGTGGCGGAGCGCCGCGGTGCTCGGCTGCCGGCGCGGCACCGGCGTGTCCGGTGGCCTGTGCCACCGCGGGCGCGGCCCCCGAC
>JBOGDE010000540.1:0-2329 GCA_050701695.1 Micromonosporaceae bacterium
CGCCACGCCCGCGTGCGCCGCCCACCCCTCAAGATCGCGGTTTCGGGTCAGAACGTCCGCAGTCACGCTGCACATTCGTACCCCAAAACAACGATCTTGAGGGGTGAGGAGGGCGAGGAGGGGTGAGGAGGGCGAGGAGGGGTGAGGAGGGGTGAGGGGCTAGATGGCGACGGTGGCGGCGATCTGGTCGCCGACGGTCTTGTCGATCGAGCGCCAGTACGCCACGGCGCGCCGTACCACCTCGGGCGTGACGCCGGCGTTCAGTGCTCCGGCGACGTTGCCCACCAGGCGGTCCCGGGCGGCGTCGTCGAGCACCTCGCGTACCAGGGTGCCGGCCTGGCCGAAGTCGTCGTCATCGGCGTGCGGCCGGGCGGCGGCCCGCACCATCTCGGCGGCCGCCACGCCCCAGCCGTGGTCGTCGGCGCCTTTGGCGACGGCCGGGCCGCCGTACGAGTGGGGGGAGTGGGCGAACATCCTGCCCAGCAGCATCTTGTCCGGCGAGACCCAGATCCCGGGCACCAGCGCCGACGGCTCGAACGCGGCCTGCTCGATCTGGGCGAACAGGTTCTCGGGGTTGCGGTCCAGCACCAGCCGGCCCACCCGCTGCAGCGGGTAGTCGGCATGCGGCCACACCTTGGTGACGTCGAACGGGTTGAACCGGTAGCCCGGGGCGTCGGCGTACGGCATCAGCTGCACGTACAGCGTCCACGTCGGATGGTCGCCGCGGGCGATCGAGCCGAACAGGTCTCGCCGGTGGTAGTCGGGGTCCTCGTAGACCATGATGGCGGCCTCGTCGGCGGTGAAGGTCTCGACGCCCTGGTCGGTCCTGAAGTGGTATTTGACCCAGTGGCGTTCGCCGGCGGCGTTCACCCACAGGTAGGTGTGGGAGCCGTACCCGTTCATGTGCCGCCAGGTACGCGGGGTGCCGCGGTCCCCGAACAGCCAGGTCACCTGGTGCGCGGACTCCGGATTCAGGGTCCAGAAGTCCCACTGCATGTCGTTGTCGCGCAGTCCGCTGTCAGGCTGCCGCTGCTGGGAGCGGATGAAGTGCGGGAACTTCATCGGGTCGCGGATGAAGAACACCGGGGTGTTGTTGCCGACCAGGTCGTAGTTGCCCTCGCAGGTGTAGAACTTCACCGCGAAGCCCCGAGGGTCGCGCACCGTGTCGGCCGAGCCCTGCTCGCCGGCCACCGTGGAGAACCGCAGTAGCGCACCGGTGCGGGTGCCGGGCTGGAACAGGGACGCCTTGGTGTACGCCGACACGTCGTCGGTGACCTCGAACCAGCCGAACGCGCCGCCGCCCTTCGCGGGCACGTTGCGCTCGGGTACGCGCTCCCGGTTGAAGTGGGCCATCTGGGCTATGAAGTGGTGGTCGTGCAGCAGCAGCGGCCCGTCGGCGCCCGCGTCGGCATCGCTCGGTGCGGGGGTTCCGGTCTCGGCGGTGGACGTGGCGGGGAGGTCGGATGTCATCCGTGGAGTCCCTTTCACAGGTAGGGGTCGGGGAGGGGTTGGCCACCCGTGCAGGACCCTACGTGTCTAAACCGCTACTTATCGATACTACTTTTGGTCCGGGAGGCATTGTTCACGTCACGGTCAGCGTTGCGCGTCTCCGGACCGCGTACTCCGGCCGATCGGTGACCAGCACGGACACCCGCGGATCGGCCAGAAAGCGGTCGATCATGGCCGGAGAGTTCACCGTCCAGACCATCGCCGGGATGCCGGCCGCCGCGCACCGGCGCAGCACCCCGAGGTCGGCCAGCCGGTGGTGCATCGAGGCGAAATCGGCGCCGCAGGCCGTCAACCCGCGTACCGGCAGCAGCTCGGCGTACCGGGTGCGGACCTGGTGACGCAGCGACGTACCGGACAGCGGGCGCCCCAGCGACAGCCCCACCCGTACCGCCGGAAAGTCTCTTTTGATCGTCGCCACTGCCTCCGGTTCCAGCGAGGTGACGAGGAAGTTGCCGGCGCCGGCGGTGGCCTCGGCCAGGGCGATCACGTGAGGCTCGTACCCGGCCTCCTTCAGGTCGAGGTGGGTCCTGACCCGGCCGGCCAGCAGCTCCATCACCTCGGTGACCCGCGGCACCGGATGGCCCGCCAGCTCGCACAGCCGGGGGTACGTCAACCCGCTCAGCAGCTGCCCGGCGACCACCCCGTCGTGGTAGGCCACGAGCTCGTCGTCGCCGGTACGCCGCACGTCCAGCTCCACCAGCTCGGCGCCGGTGTCGACGCTCGACCGGTACGCGTCCATGCTCGCCAGCGCGGCGGACTCGCCACCACCCCGGTGCGCGGATATCTCCACGCGTCCACTGTGCCGCACGAGCGCGTGGCG
>JBOGDE010000541.1:0-2310 GCA_050701695.1 Micromonosporaceae bacterium
GCAGTCCGAGGCACGGGTCGATCTCGCGGCGATCAGCTCCAACGTCGCCGCGCTCAAGCCGGCGTCCGGCGCCGAGCTGATGGCGGTGGTGAAGGCCGACGGGTACGGCCACGGCATGCTGCCGGCCGCCCGGGCGGCGCTCGCCGGCGGCGCCAGCTGGCTGGGTGTCTGCACCGTCGAGGAGGCGCTCGCGCTGCGCGCCGGCGGGATCACGGTGCCGGTGCTGGCCTGGCTGCTCACCCCCGGCCAGCCACTGCCCCGAGCGGTCGCCGCCGACGTCGACCTCTCCGCCGCGGACACCGGCCTGCTGGCCGAGATCGTCGCGGCGGCCCACCAGGCCGGGCGGGCGGCCCGCGTACACCTCAAGGTCGACACCGGGCTCACCCGGGGCGGGGCGGCGGTCGCGGACTGGCCGGCGCTGCTGGAGGCCGCCGCCAAGGCGCAGGCCGACGGCGCGGTCGAGCTGGTCGGGATCTGGAGCCACTTCGCGTACGCCGACGCCCCGGGGCACCCCACGATCGCGCGCCAGGTCGCGGTCTACCGGGAGGCCCTGGAGGTCGCCGCTGGGCTCGGGGTGCGGCCGGCGTACCGGCACCTGGCCAACTCCGCCGCCACGCTGTCGCTGCCAGAAGCCCATTTCGACCTGGTACGCCCCGGCATCGCGGTGTACGGCCTGTCCCCGATCCCCGACTGGCCGGCCGCCGCGGCGCTGCGTCCCGCGATGACGTTGCGGGCGCGGGTGATGCTCGCCAAGCGGGCCCCCGCCGGATCCGGCGTCTCGTACGGCCACGCGTACACCATCGACCGGGAGACCACGGTGGCGGTGGTGCCGCTCGGGTACGCCGACGGGATCACCCGTACCGCCACCAACCGGGGGCCGCTGCTGCTGGGCGGCAGGCGGCGCCGGATCGCCGGCCGGGTCTGCATGGACCAGTTCGTGGTCGACGTCGGTGACGACGACGTACACGCCGGCGACGTCGCGACCCTCTTCGGCCCCGGCGACGACGGCGAACCCACCGCCGACGACTGGGCCGAGGTGCTGGACACCATCAACTACGAGATCGTCACCCGGATCGGCCCCCGGGTGCCCCGGGTCTACGAGGGGCTCGACTCATGACGGAGGCCTCCCAGGAACCGAGCCCGGCGCGCGGCAGGTCGGTGGCGCGTACCGCCGGGATCGCGGGGGCGGTGCTCGGGTTCGCCGCGGCCGGGGTCGCCGCCGGTGTGGCGCTGGAACGGTACGTCGTCGGGCGCAGCCGCGGCGTACCGGACCCGTACGCGCAGGAGCCGTTCGGGGAGCTGCCCGCCGACGAGACCCGTACCGTCACCGTCGGCGGCAACCAGCACGACCCCCACGTCGACCTGCATGTCGAGGTCGTGGAGCCGCCGCAGGGCCGCCCCGAGCTGACCGTGATCTTCGTACCCGGATTCTGCCTGGACATGGGCACGTTCCACTTCCAGCGCCGCGCCGTGGCCGAGCTGACCGAGCCGCGGGTACGGGCGGTGTACTACGACCAGCCGGGCCACGGCCGCTCCGGGCGGCTGGCCGCCGGCGAGTACAGCCTCGCCGCGCTCGGGCAGGGCCTGAAGCGGGTGATCGAGGAGACCGCGCCGGAGGGGCCGCTGGTGCTGGTCGGGCACTCGATGGGCGGCATGACCATCATGGCGCTCGCCGAGGACCACCCGGACCTGTTCGCCGACCGGGTGGTCGGCGTGTCTCTGATGAGCTCGTCGGCGGGCGGGCTCGACAAGGTCAACTTCGGGCTGCCCGAGCTGCTCGCGAAGGTGCGCCGCCCGCTGATGCCGGTGCTGACCGGCGTCAACCGGCTCACCCCCACCATGCTCGACCGCGCCCGCCGGGTCTCCAGCGACCTGGCGTGGCTGCTCACCCGGCGGTACGGCTTCGGCGGCGATTCCCCCAGCCCCGCTCTGGTCTCGTACGTGGAGCGGATGAACTCCACCACCAGCGTCGACGTGATCATCGCCTACGTGCGGACCATCTTCGACCACCTCCGGTACGACGCCCTGGCCGCGCTGCTCGGCATCGAGACCCTGCTGGTGTGCGGCGACAAGGACCTGATCACCCCGCTGGAGCACTCCGAGGAGATCGCCCGGCTGCTGCCCGGCGCCGAGCTGGTGGTGGTGCCCGACGGCGGCCACGTGGCGCTGTTGGAATTCCACGAGCAGGTCACCGCGGCGCTGTTGGAGTTCCTGGGCCGGGCCGCCCAGGCGGGCACCGTACCGCGGCTCCGGTCGCGCCCGTCCAGCACCCGGCACCGGCTCGCCGCCAGGTGGCGCCGGCTGCGCGGC
>JBOGDE010000542.1:0-2302 GCA_050701695.1 Micromonosporaceae bacterium
GTCCTGACGTCACCGCTCAGACGGACAGATCACCCTCAACGACTGGGCTTCCGGCCCTCAAACCCCCTCCTCGGACCCACAGAAACCCGAGGAGTCCCACAATGACGCCGGTCATTGCGTCGGCTGCACCGTCAACCGCGATCGTGAGGTAGTGCACGATCGGCAGCGAGGCCGCCGTGCCGAAGATCGCCAGCGCGGCGCCCGTCACCGCGGAGAAGATCCCGGACCTGGTGAATCCTCGGGCGCGAAGCGTGGCCTGGATGACCTGGAACA
Organism: Micromonosporaceae bacterium; assembly: GCA_050701695.1. GTDB lineage: Bacteria > Actinomycetota > Actinomycetes > Mycobacteriales > Micromonosporaceae > WHSM01. The sequence goes on from JBOGDE010000542.1 coordinate 274, forward strand.
CCATGAACGCCACGGTGATCGGCAGCGCGATCCCGAACAGCATGCCCGCCCATTGATACAGGAAGTCGGCGTCGGTCTGCGGGTTGGTGACTCTTTGGATGATCCCCCACAGGCCCTCGAGGACCATGCCGGCGAACGAGGTGATGCCGCGGGCGATGGCCGACAGCACGCGGATCGAACCGTCCTCGACGACGGAGCCGACGGCGTCGCCGGCGGTGTCACAGGCCCACGAGATGACCGGCCAGTCGCACGGGTTCATCGCTACGACTCCACGTTGGGCTGGATCGAGAGCAGGTGACACAGCGATGCGGGCGGCGCGCAGGCCACTCCCACCGTGATGGCCACCTCACGAGTCGAGCTCTGCGTCGACCCGTCAGGGGCGCGCCAGGTCTCGGTCTGGGTCCCGGAGACGTTGCGCAGCACGACCCCGTCAGGCCACCAATGTTCGGCTCGGCCCTGGCGGCCAGCGCGGGGTTCCCAGACAAGCTCGACGTCGAACACGGCGGTCTGCTGGATGGACCGCATCTGCTCCCACATGTCCGGGGTGGGGATTCGCCGAGAGATCGTCGCGAGGATGCGTGACCTGTCCTCGGGGACTATGTCCGGCCACAGCGCGTCGGTCAGCAGGCGTTCATAGTCCTCCGGTCCCAAGTTCGTGTAGTCCATGCCGAAGAGCGCCTCGGCGACCGCCGCGGCGTAGGCATCCGGATCGCTGGTGTCGGGCAAGGTCGGGAGCGCCGCGACTGGCCGATCATCCGAAGCAGAGTCCTCCGTTTCCGGCGACGGCCGACCCGTGCTCACTGGCGAGGAAGGGCGCGGGGCGTCGACGGCGGTGGGGACTACGGGGGTGTCTGCATCGGCGTGGTCGTCGTCGCCTGCCGCCCGATCGACACCCACCAACACGAACGCGAGCACCAACAATCCGATGGTCGCCCCGGCCGCCACCAGCAGCCCGGCGCGCGCCTTCCGATGCGTGGACAACCAATCGGTCACAGCCAGTCGCTCCTCCTGCGCTCAGCGCCACCCGGTCGTGTGGTGAGAGCACCAGGACTGCGCGGGCTCACGACGCGTCCGCGCTGTGATCGGCATGCGGTCGAGGTGCCGTGGATCGGCGTGGAACCCGAATGCGGAGACCACAGACGCGGCGCTCCGGCTCTCATGCCGGCGGATCCGATCGATCAGCGGTTGGTCGGCCTGCAGCTCACTCGACCTGGCTTCGTCGTAGGTCGCGCGGCGCCCCCGTGCGTCTGCTCGGAGATCGTGTCGTCCGTCCACTTCTCCACCCGTGTGTACGACTCGAAGCACTCTGTTTACTCATGCGAACATGTTCAGGATGCTCCAGCCGCCGACCTGGGTCAAGCACCCCAGCAGAACTGGCGTGGCTCTACAGCCAGCGACCAACGTGGCAAACTCGAACGACGCCCGCGAACGTGACGCGGCCGGGAGGAGACTTGGGACGTGGACGAGCCTGAGCTGGCCCGGCCCCGGACTCTGGCTGAGAAGCTCGACTACCTGTTCCGGGTCGTGCATCCGAAGGGCCGCGGCGAGCACACCTACCGCGAGGTCGCCCAAGCGATCAACGACGCCGACGACGGCATGACGATCTCGGCCAGCTACCTATGGCAACTTCGCCGCGGCGACAAGGACAACCCGACGATCCGACACGTCGAAGCGCTGGCCAAGTTCTTCGGCGTACCACCGAGCTACTTCCTCGACGACGCGGCCGCCGGAGAGATCACCGCACAGCTGGACCTGCTGGCGGCCATGCGCGACAGCGAGGTCCGAGAGATCGCGCTGCGGGCAAGTGACCTTTCCGACGCCGCCCTGAAGATGATCAAGGGCCTGATCGAGAACACGCGCGAGCTCGAAGGCCTGAAGAACACCGACCGGCAGCCGGGATCCCGCGAGCAATGATCAGAACCTGTGGATGGCTCTCGGCGGGGTGACGTGAAGGGTGCGCACCTCCCGAGCAAGATCGAAGCCCATTGCAAGTTCTGATCAGGGTCGGCGTTGGAGCGCCGGTTCGGGA
>JBOGDE010000543.1:0-2293 GCA_050701695.1 Micromonosporaceae bacterium
GCGCAGGTGCTGCGGCCGCGCAAGCTGCGACCCGGCGACAAGGTGCGGCTGGTCTCGCCCGCCGGCCCACCCAGCGCCACGGCCGTGGCGCGCGGCGAGGAGATCCTGCGCAGCTGGGGCCTCGACGTCGAGTACGCCCCTCACGCCCTGTCCCGGTACGGCTACCTCGCCGCCCCCGACGCCGATCGGCTCGCCGACCTCAACGCCGCCTTCGCCGACCCCACGGTCCGCGGCGTGATCTGCTGCCGCGGCGGGTACGGCGTGCAGCGCATCATCGACGGCATCGACACCGTGGCGGTACGACGTGACCCGAAGCCGTTCGTCGGGTTCAGCGACATCACCGGGGCGCAGCTGTGGCTGTGGCGGGAGGCGGGGCTCGCCACCGTACACGGGCCGATGGCGCAGTGGAGCGACTCGCGTACCGGCCCGGAGTCGGCCGAGGCGCTGCGCTCGTCGCTGATGACCACCGACCGGATCACGATCCACCGCGATCCGGCCGAACCCGGCGCCGACGTCGAGGTCCCCGGACGCGCTAGCGGCATCCTGCTCGGCGGCAACATCAGCCTGGTCTCGGCCGCCGTCGGCAACCGCGAACTGCCCAGCCTGCGCGGCGCCATCCTGTTCCTGGAAGAGGTCGGCGAGGCGCCGTACCGGATCGACCGGTTCCTCACCCAGATGCGCCGCAGCGGCATCCTGGACGGCCTCGCCGGGGTCGCCCTGGGCCAGTACGTCGACTGCGACGGCGCACCGGGCACCTGGACCATCAGCGAGCTGCTGCGCGACCGGCTCGGCGATCTCGGGGTGCCGGTGCTCGGCGGGCTGCCGCTGGGGCACGGCACCGGCCAGCTCACCATCCCGCTCGGCGTACCGGCGACCATCGACACCGCCACCGCCACCCTAACGGTGGAGCCCGCCGTCCGCGACTAGCCATACACCCTGCGTGTGGTGACGCGGCCGCCGCTGGTGGGTCGAGCAGTCGAGCGGGCCGGCTTTGGTACGGCCCTCGCCCGGTGCTGGGCCGGTCACGGCGGCCTGGTGTCGGTAAGCGGCGACGCGGGCATGGGCAAGAGCCGGCTGGTCGCCGAGGTGCTCGCCGACTGGCGGGGCGGGGTGCTGCGCGGCGCCAGCGTGCCGGGCGACAACGCGTACGCGCCGGTGGTGGACGTGCTCCGCCAGGTCCGCCAGGCGTACGGGGAGGGCGCGCTGCCGCCGCCGGCGCGCGCCCTGCTGCCCGAGCTGTCCATCCCGTGGCGCGGCATCGACCAGCGGACCCTGGTGGCGGCGATCCAGGCCACGCTGCGCGACGTCGCGCGACAGCGGCCGACCGTGGTCGTACTGGAGGACCTGCACTGGGCCAACGCCGCGGCCGTCGAGCTGGTGCCCGGCCTGGCCGCCGCACTCGCCGGCGAGGCCGCGCTCTGCATCGTGACGTACCGCGGTGAGGAGCTGCCACGCTCGCACCCGGTACGGGCGATGCGGGCCGAGCTGCGACGTACCGGAGGTTTCGTCGAGTACCCGCTGGCACCGCTGACGGTCGAGCAGACCGGCGAGCTGGTGGCGACGATCCTCGGAGCGGGCGTATCGCCGGAGCTGGTCGCCGCGGTGCACGAGCGGGCCGGCGGTGTGCCGTTCTTCGTCGAGGAACTCGCCGCCGGCCTGGCTCCGGACCGCACGCCCGGTCGCGCCGGCGACACCCGGTTGCCGCTGCCGGAGAGCGTGGTGGACGCCGTACTGGTACGCACCGCCGGGTTGCGGCAGCGGGCCGGGGAGGCGGTCGAGGTGGCGGCGGTGTCCGGGCAGCGCGTGGATCTCGCGGTGCTCGCCGACCTGACCGCACCGGCGGAGGTGGACCGGCTCCTCGAATCCGGGCTGCTGCGCGAACACGACGACGGTACGGCGGTGTTCCGCCATGCGCTGGTACGCGACGCGCTCTACCGCACCGTGCCGTGGGGCCGGCGGCGGGCGCTGCACCGCCGGGTCGCGGAGCGGCTGGCGGACCGTGGCGGGCCGCCGGAGCTGATCGCCGAGCACTGGGTGGGCGCGCAGCAGCCCGAGCGCGCCCGGCCGCTGCTGCTCGCCGCGGCGGAACGGCACTGCGCGGTGCACGCGTACCGGGACGCGGCCGCGCTGGGGCGCCGGGCGCTGGCGCTCTGGCCGGACGGCGCCGACCCCGGCGGCCGGCTCACCGCCCTCGAGAGCCTGGCCCACTGCGCGGAGCTCTGCGGTGAGCTGGACGCGGCGGTGACGGTCTGGACGGAGGTCGCCGAGTGCAGCCACGCGGCGGGCGAGGTGG
>JBOGDE010000544.1:0-2286 GCA_050701695.1 Micromonosporaceae bacterium
GTGGGCGGCTGCCGGGGCGGCCACTGCTGCCGCGGCAGAGCGGGCCGCCGAGCGTGTCCGGCCGGTGGTATCGGCTGCCCGAGCGGGACACCGACCCGACCCGCCGCGCGGCGGCACTGGCCGAGGTCCTGGTGGAGCGGTACGGCGTGCTGACCCGGGGCGCGGTCGCCGCCGAGCAACCCGCCGGCGGGTTCGCCGGGATCTACCCGGTGCTGGCCGCGATGGAGGAGCGCGGAGCGGTACGCCGGGGCTACTTCGTCGACGGGCTGGGCGCCGCGCAGTTCGCCGCACCCGGCGCGGTCGACCGACTGCGTACCGTCGCCGAGCAGCTCGATCGTGATGTGCTCGGCCACCGCGCGCCGAGCGCTCTGGTGCTGGCCGCGACCGACCCCGCCAACCCGTACGGCGCCGCGCTGCCCTGGCCGGAGCGGCCGGTCGACGCCGCGGGCGGCGAAGCCGCGGAGCTCCGTGGCGACGACGAGACGCCGACACAGGGAGCACGCACCGGGCACCGCCCGGGTCGCAAGGCCGGCGCGCTGGTGGTGCTGGTGGACGGGCAGCTCGCCCTGTACGTGGAGCGCGGCGGGCGTACCCTTCTGTCCTACGTGGACGATCCGGCGATGCTGGAGGTGACCGCCAAGGCGCTCGCGGACGCGGTGCACAGCGGCGCGCTCGGCGTGCTGTCGGTGGAGCGCTCGGACGGCAGCCCGGTCCGCTCCTCGCCACTGGGTCAGGCGCTCGCCGCCGCCGGCTTCCGCTCCACCCCGCGTGGCCTGCGCCTGCGCGGCTGACCCGATCCGGGTCCCGCGTGCCGGGGCGACCCCGCGCCTGCCGCGCCGCAGCCGGGAGCGGCCCGTGCACAGATAGCGATCCGACGATTAGTTATCGGAAATCATTTCCAATAAGCTCCGGCCCATGAGCTCCGAACTCACCGCGGCGGCGCGGATCTCGCCCACTCCGGACACCCGGCCGGCGGTCACCGTGCTGGCCGGCTTCTCGCCCGCGGCCACCCTCGCGGTCGCGCAGGCGGTGCTGGTCACGGACCCCGACCTCCTGCTGGTACGCCACGACCTGGCCGGCGTACGGGACGGCACCGTGCAGCGGGTGGTCCGGACCGCGACCCGCATCGTCGAGGACACCGAGGCGCGCGTCGCCGGCCCCGCCACCTGCACCCTGCACGAGGTGGTGCTCCCGGAGCTGGTGCGGCTGAGCCGGGAGCACCCTGGCCGCGACATCCTGCTGGTGCTGCCGGAGGCACTGGAGCCCGAGTCGCTCGCCGCCGCCTGCCGGCACTGCCGGATCGAGGACGCCCCGGTGCATGCGGCGCTGCGGTTCGACTCGTACGTCACTGTGGTCGACGCCCGTACCGCAGCGCGGGACCTGCGTACCAGCGACGACCTGCGGCACCGCGGGATGCACGTACACCACGACGACCACCGCGGTGTCGCCGAGGTGGTGCTGAACCAGATCGAGTACGCCGACACCGTCGTGCTGTGGAGCGAGCCCGGCCTCGACGGGTACGAGGTGACCCGGCTCGCCACCCTGCTGTACCGGCTGGCCCCGTGGGCCGAGCAGGTCGTGGCCGGCACCGACCAGACGGTGGACTGCACTGGGCTCGCGGCGCGGCTGCGGCGTACCGGACGGCACGATCCGACGGTGCCGGGGATGCTGGGCCGCGCCCTGGAGGGCTTTCCCGTCGGGGTGCACGAGCCTGAGCCGGACTGCGGCGTGGTCTCGGTGCTGTTCGAGACGCGCCGGCCGTTCCATCCACGGCGGCTGCACGACGCCCTGCCCGGGCTGGCCGAGGACGCGCTGCGCAGCCGGGGCCAGACCTGGGTCGCCAGCCAGCCGGACGCGGCGGTGAGCTGGGAGTCCGCCGGTGGCGGGGTCAGCCTTGGCTCGCTGGGCTACTGGCTGGCCGCGCTGCCCAGCGAACGCTGGCGCGAGGCGACGGACTACCGGCGCGCCGCCGCCGACCTGGGCTGGGATCCGTACTACGGCGACCGTCGTACCACGCTGGCGTTCGTCGGGCTCGGGCTCGATCCCACCGAGCTGACCGCGCGCCTGTCCGGATGCCTGCTCACCGACGCCGAGGTGGCGGAGGGCTTCACCTCCTGGACCACCTGGCCCGATCCGTTCGCCGGCTGCTTTCCGCTCACCGAGTAGGCCCTGTCCTGTCGATCTTGGTCGAGCGAGACGGAGTCCAGGCGGCGTCCGGCAAGGCGCAGGTTCGCCCGGATCCCGGTGTTGGATCCGGGCGGTTCTGCAACGCGGCCGGTCGTCGTC
>JBOGDE010000545.1:0-2276 GCA_050701695.1 Micromonosporaceae bacterium
CGGCATCCCCTTGTTCCGGCACGCAGCCGACCAGGTCAGTGAGCTGGTCGAGATGCTCGCCGACGACGCCGCCGCCGCGCACGCCGACCGCCATACCCACGCGTCGGCCCTGGTCGCTCTCGCCGAAGGCGCCACGCCTACGGCGGCCCTCGCGGCCGGCGGACCACAGGCACTGGCCCGGGTACGCCGGCTGCTGTCCCCGCACCGGCCGCTCGGCCTGCTGCGCCGGGCCACCACCACGGTGATAGTCGCTCTGGTGGTGGCGCTGCCGCTGGTGGTCGCGCTGGCCCCGGCGCTGGCCGCCGCGCAGACCCCGTACTGCCCGGTCGACCTCAGCGCCCTGTCCTAGCGGCTCACCCGTCCGGCCCCGCCCGGTCGCATGGCACCAGGAACTACTATCCTTGCTCGTAGTTCTTGTGCGGCAGGAGGGTGCGGGTGCTGGAAGCCATCGGCGAGATGTTCTCGGAGCTGGTCTTCACCGGGCCGATGCTGTTCGCGATTCCGGTCGCGCTGCTAGTCGGCCTGGTCTCGTTCTTCTCGCCGTGCTGCCTGCCGCTGGTGCCCGGGTATCTGGCGTACGCGGGCGGCATGGCCGGCGCCGGCGCCGCGAACACCTCGGCAACACCTGGGGCAGTCGCCGTTGTCGGCGCCCCGGCCACCAGCAGCCCGCCCGCCGCGACCGCCGTGGCCGAGCCGGCGGCCCCGTCACGCCGGCAGACCCTGCTCGGCGCGTCGCTGTTCGTGTTCGGGTTCGCCGCCCTGTTCACCAGCTACGGAGCCCTGTTCGGCGGCATCGGCCGCCTGGTGCTGGAGCACCAGGAGGTCCTGATCCGGATCCTCGGTGTAGTCACCATCCTGCTCGGGCTGATGTTCACCGGGCTGCACCTGCCCGTGCTGGGCCGCACTCTGCGGCTGTCCTACCGGCCCCGCGCCGGGGTCGCGGGGGCACCGCTGCTGGGGGTGCTGTTCGGGATCGGGTGGACCCCGTGCGTCGGCCCGACGCTCGCCGCGGTGCTCACCCTGGCGGTGAACACCTCCAGCGCGGCGCGGGGCGCGGTCCTGGCCTTCGCGTACAGCCTGGGGCTGGGAATCCCGTTCCTGGTCGCGGCGGTGTCGATGCAGGGGGCGCTGCGGCGGTTCGAGTGGGCGCGCCGGCACGCCCGTGCCGTCATGGTCGCCGGCGGCGTGCTGCTGATCGCCATCGGCCTGCTGCAGGTCACTGGCGGGTGGGACCGGATCATCCGGCACATGCAGTCGTGGGTGTCCAGCATCTACCTGCCGATTTAGGGGTACGAGCCAGGAACCACCGAGTTGGGAGCGGCGATGAGCGCACCGCGAGACATATGCCCGATCGACAGCGTGCCCATGAACCGCAGTCGGGCTCTCGCCCGGATCCTCGGCGCTGGCCTCATCGTTCCGGCCGGCGTCGTGGTCGCCGGCTGCTGCGGTGGCGGGCCGATGGGGCGTTCACCCATGGGCGACGGCAGGGGCGCCCCCGGGAAGCCGGACTGGATGATGACCCGCGGCGGCATGGACCGGCAGATGATGCGCGACATGCCGATCATCCACGACCTGCTGACCAACCACGAGGAGATCCTCCGCCAGGTCGAAGACCTCCCCGACGGGACCCGCTCGTAGACCACCAGCCGCGCCCCGGATGTCGCGGAGCTGATCCGCACCCACGTATGGCAGATGCGCGAACGCGTCGAGAACGGCGACCGATCCGGCAGATGGACCCGCTCTTCCGGGAGATCTTCGAATACCACGAGACAATCGAGATGCGGATCACCAACGTCGACGGCGGCGTGGAAGTCGTGGAGACTTCACCCGAACCGCAGGTGGCGGCGCTGATCCAGCAGCACGCGCACCAGGCGGTCTCCGAGTTCGTCGCCTCCGGCATGGACCGCGCGATGCAGCCGACGCCGCTGCCGTCCGGCCACCGCGACTGATCCGATTTCGGATTGGCTCGGGTGGCCCGTCCCGCGAGGGCGAGCTGCCCCAAGACCGACGATATACTAACCGTGATAGTAATTCGTAGTCGATTCCGAAGTTCCCTCCGCCGGTAAGGCGGGGTGGACGGCGTTCACGGGAGTGAAGGTGGCATCCACACGCAACGCCAAGCGGGCCCCCAAGTCGACATCCTCCGCGCAGTCGCCACCGCGCAGGTCGCCGAAGGCGGGCGCGGCCAAGCGAGGATCGCGGCAGCGACGCAAGGACGCGGCGCAGCTCGCGCGGCCGGCGGCGGATGCTGCGCCGAGCGGTCATCATCGCCGCGG
>JBOGDE010000546.1:0-2260 GCA_050701695.1 Micromonosporaceae bacterium
GCCCTGGTGTACGCCGACGCCGTACCGGCCTCCGGCGGGTTCGGGGTGCCGACCGGGCCCGGACTCTCCGAGGTGCTGGCCGGGCGGGCCGGGCTGGACGAGGCGCTGGTCGCCGCGTCCCGGCACCCCGGACTGCGGGTGCTCCCCACCGGCAGCACCGCCAGCGCCGCCGGGCTGCTGCAGTCCGAAGCGGCGCGCCGGCTGTTGGTCGGCTCTCGCGCCGAGGCCGAGTACGTGATCGTGCACGCGCCACCGACCGCGGAGAGCGCCGACGCGCAGAGCCTCGCGATCCACGCCGACGCGGTGATCCTTGCGGTCGACCTGCGGCGTACCACCGACGAGGAGGTGGTCGACGCCGCCGAACAGCTGTACCGGGTCGGCACCCCCCTGCTCGGCGCGGTAGCACTCCCGGCGGTCGCCCCCCGCCCGCGCCCGGTCCGCCCCACCGCCGCACCCGTCCCGGAAACCCCCACCGTGGTGCTCCCCCGCATCGTCGACGAGGACGGGGAGCTGGACGACCCCGAGGACGACGAAAACGATCTCGCCGAGAAGGACCTCACCGGTCCCGAGACCCTCGCCGAAAACGAGCCCGCTGACCCGGACGCGTCCGATGACGCCGACGAACCCGCCACCACCGGAAGCAGCCGTTGAGGTCGCGCGAGCTTTCCGGGGTTCTCGTGGTTTCGGCAGGTCGCGAAGCAACGAGAACCCCAGAAACCGCGCCGCGCCAGGCGCGGCGGCCGCGGTGGGTGCCGTTGCGGGCGGGGTGGCCCCTGACGGGGTTGCTGCTGCTGTATCCGGTGTGGTGGGCGCTCGGGCTGGGGGTACTGATCTACCCGATCCTGGCGGTGCCGATGGGGATCGCGCTGCTGCGGCGGCGGCGGGGAATCTCCGTACCCCCGGGATTCTGGTTGTGGGGGTTGTTCCTGCTGGTCGTGGTGGTCAGTCTGGCGGCGCTGGAGTACGACCCGCCGGGCACCGTGGCGGGCACCGCGCTGAGCCGGATGCCCGGGGTCGCGCTACGGCTGGTGGAGTACGCGTCGCTGACCGTGCTGCTGCTCTACGCCGGCAACCTGACCGAGTCCGAGCTGCCACGGCGCCGGCTGATCCGGCTGCTGGGGTGGTCGTTCCTGATCACCGTGGTCGGCGGCGTGGTCGGGACGCTGTGGCCGCAGCTGGAGTTCACCTCGCCGGTGGAGCTGCTGCTCCCCGACCGGTACGCGAAGAACACCTTCATCAGGTCGCTCACCCATCCCGCGGTGGCGCAGCTGCACCAGGTGCTCGGCTTCCCCACCCCCCGCCCGGCGGCGCCGTGGGGCTACACCAACATCTGGGGCAACAACTTCTTCCTGCTGCTGCCGTGGTTCGTACTCGCCGGCTTCCACGGCACCCGCCGCTGGCAGAAGATCGCCGCCGGTACGGTGCTCGCGGTCTCGGTGATCCCGGTGGTGATCTCGCTGAACCGCGGCCTGTGGCTGGGGCTCGCCGTCGCCGCCGGGTACGTCGCGGTGCGGCTGGCGCTGCGGGGCCGGCTGCTCGCCATCGGAGCGCTCGCGCTCGCCGGCGCGGCCCTCACCCTGCTGCTGGCCACCACACCGCTCGGTGAGCTGGTCAGCTCCCGGATGGAGAACGGCCACTCCAACGACATCCGGATCTACACCACCGAGCAGGCGCTGGACGGCATCGGGTACTCGCCGGTGATCGGGTTCGGCAGCACCCGCAACACGCTGGGCAGCGACTCCTCGATCGCGGTCGGCAACAGCGCCGGCTGCGACAACTGCGGCAACCACACCATCGGCAGCAACGGCCAGATCTGGCTGGAGCTGTACGCCCACGGGTTCCTGGGCGCCGGCCTGTTCCTCGGCTTCTTCGGGTACGCCCTGTGGCACTACCGGCGCGACCACAGCGCGGTCGGGCTCGCGGGCTCCACCGTGCTGGTGCTGAACCTGCTCGGCTCCGGCTACTACAACACCCTGATCACCCCGCTGGCGTTCACCATGCTCTCGCTCGCGGTGCTCTGGCGACAGGAGACCGCACCATGACCCTTGCCAGCTTTGCGGCCGCGACCGGCGGCACCCTCACCGACTACCTGCACGACGTGGTCACGGCGGTGCATCCGCCGCCGTACCGGCTGACCCCGGGGCGGCACCCGGTGGCGTACGAGTACCGGCTGCTGCGGGAGCGCCTGGTGCTGCCCGCCGAGCGCGGGGTGGCGGCCGCGGCGCTGCGCGGGCTGGCCCGCTCCCGGGCCGCCCGGCTG
>JBOGDE010000547.1:0-2258 GCA_050701695.1 Micromonosporaceae bacterium
ACTACTCCGGCGAGTCGGCGCCCGCGGACGGGGCGCTGGTGCACTCGATGGAACACGGCAACGTCGTTCTGTGGTACCGGCCCGGCCTGGACGCCGACGGCAGAGCCGCGCTGAAGGCCATCGCCGCCGAGTTCCCCGGCGACGTGATACTCGTCGAACGCGAATCGATGCCCACGAATGTGGCGGCCACCGCCTGGCATCAACGGGTCCTCGGCGACAGGGTCGTACGGAAGACCCTGGTCCGGTTCATCACCGAGTTCCGTGACCAAGGGCCCGAGAATGTCGGATGACCGCCGTTCAGCTGACCGTGTGCCGGCTCGCCCGGGCGGCCCTTCTGGTGAACGGCCGGTGTCCGCGCCGGCGTGCCGACACCGCCAGGTAGAGGAGGACGCCGAGGAAGACGGTTTCGCCGCCGACGAGCAGGATCGCGCCGGCCAGTTGTTGGTCGGTGAGCAGGTCTGGTCCCCAGGTCCGGCCGAGGGAGTCGAACCAGCCGGGGCCGAGCGGGGTGTCGGCGCCGATCAACGCCCAGCCGAACCCGGCGTGTGCGACGGCGACGACGGCCAGCAGCGCCACCTTCGCGCCGCGGGCCAGCGGCCGGGGCGGCGGGTCGACCCCGATCAGCAGCCAGAAGAACAGGTAGCCGGCGGCGAGGAAGAAGCCGAAGGCCACGAGGTGCGCGGCGTGGGAGCGCAGGGTGAGTTCGTAGATCGCCGGCAGGTACATCGGGTACAGCGCGGCGGCGTACAGCAGGACCGCCGCGACAGGGTGCGCGGCGGCGCGGAGCAGGCGGCTGGCGGCGGCGACTTCCAACCATTCGAGGGGGCCGCGCAGCCCGGGTGTGGGGGACGGTCGCAGGGCGCGCCGGGCCAGGGTGAGCGGCGCGGCGAGCACCAGCGGGACCGGGACGAGGACGGCCAGCATCAGGTGCTGGACGGCGTGGACGCTGACCAGCACCGGCCCGTACCGGGCGAGATTCGAGCTGGTCGCTACGGCGACCAACAGCCACCCGACGGCCCACACGGTGGTACGCGTGGCGGGCCACGTCTCGCCGCGCCGGCCGAGGCGTCGCACCCCGAAGAAGTACCCGGCGACCGCGGCGCCGGCGAGGGCGAGGAACAGCGGGTCGGGGTACCAGTCGAGTAGCAGCGACCGCCACGTGAGCGGGCCGGGCATCTCGAACCCCAGCAGCGCCCTGGTCAGCGAGGAGCTGGGCATGTCGCCGGGCGGCGGCGGGGTGCGGCTGAGCCCGGCGGCCACCCCGACAGTGGCGGCGAAGACGACCACCTCGGCCCCGGCGTACCGCAGGAACAGGCGCCGTTGGCCGGCCGCCAGGCGCGGAAGGGTGCGCCGCCGGTGCCAGGCGCCGAACCCGAACAGGGTGACCAGTGCCGCCATCTTGACCAGCACCACCCGGCCATAGGCGTCGGTGAACAGTTGGCCCGGGGCGGTGAACCGGATCCAGGTGTTCAACGCCCCGCTGGCGGCCACGGCGATGTAGCACACCAGGGCGAGCTGGCTGTAACGGCGGGCGGCGGTCGCGAGGGCGGGGGCGGACAGGCGGCGGGCGAACACCAACGCGACCAGCCCGCCAGCCCACAGCGCGGCGCCCACCACGTGGAACAGCTGGGAGTTGACCGCCTGCTGGTGGTCGCCGGCCGAGTACACGTGACTGGTGAGCACCGGCGGCAGCAGCGCGATGATCGCAAGCCCGGTCAGCACCGCGGCACCTGTCACGGTCAACGTGATCCGGCAGCCCACGGCCACCACGGCGGCCAGCACCGCCACGGTCAGCAGGGCGGTCCCCTGCGGCACCGTGGTCACGAAGTTGCCCACCGCGCGCAGGGTCACCGCCTCGGCCATCGAGGTGGCGAGGATGTCACTGAGCGCGACCGGGATCGCCGCGAACGCCACCAGACTCCACACCGCGGCGACTACGCCGCCGGCGCGCAGCCACCGGTAGCCGTGGGTGGAGACCAGCCGCCCGTCCCCGGCGGTGAAGAACCCGGCGGCGAGCAGGCACCCGACGGTGACCACCGCGAGCACGTCGGTCGCCACCCGGGCGAGGGAGACCAGCCATACCACGGTGGTGTCCCGGACCGGGATGCCCGGCACCGGCGCGGCTTCCGCGCCGCCGGAGGCGCAGCACCAGCACCGCCGCCAGGCCCGCGCCAGCGACGGCGGCGACCGCGTATTGCCACCGCCGCAGCCTGGCAGAGGCCGTGCCGTCAACCCGACGCGTCGCCATCGCCCGCCTC
>JBOGDE010000548.1:0-2253 GCA_050701695.1 Micromonosporaceae bacterium
GGACGTCACCGGCCACGCCCGGCTCGCCGCGCACAGCGAGCTGCCGATCGCGGTCGGCGAGGCGCTGCGCAACCGGTATGAGTTCGACACCTGGCTGACCGCCGGCGCGGTCGGGCTGGCGCAGCCGGATGTGGGGCGTACCGGCATCACCGAGGCGCTGGCGATCGCGGAGCTGTGCGCCGCGCGGCACGTGCCGGTGGCGCCGCACCACTCCACCGGGCTCGGGATCGCGCTCGCCGCCGGGGTCCAGCTCAGCGCGGTGCTGCCGGAGCTGCCGTACTTCGAGTACCAGCCGACGACGGTACGGGTGGCTGCGACGATGCTGCGTACGCGACTGCGGGTGACCGCCGCCGAGATCGCGGTGCCGGACGGCATCGGGCTCGGAGTCGAGGTCGACGAGGAGTTCGTACACACGCATGCGAAGGAGTGGTGAGAGGGTGTCAGATCTGGTCAGCGGGCTGGTGCCGATCCTTGCCACACCGTTCGCCGAGGACGGTGCGCTCGACCTGGCCAGCCTGCGCCGGCTCACCGAGTTCCAGCTCGGCTGCGGGGTGGCCGGGCTCGCGGTGTTCGGGATGGCGAGCGAGGGTTTCGCGCTGACCGCCGCCGAGCGGCGCACCATCCTCGCCACCGTCACCGAGCTGGTCGCCGGTGCCGTACCGGTGGTGGCGGGGGTGAACGCGACCAGCCTGGTCACCGCGCTGGAACAGGCCCGCGAAGCGGTGGACGGGGGCGCCGACTGCCTGATGGTGCTGCCGCCGTACCTGGCCAAGCCGGCGCCGGCGCAGCTGGTCGACTTCTACGGCGAGGTGGCGCGGGCCTCCGGGTGCGAGGTGATGGTGCAGGACGCGCCGGCCGCGACCGGGGTGGCGATGTCCGCGGCACTGCTCACCGAGCTGGGCAAGCTGCGAGGGGTGACCTCTGTGAAGGTGGAGGCGCAGCCCACCGCGCCGAAGGTGGCCGAGGTGGTCGCCGGGGCCCCCGAGGGGTACGCGGTGATCGGCGGCCAGAACGCGTTCTTCCTGCTGGAGGAACTCGACGCGGGCGCGGTCGGCACCATGCCGGCCTGCGAGTTCTCCGACCTGCTCGGCGACGTGCTCGCGGCGTACCGGCGCGGCGACCGGTCTGCCGCGCAGACCGGCTACGACCGGCTGCTCCCACTCATCCGGTACGGCCTGCAGGCCGGCGTGGCCTGGGCGGTGCACAAGGAGGTGCTGGTCCGGCGCGGCGTGATCGCCTCGGCGACGGTACGGATGCCGGCCCGGCCACTGGACACCGCGACCCGGCGTGGCCTGGAGCCGATCCTGGCCGCGCTCGCCCTGCCGCAGTGGCGGGGAGCATGAACCGGGGAGTGCTGCTGATCGGCGGCAGCTCACCGATCGGGTGCGCCATCGCCCGGGCGTTCGCCAGCGACGGGGACCGGGTGGTCGGGGTGGCGCTGGATACCGCCGACGAGCCCGCGTACCTCGATCAGCTGGTGTTCGACTGTGCCCAGCCGGAGGGGGCGGGCGGCGCGGTGGCGCGGGCCGCCAAGCTGCTGGACCGGCTCGACGTGGTGGTGCTGGCGGCGGCGGTGATGCCGGTGGCGGCGGCGGTGCGTACCACCGACGCGCAGTGGCGGGCCGCCCTGGGTGCCACACTGGACGCGGCGTTCTACGTCTGCCGGGCGGCGCTGCCGCTGCTGGCACCGGGCGCCGCGATCGTCGCCGTCAGCTCGGTCAACGCCACCCTGGCCGCCCCCGGCCTGCCCGGGTACGCCGCCGCGAAGGCCGGTCTGGAAGGGCTGGTACGCCAGCTCGCCCTGGAGTACGGCCCCGCCGGGATCCGGGTCAACGCGGTCGCGCCCGGGATGATCGGCGGTGAAGAGCTGCCGGCCGCCGCCGAGGGGTACCCGCTGCGGCGTACCGGCCGGCCGGCCGAGGTCGCGGCGGCGGTACGGTTCCTCGCCGGGGAGGCGGCGTCGTTCGTCACCGGGGCGGTGCTGCCGGTCGACGGCGGGCTCGGAATCGCCAGCCCCGCCGCGTTCCTGCGCCCCGACCTGCGCCGCCGGTTCCTGCCGGACACCCCCGGTCCCGGCGGCGGGTGAGGTGCGTTCCGGGTCGGGTCATCTGTGCCCGGCTCGCTCCATGTACAGGCGTCCGTCGATGTCCCTACGTTGGGCGGCATGGCTGACACCGTCTCCGACCTCGACCAGCTCTCCCGGCGCCGGCTGCTGCTGGCGGCGGGAGGCGGCGCGGCGGCGCTCGCCTTCGG
>JBOGDE010000549.1:0-2219 GCA_050701695.1 Micromonosporaceae bacterium
CCGGTGGGGTTGCCCCGCTGGGGAGGTGCCGCCGCGTGCCAGGCGCCGTCGCCGGTGAGCGCCAGCAGGCCCTCGGCACCGAGCGAGGCGACTACCGCGCCTTGGGTCTGCGTGCGCAACGTGCCGGCCGCCCGTAGCGTCTCCGCGACCCCCTCCGGACGGTGCCCGATCACCGCGGCCAGCTCGTCGGCGTTCGGCTTCACCACGGCGGGGCGCGCGGCCAGGCCGTGCCGCAGCGGCTCGCCGTCCGCGTCCAGCACCACCGGTACGCCGGCCAGCCGGGCGGCGTTGACCAGCTGCCCGTACACCTCGCGGGGGAGGTCGGGTGGCACGCTGCCGGACAGGACCACCACCGCCGCACCGCCCAGCTGCCGCCGGAAGTGGTCGGTGAAGCCGGTCCACTCGGCGGCGGTCACCCGCGGGCCGGGCTCCCAGAAACCGGTGGCGTCGCCGTCGGAGCCGACCACGACGGTACGCCGGGACGCGGCCGCCAGCTCGGTGAACGCCGCCGGTACGCCGTCGGCGACCAGCAGGTCCACGATCCGTTCCCCGGTGTGGCCACCGACCAGCCCGGTGGCGGTGACCGGTTCGCCCAGCGCGTGCAGCAGCCGCGCCACGTTGATGCCCTTGCCGCCGGGGCGTTCGGCGACCGCGTCCACCCGGTGCGTGGTGTGCGGGACCAGCCGCCCCACCCGGTACGTGATGTCCAGCGCGGCGTTCAGCGTGACGGTCAGGATCACGCGCCCGCCACCCACTCCCCGGCGCGCATCACGCGGATGACCCGCAGCGATTCGTCGAGCACCACCAGGTCGGCGCGCATCCCGGTGGCGATCTGACCCCGGTCGGTGAGTCCCAGCGCCTGCGCCGGGGTGGTCGACGCCATCGCCACCGCGTCGGCCAGTGAGATCCCCGCGCCGACCGCGCGGCGCAGCGCGGCGTCCATGGTCAGCGTGCTCCCGGCGATCGAGCCGCCCTCGGTCAGCCGCGCCACACCGTCACTGACGGTCACGGCCTGCCCGCCCAGCTCGTACGCCCCGTCCGGCATCCCGGTGGCGTCGATCGCGTCGGTGATCAGCGCGGCCCGCCCCGCCCCGGCCGCGCCGGCGGCGAACCGCAGCGTCCCGTCGTGCAGGTGCACGCCGTCGGCGATGAACTCGCACACCACTTTCGGCGAGGACAGCAGCGCGTACACCGGGCCGGGCTCGCGGTGGTGCGGCGGCCGCATCCCGTTGAACAGGTGGGTGCCGACCGTCGCGCCCGCCGCCACCCCTTCCAGGGCCTGGGGGTACGTCGCGTCGGTGTGCCCGATCGCCACCACCACGCCACGCGCCACCAGCCACCGGATCGCCTCGACCGCGCCCGGCAGCTCCGGCGCGACCGTGACCATCCGTACCGCCCCCGCGCCGGCGTCCACCAGCCGGGTCAGCTCCTCGATCGACGGTGGCCGCAGGTACGCCGGGTTCTGCGCCCCGCACCGCGCCTGTGACAGGTACGGCCCCTCGTAGTGCAGCCCCGCCAGCACCCCCTCGGTGACCAGCGGCGCCAGTGCGGCCGTGGCCGCGAGCAGCTGCTCCGGCGGCGCGGTGACAAAGCTCGCCAGCGTGCTGGTGGTCCCGTGGCTGAGGTGGAAACCTGCCGCCCGCCGCGCCGCCTCAGGGTCCCCCGTGGTGTACGACGCGCCACCGCCCCCGTGCACGTGGATGTCCACGAACCCCGGCACGATCCAGTCGCCCGTGGCCTCGGCGTCGGCCGGCGTGCCGGCGACCGCGACGATCCGCCACCCGTCAACCACCACCTCGCCCGCGACGACCCCGTCCGCCGTCACCACCTTTCCCCGGACCCTCACCGTCGTGCCTCCTTACGGTTGTCTCCCGGATCTTGTGGATCTGTGGGGCGTACCGCCCAGTCGGACTTCAGGATCTCGACGGCAATCAGCGCGGCGCCGAGGCAGCCGGCCTGGTCGCCGAGGGCGGCGAGGGTGAGTCGCGGGGCGGCTTCGAAGGTGCGGCGGGTCTCCAGGGCCGCGGTCAGCGGGCGCAGCAGGGTGCCGCCGGCTTCGGCGAGCCCGCCGCCGAGCACGATCAGCTCTGGATCGAACAGTGTGATGGCGGTGAGCAGTCCGTCGGCCAGTGCGTCGACGGTCTCCCGCCACACCGCCACCGCCGCCGGCTCACCCTCCGCCGCCCGCGCCGCCACCTCCGCGGCCGTCACCACCGGGG
>JBOGDE010000550.1:0-2209 GCA_050701695.1 Micromonosporaceae bacterium
GGCGTACCCGGGTGCCCGGCTGGCGCGCAGCAGCGGCCGGAACCCGCCGGCGTGGAACGCGGCACCCAGCACCAGGCCGGTGCCGGTCAGGGTGCGGTGGAACGGCGCCCGGCTCACCCCGTGCACCAGCAGCCGGTCGCTGCCGGACTCGGCGGCCAGGTGCACCCGGGGTTGCGGCACCACCTGCTGCCGGTACGGCGCCGGCACGTCCCAGCGCACCAGCCAGTGGTAGTCGACGAACTCCGCCAGCGAGTCGCGCGGGGCGTACCGCGCCACCCGGAACGCCTCCGCGCGGCCGCCGGCCGCACGATCGCCTCCGGTCGACCCCGCGGACCCTGCCTCATCCGCGCACCGTACCGACTCCGCGGTGTCGCGTTTGTTCAAGAGCGGCGGCGGGGCGGCTCCTAGCGTGGGGGAATGGGTTACTCAGCGAAGGCGAGCTGCCGGTTTCAGGTGGCGTCATGGGACGAGCAGGTGTACGCGGACATCGATGGCGAAGGGGAGACCCGCAACGGGATCTACCTGCCGCGCCGGGGGCTCTCCGACGTGGCCAGCGGCTACACGTACACCGGGGAGATGGAAGGCAGCTCGACGCTGCACTACCTGCTCGGTTACCGCGACGGTGACGACGTGGTGATCGGGTTGGAGCGGTTCGAGGGCAGCATCGGCGGGCACGACGGCTCCTGCGTGCTGCAGCACGTCGGCAGTCACGGCGACGGGGCGGTACGTGCCCAGGTCACCGTGGTGCCCGGGATGGGCACCGGCGGGCTCGCCACGCTGCGCGGTGAGGCCGACCTGGTGATCGCGGGCCACAGGGACGACGGGTACGAGCTGGTGCTGCACTACGCACTGGACTGAGTGGCGCCCGCGCGGGCGTGGCGCAGGACGTCGACGCCGGCCCAGCCGAACAGCAGGTCCGCGCCGATCTCGGCCACCGCGCTGACCCAGGAGTACCAGGTGACGCCGGCGTCGGCCGCCGGGGTGAGGAACGAGTCGCTGAACACGCCCCAGCTGGGAAACAGGTGGGCGGCGGTGAAGCCGAGGGCGCTGGCGAACCCGACGACGATCGCGGCGTACGGCGCCCAGCGGTGCCGTACGGCCACCAGGCCGAGTGCGATCAGCGCCAGCACGATCTGGGTGTTGCCTGCCCACATGATCTGGTCGCTGACCACGTCGAAGCCGCGGTGTGCGTGGTCGGCGCCGTGGACCGCCAGCGCGACGGCGAAGATCACCGCGGCGTACCGCAGCCGGCGTTCCTGGGCGGACAGTGGCATGAAGCCTCCTCGCGACTGACTACTCGGCTGGCTACAGGGTGACGGCGAGTTCGGGCAGCACCCGGCGGCCCAGCTCCTGGTCTCCGGTGATTTCGACGGTGACCTGCTCGGGGGCACGCCGCCCGCCGACCAGGATGATCCAGGTCGGGAAGTCCATCGCCAGCGTCACGTCCGGATCGGTGGTGTCGGGATCGACCGGTGCCCCCCGGCCGTTCTCGCCGACGGTGGCGGCGAACCGCCGGCCGTCGACCTCCAGCGCCACGGTGGTGCCCGCCGGCGGCGCCACCTTCTTCCCGACCACGTACGGCAGGCTGGCGGCGTACACCTCGGCGGTGTGGCGGGCGGCGGCGGAGTCCAGCCCGCCGGGCGTACCGACCGCGCGCCGGATGTCCTGCTCGTGCATCCAGACGTCGAGCGGCCGGTTGCGCAGCAGCGTCTGCCAACCCCAGCCCATCAGGGTGGCCAGGCCGCCGGGGTCGGCGGTGCCGTCGGTGGGCGGGTCGGCGCACAGCGCGGCGTACCGCCTCCCGGCGGCGCTCTCGATCTCCGCGACCAGCTCGCCGAGCGTACGGTCGGCGCGGGCGATCACGCCGCTCTCCGTGTAGATGTTGAGCGGGCCGGTGACGTGCGCTGCCGGCGGCACCTCGACCTGTGGCTGCGGGTCGCCGGCGAGGTCGGACTCGAGGTGCGCGACGTGGGACACCAGCGCCTTCACGTTCCAGCCCGGGAGGTCGGTGGGCCGGGCCAGCGCCGCCTCGTCCAGCCCCCGGGCGAGCGCGACGAAGTCGTCCACCGCGCCCCGCCACATCTCGATCAGCGCCGCCAACTGCTCCCGATCCGCTGTCATACCAGGACTCTAGTGCTCAGCGCCGGGCCGGGCCGGCGCAGCGGGCCGACACGTACGCGGCCGGGCCGGGATGCGGCGGGCCTGGACC
>JBOGDE010000551.1:0-2204 GCA_050701695.1 Micromonosporaceae bacterium
GTTGTCCTCCTAGCACGTGGCTCCGCCACGCACGTCGTCGTCCGCCTTGCCAGGAAGCGGCTGGCGCTCGGCTCGCACCCGGCGCCCTATCCGCGCGACCTCTTTGTCAGACTTGATCGATGACGGATCCGGACAACGTGCGGTCGGCTCCCGGCGGCACCGACCCGTCCGGAGCGTCCTCCGAATCGCCGCACACCCCTGATCCGGCTCTGCCCGACCCGGCGGTGCCCGATCCGGCGGTGCCCGACCCGGTGCTGCCCGCACCGGTACGGCAACGCGTGATCGCGGTGGCGGCCGCGGTGCTCGGTGAGCTGCCCGCCGACGAGCTGCCCGGCGCCGTACGCCGGATCGCCCGGTTCGCTCCACAGCGGCGCGCCAAGCTCGGCGGTGCCGCGATCGCCGCCCAGCTGTCCACCGACGCGCCGTTCCGGCACCGGGTCGCCGAACGGGTGGTACGGCGCGCGGGTGACCTGGGCGCGGCGGTACGCGACGGCGCCCACCCGGCCGCGGCGGATCCCGTCGAGGTGGCGGCGCTGGCCTACCTGGTACGGCCGGAAGGCTGGACCGAGCTGGTGGCCGCGGCCAGCGACGCGGTGCAGGCCGAGGTCGCCGACCAGGCGGTGGCCGGGGAGCTGCGTACGGCACGGGTCGAGGCCGACCGCAGCCGGGCCGAGGCGGACGCCGCCCGTACCGAGTCCGAGCGGCTGCGGGAGCAGGCGGCGAGCCTGGCGGCGGAGGCCGGCCAGCTGCGCGAACAGGTACGCCAGCTCACCCGCGCGCTGCGCGACGCCGAGGAGCAACAGCGGCGTACCGCCCAGCTGCTGGCCACGGAGAAGGGCCGGCTGAACCGGGCCGGCTCCGAGCACGACGCCGAGCTGCGGCGGCTGCGCAC
The DNA here is from genome assembly GCA_050701695.1 of Micromonosporaceae bacterium. GTDB lineage: Bacteria > Actinomycetota > Actinomycetes > Mycobacteriales > Micromonosporaceae > WHSM01. The sequence continues at coordinate 893 of JBOGDE010000551.1, forward strand.
GAAGCTGGCCGAGACCGAGCGGGAGCTGGCGGGCAGCCGGCAGTCCGGACGCGAGGGCCGGGCGATCGACGACGCGCGGGTGTGGCTGCTGCTGGAGACCATCGGGCAGGCCGCGCACGGGCTGCGCCGCGAGCTGGCGCTGGAGCCGACCGAGAAGCTGCCCGCCGACTTCGTGGCCATGGGCGCGGCCGACACCGCCGCGGAGGCTGCCGAGCGACCCCGGGGCCTGGAGGCCGACGACCCGGCCCGGTTGGATCAGCTGCTGGCGCTGCCCAAGGCGCACCTGGTGATCGACGGCTACAACGTGACCAAGCAGGGATACGGCGAGCTGGTCCTGGAGCAGCAGCGCAAGCGTCTGGTGAGCGGTCTGGGCGGGTTGGCCGCGCAGACCGGCGCCGAGGTGACGGTGGTCTTCGACGGCGCCGAGCGGGTGGTGGGGCTGCCGCCGGCGCCGCGCGGGGTACGGGTGCTGTTCAGCCGCAAGGGGGAGACCGCCGACGAGCTGATCCGCCGGCTGGTACGCGCCGAGCCCGCGGGGCGCCCGGTGGTGGTCGTCTCCTCGGACCGGGAGGTGGCCGACGGGGTACGCCGGCACGGTGCCTATCCGCTCGGCTCGGACACCCTGCTGCGCCGCCTGGAACGCGGCTGAGCCACCTGGAACGCGCCGCCGGGAACGCGGCTAAAGCCGCCTGGAACGCGGCTGAGCGGCGGTTTTGTCGTACCCCCGGCATAGCGTGCGTGGTGATGAGAGCCGCGTGAGATGCATGCCATGGAGGAGACGAGAGATGCTCATCGACTGCGATACCTGCCAGGTGCGGGGGAGCGGCTGTGGTGACTGCGTCGTGAGCGTCATCCTCGGGGGTCCGCCCGAGGGTGTGGAGCTCGACGCCACCGAGCAGGCGGCGCTGGACGTGCTGGCCGACGCCGGCATGGTGCCCCGGCTGCGGCTGGTCACCGAGGACGAGGTGCGGCGGGACCTCGCCGGCTGAGCGCGGCGCCGTCACGGGCCCGTCACCCGATGGGATTGCCGCGCGTGCGGTGCCCGGGCGTGCGACGCCTACCATGGGGCGGTGCCTGTGCGGTGGGCGATGCGCTCGGGGGGACGCCGGCACTTCGGACGCGGCGAGGCGCCGTGGCTGGAGCTGCTGCGGCGACCACCCCGCTGGCTGCTGGGCGTCGCCTGGCTGCTGATCGGGCTGCAGCTTGTCGTGGCGTCCGGATTCCTGGTCGCCGGGCGGGCAGCCGAGCTCACCGGATCTGGCTGGACACCTTCGACGGCAAGGCCAGCCGCCTGCTGGCCACGATCATGAGC
>JBOGDE010000552.1:0-2200 GCA_050701695.1 Micromonosporaceae bacterium
TTCATCGCCTCCTCCGACGTGGTCACCGCGGTGCGCGGCGCGGACAAACTCGGGATCCGCACCGACGGCGTCGGCGCGCAGGTCGACCCCCCCGCGGTGCACGAGCGGGTACGCCGCCTCGCCGCCGCCCAGTCCGCCGACATCCACGCCAAGCTGGTGAAAGAGGGAGTCCGGTACGTCGCGGGGACCGCGCGGCTCGGCGAGGACCGGCTCGGCCACACCCACCGGGTGGTGGTCGAACCCGACGCGGGCGAGCAGTTCCACGTTGACGCCGACACCGTGCTGATCGCCACCGGCGCCACGCCGCGGGTGCTGCCCGACGCGCAACCCGACGGCGAGCGGATCCTCACCTGGCGCCAGGTGTACGACCTGGACGCGCTGCCCGAGAAGCTGATCGTGGTGGGCTCCGGGGTCACCGGGGCGGAGTTCGCCAGCGCGTACCTGGCGATGGGGGTGGACGTCACGCTGGTCTCCAGCCGGGACCGGGTGATGCCGCACGAGGACGCCGACGCGGCGATGGCGATCGAGCAGGTCTTCACCGACCGCGGGATGACGATCCTGTCCCGCTCCCGCGCCGCCGCGGTACGCCGGGTCGGCGACGGGGTCGAGGTCGAGCTGTCCGACGGGCAGGTCGTCGAGGGCAGCCACGGCCTGATGACGGTCGGCTCGGTGCCGAACACCACCGGCGTGGGCCTGGAGGAGTACGGTGTGAAGCTCGCTCCCGGCGGGTTCGTGGCGGTGGACCGGGTCTCGCGTGCCAACGTGCCGGGGATCTACGCGGCCGGCGACTGCACCGGGCTGCTGATGCTCGCTTCGGTGGCGGCGATGCAGGGCCGGATCGCGATGTGGCACTCGCTGGGCGAGGCGGTCACGCCGCTGCGGCTGCACAACGTCGCCGCGAACGTCTTCACCGACCCGGAGCTCGCCACGGTGGGGGTCACCCAGAACGAGGTGGACTCCGGTCAGGTGCCCGCCCGTACGGTGATGCTGCCGCTGGACGGCAACGCGCGCGCCAAGATGGCGGGCCTGGAGGACGGCTTCGTGAAGCTGTTCTGCCGGCCGGCCTCCGGACTGGTGGTCGGCGGTGTGGTGGTCGCCGCGAAGGCGAGCGAGCTGATCCTGCCGATCAGCCTGGCGATCAGGCACCGCCTCACCGTGGACCAGCTCGCCCAGACCATCAGCATCTACCCGTCCCTCTCCGGCTCCCTCACCGAAGCCGCCCGCCAGCTCATGCAGCAGGAAACGGACTAGTAGCGTGTCGGCGCTAATTCTGGGTTGAGTGGTGCCAGTTTGGTTCCGGCAGAGCTTCCCCTTCCCCTCTGCCGGATAGGACGTTGTCGTGGGCTCGGACAGGAAGTATCCGGTCGCTTTGACCATGGAGGACCGTGAGGCGCTGGAGCGGCTTACCCGGGCCGGTGTCCAGAAGGTGTCGATGGTCAGGCGAGCGCGGGTGCTGCTCGCGTTGGACTCCTCGGCCGGTGAGGTCGATTCGCGAGCCGCGATCGCGGCTCGGGTCGGGGTCTCGGTGGAGACGATCCGGCTGGTCTCGATGCGGTTCGTCGAGACCGGCGGCGACATCTGGGCCACGATCGAGCGCAAGCAGCGCGAGCATCCGCCGGTGCCCTCGGTGATCACCGGTGAGGTCGAGGCCAGGCTGATCGCACTGGCCTGCACCGCCCCGCCCCAGGGACGGTCCCGGTGGTCGCTGCGGCTGCTGGAAAAGCACGTCGCCCTGGTTGGGGACATCCCCGACCTGGACCACTCCACCATCGGCCGGGTCCTAAAAAAACGAAGCTTCGTCCTCACCTGAAGAAGTGCTGGAACATCCCACCCAAGCAGAACGCTCAGTTCGTTGCGCGCATGGAGGACGTGCTCACCGTCTACCAGCGGCCCTACGACCGCTCGCGGCCGGTGGTGTGCATGGACGAGAAGCCCTACCAGCTCCTGGCCCATGCCCGCGACCCGATCGGCGCCGAGCCGGGACAAGACCGCAAGGAGGACAGCGAGTACGTCCGACACGGCACCTGCTCCATCTTCTGCTGGGTCGAACCCCTGGCCGGATGGCGCCGGGTGGACGCCCAACCCCAACGCACCAAGACCGACTGGGCCGGCCAGGTGCGGCGGCTCCTCACCGTCGACTACCCCGAAGCCGAGACCGTGGTGCTGGTCATGGACAACCTCAACACCCACGACACCAGCT
>JBOGDE010000553.1:0-2184 GCA_050701695.1 Micromonosporaceae bacterium
CCGCGGGCTTCGCCGCGAGCGGCCCGCTCGGCTCGGCGCGGCTCGCCGAGATCGGCCCGGTGTGGTGGTCGGTGGCGCTGGTGGCGGCGTTGCTGGTCGGCGTCGGCGCCGTGCTCGCAGCCTGGTGCGCCCGCCTGCTCGCCGCTCCGCCCACCCAGGGTGGGGCTTTCGGATCGGGGGGTCGGGGTCGCGAGTTAGGGTGATGCCGCATCCCGTTCTTCACCCGCCATGAGGAGACTTCCGCGTGACTCGGCTCGCCGTCCTGGTCTCCGGCTCCGGCAGCAACCTGCAGGCCCTGCTCGACGCGTGCACCGACCCGGCGTACGGAGCCGAGGTGGTGGTGGTGGGCGCCGACCGGGACGGCACCGGTGGCGTGGCGCGGGCCGAGGCGGCGGGCGTGCCGACGTGCGTACTCCGGTTGAAGGATTTCGCGGAGCGGGCCGACTGGGACGCCGCGCTCACCGCGGAGCTGGTCGGACACCGGCCCGATCTGGTGATCTCGGCCGGTTTCCTGAAGCTGGTGGGCGCCAGTTTCCTGAAGGAGTTCGGCGGGCGGTACATCAACACCCACAACACGCTGCTGCCGGCGTTCCCCGGCATCCACGGTCCCCGCGACGCCCTGGAGTACGGCGTCAAGATCACCGGGGCCACGCTGTTCGTGGTCGACGAGGGGGTCGACACCGGGGCGATCATCGCGCAGGTGGCGGTGCCCGTACACGACGAGGACACCGTGGAGACGCTGACCGAGCGGATCAAGACCGCCGAGCGGGCGCAGCTGGTCGAGTACGTAGGACGGATGGTCCGGGAAGGCTGGACCGTCACCGGAAGGAAGGTCACCATCCCGTGAGTCAGGCCGAAGCCCAGGGCGCCGAGCGCAAGCCGATCCGGCGGGCCCTGATCAGCGTGTACGACAAGACCGGCCTGGACGGGCTGGTACGCGGGCTGGACGCCGCCGGGGTGGCGATCGTCTCCACCGGCTCCACCGCCGCGAAGATCGAGGCCGCGGGCGTGAAGGTGACCCGGGTGGAGGAGCTGACCGGCTTCCCCGAGTGCCTTGACGGCCGGGTCAAGACGCTGCACCCCAAGGTGCACGCCGGGCTGCTGGCCGACCTGCGGCTGCCGGCGCACGTCGCACAGCTCGTCGAGCGGGGGATCGAGCCGTTCGAGCTGCTGGTGTCCAACCTGTACCCGTTCGCCGACACCGTGGCCTCCGGTGCCTCGCCGGACGAATGCGTGGAGCAGATCGACATCGGTGGCCCGGCGATGGTGCGCGCCGCCGCGAAGAACCATCCGTCGGTCGCCGTGGTCACCTCGCCGGCGCAGTACCCGGCGCTGCGGGAGGCGGTGGCCGCCGGCGGCTTCACCCTGGCGGACCGGCAGCGGCTGGCCGCGGCGGCGTACGTGCACACCGCGACGTACGACGTGCAGGTCGCTTCCTGGATGGGCAACGTGCTGGCGCCCGGTGAGGAGCATTTCCCGGAGTGGCTGGGCGGCACCTGGGACCGCAAGGCGATCCTCCGGTACGGCGAGAACCCGCACCAGGAGGCCGCGCTCTACACCACCCGCCACACCCCGGCGCCGGGGCTGGCGCAGGCTGAGCAGCTGCACGGCAAGGAGATGTCGTACAACAACTACGTCGACGCCGACGCGGCGCGGCGGGCGGCGTACGACTTCGACCAGCCGTGCGTGGCGATCATCAAGCACGCCAACCCGTGCGGGATCGCGGTCGGCGCGGACATCGCCGAGGCGCACCGCAAGGCCCACGACTGCGACCCGGTCTCGGCGTACGGCGGGGTGATCGCGGCCAACCAGCCGGTGACCGAGGCGATGGCGCGGCAGCTGGACGGCATCTTCACCGAGGTGATCGTGGCGCCGGAGTTCGAACCGGGGGCGCTGGACGTACTCACCGCGAAGAAGAACCTCAGGCTGCTGCGGGCGGGACCGGTGCCGAAGCACGGCGCGGAGATCCGGCCGATCTCCGGCGGGCTGCTGCTGCAGAGCCGGGACGCGATCGACGCCGAGGGCGACGCGCCCGCGGCCTGGAAGCTGGCCGCCGGTGAGCCCGCCGACGCCGCCACCCTCGCCGACCTGGCGTTCGCCTGGCGGGCGGTACGCGCGGTGAAGTCCAACGCCATTCTGCTCGCGTCGGCCGGCGCCACCGTCGGCGCCGGGATGGGCCAGGTG
>JBOGDE010000554.1:0-2177 GCA_050701695.1 Micromonosporaceae bacterium
CGCCGGACCAGGCTCCCGCCACGCCGGACCAGGCTGCGCCAGGCCAGGCTTCGGCCGCGCCGGACCAGGCTGCGCCGGAGCAGGCTTCGGCTGCCTCACCGGCGACGACGGAGGCGCCCCGGACCCGGTCCGGCACCGGCTCGCGCGCGGTCGAACACGCGGACCGGTCGCTCGGCCGGCGCCCGACCGGAGTACGTCCGTTCATGTCGTACCTGGGGCAGGCTGCGGTCGGGGTCGGCGGCCCTTGGGGCCTGGGCGCCCTCGGCGCCGGGGTGCTGGTCGGCGACTACAACCTGACGGCCATCATCGGACTCGGCACCGCGATCGCGATCGCGCCGTACGCGGCGATGAAGTACTGGAAGGCCCGGTACGAGGTCACGCTGGCGTGGCGACGCGAGCAGGCCGAGTTCAACGAGCAGCTCGATCAGATGGAGACGATCGCGGAGCAGCGGATCGGCGCTCCACTGGACCAGCTGCAACAGCTCGTCGAAGGCCTGGAACGCGACGCCATGGAGCTGGAGCGGCGCCGGGACGTGGCCGCGGCGCTGCTGAGCGAGGCCGCCGGTGGCCCCTCACTGACCCGGGTACGGTCACCGCGCGGCGCCGACGCCGCCACCCGTACCGGGGCCGCTCTGACGGAGGCCGCCGACCTGCGTGCCAGCCGGACCACCCGGCCGGCGCGGACACCGTCGGGCAGCCTGCCGGTGACGCCGAAGCTGTGGCAGGACCTGGCGTGGACCGGGGTGCCGGGTCTGGTGCACGCCGCCGCACTGGTGGGGATCGCGTACGCGCTGTCCCGCGGCTGGGTCGGCACGGGCAGGATCGAGGACACCGGGCTGTTCGACCTCGGGTTCCAGATCGACGGCCCCTGGCACCGCTCCATGATCGGTGGCGCGGCCGCGATCGTCGGCGGGGTGGCACCGATGCTGGCGGAACGCTGGTGGCAGCGGGTCACCGGGCGCGCCAACGGCAACAGCGCGATCCGCGGCGCCGGTGCCGACCAGGAGGCCCGCGACAACCAGGCCACCGACCGCCCGTTCCTGCGCCGAACCCTGGGTTGGTTGCGACGCCCGTCGGTACGCGGCAGCGGCAACCCCGCCACGCCGGTCGGGATCTGGGCACAGACCCCGCTGGGGCGCGAGACGCTGGCCCAGGCGGAGTCGGCCGCCGACCAGGTCGCCGGTCAGCTGGACCAGCTCGGCGACCAGGTGAACGCGGCCCGGCAGAGCATGGACCAGCTGCTGAGCCGTACCGCGGTCTTCGCGCAGCTGGAGCTGGCGACCGCAGCACCCGCCACACGTCCCGGGAACAGCACGCGTCCCGGGAACAACACGCATCCCGGGAACGGCGCGCGTCCCGGGAACGGGCAGCAGGACGGTCGCCGGCGCAGCCCGGTGGAGCTGCTGCGCGGAATCAGCCGTGGGATGCCTCAGTCGATCGGCAGCAGGATTCGGCTGCACGGCGCCACGCCTTCCGCTCCCGCGCCCGTGGTCGTCCCAAGCCCCGAGGCCACCCCAGCGCCTGAGGTCACGCCAGCGACTGAGGCCACCTCGACGCTGACGCCAGGCCAGACGACGCCCGAGCAGACAACGCCGGATCAGACGACGCCCGGCCAGACGACGCCCGGCCAGACGACGCGGCCGCGGACGCCCGACAATGACCTGCACGCCAACCGGCGTCCGCCGCGCCACCCGGGTCGTGACCCGCGTCCCTGGCGGCGCCGCAAGTACCGCAAGGGCTACCGGATCGCGCAGCCTCCGGCGGAGGAGACCACCTTCACCTACTGCTATCTCACCGACATCGACGTGGTGACACCCGATCCGGTGGATCCGCCCGACCCGCCCGTCCCGCCGGAGCCGCCGGAGCCGGTCGACCCGCCGGCGACGTACCAGGTGCGTCCGGGTGACACCCTCTGGGACATCGCGGAACGGGAGCTGGGCGATCCGCTGCGCTGGCCGGAGATCTACAAGCTCAACCGGGGCCGGCCGCAGCCGGAGCGCGGTGCCCTGCGCGACCCCGACCTGATCCAGCCGGGTTGGACGTTGAAGCTGCCACCGCGGCCGTCACAGCCCGCCGCCAGCGGGTCGGGCACCGGACGCGCCGGGCCGGCGACTCCGCAGGGACCGGGCCAGCCGGCCAATGGCCAGTCGCACAACGGCCAGCCGCACGTGGCGTAC
>JBOGDE010000555.1:0-2148 GCA_050701695.1 Micromonosporaceae bacterium
GCTGGTGGCCGGCGCACCAGCCGAGCCGGGCGGCGGCTGGCTCCCGAGCGGCGGCTGGGTGCCGGGTGGCGGCTGGCCTCTGGGCGACCCGGTCGCCCCGTGGCTGGTGGTGCTGGCGCTCGCGGTGGCGGCGCGCGCGGCGCTGAGCTGGGCGACCCAGGTGCTGGCGGCACGGGCGGCGGCCGACGCGAAGGCCGAGCTGCGTGCCGCACTGCTGGACCGGTCACTGGCGCACGGCCCGGAGTGGATCGCCCGGCACGGAGCGACCGACCTCACGGTGCTGGCGACCCGGCGGCTCGACGCGCTCGACGCCTACCTCACGGTCTACCTGCCGGCGCTGGTCACCGCCGCCGTGGTGCCGTTCGCGGTGGGGGTCGCGATCCTGGTCGCGGACTGGCCCTCGGCGCTGCTGGTGGCGCTGACCGTACCGCTGGTGCCGGTGTTCGCGGTGCTGGTCGGATTGCGTACCCGGGACCGGGTGACCGTGGCCGCCGACGCCACCGCACGTCTCTCCCGCCACCTCTACGAACTGGTACGGGCGCTGCCCGTACTGACCGCGTTCCGGCGCGCCGGAACGCAGGCCGAGTCGGTACGGCGGGTCTCCGAGGCGTACCGCAAGGCGACCCTGGACACGCTGCGGCTGGCGTTCTGTTCGGCGCTGGTGCTGGAGCTGGTGGCCACCCTGTCGGTGGCGCTGGTCGCGGTCGGGATCGGGCTGCGGCTGGTCTCCGGCGACCTGACCCTGGTGGTCGGGTTGACGGTGCTGATCCTGGCCCCGGAGTGCTACCTGCCGCTGCGCGCCGTCGGAGCCGCCCACCACGCCAGCGAGGACGGTGTCGAGGCGGTACGCCGGGTCGCCGACCTGCTCGCGTCACCGGCACCCTTGTCGGGGCGGCTGACCCCACCGGCCGGCCCGGTGGTGATCGAGGAGCTGGGGGTACGCCGGCGCGACGGTCTCGCCCCCGACGGCTGGTCGCTGCGCCTGACCCCCGGCGAGATCGTACGGCTGCACTCGCCCAGCGGCTCCGGCAAGTCGACCCTGTTCGGCGTACTGCTCGGCTTCGTGGCGCCCGACGCCGGCACGGTCACGGTGGGCGGCGTCCCACTCGGTGACCTGGACCCGGCGGCCTGGCGCCGCACCCTGGCCTGGGTCCCCCAGCGCCCCCGCTTCACCGCCCCCACCGTCATCGCCGAACTTGCCCTCGCGGTGGACGACCTGGGTTCCGCCCCACTTGGTGCGTCTGCCGGTTCGCGACACGCCGTCCCGCCCGGCGTGTCGCCGACCGTTCGGCGCACCAAGTGGGGCGGTCCCGGACGCGACGAGCTGGTGGAGGTTGCGGTTCGGGTGGGTGCGGGGCACCTGCTGGAGCGGGGGGTGGCGGAGCTGTCCACGGGGGAGCGGCAGCGGGTGGCGGTGGCCCGGGCGCTGCTGCGGGTGGCGTACGGGGCACGGGTGCTGCTGCTCGACGAGCCGACGGCGCACCTCGACGCCGGCACCGCCGCGCAGGTGATGGCCGCGGTACGCCAGGCCGCCGACTCCGGTGTCGCGGTGCTGCTCGCCGCCCACCGCACGACCGCCGAGGTCACGCCGTCACCGGCCCCGGATATCGCCGACGTGGTCACGTCCGAGCCGGTCGGTGTCGCGGCGCCGCCGCTGCGGACACTGGTGTCGCGGCGTACCGTCGCCGGTGCCCTGGTGGGGGCGCTGGCGCTGCTGGCCGGGGTGGCGCTCACCGCGACCTCCGGCTGGCTGATCGCCACCGCCTCACTGCGGCCACCGATCCTGACGCTGTCGGTGGCGATCGTCGGGGTACGTACCTTCGGGCTGGCCCGCGCGGGGCTGCGCTATGCCGAGCGGCTGATCACCCACGACGCCGCGTTCCGTACCGCCGGCGAGCTGCGGGTACGGCTCTGGCAGGCGCTGGTACGCCTCGGCCCCGCCCGTACCCTCGGGCTGCGCCGGGGCGAGGGGCTGCGCCGGCTGGTCGACGACGTCGACGCGGTACGCGACCTGACGCCCCGGGTGCTGGTGCCGCCGCTGGTGGTGGCCCTGATCTGCGCCGGCGCGGTCGCGGTGCAGGCCGCGCTGCTGCCCGCCGCCGGGCTGGTGCTGGCGGGCGCGGCCCTCGTTGCCGGCGTCGGCGGTGC
>JBOGDE010000556.1:0-2145 GCA_050701695.1 Micromonosporaceae bacterium
GGCGGTGGTGTGCGACCGCAGCATCCGCCCGTCTCCGACGTATCGGCTGTACCGGCGGTCACGGGTCGCGGCGTCGTTCGGGTACCGCAGCCGGTCGTAATTGTCCTCGACGGTGACGATGCGGGGACCGGGGTCGCGGCGCACCGGCACACCCCACGCGCCGGTCAACGCGGTCTCGATCGCCGACACCACGTGCTGCATGGCGTGCTCACCCGCGGCCGGGTCGGTGAGGTCGCGCAGCGCCAGCAACTCGGCCAGCCGGGCGCGCGCGACGGTGGATGATTCAACAGCCTTGTGTGTCATCGGAATGCTCCTCGCGGGACAGGGATGGAAGCTGCGCCGGACAAGAACGCCCCCGGGCCGAGACCGGGGGCGAGACTGCCGGCGCACCCACGAGGTGCGCTCCGGACGTTAAGACGCCACAGACTGCCCGCCGGTCACCCGGGGGCAGCGAAATCGGCGAACACGTCCAGCCATGACACCAATTCTCGACGGACGTCATGCCCTTTGCCAACTGGATTGCCGGTGGGTACCTCGCACCTACCTGTGGCACCGAAGCTGACCGCGCCGCCTGAGTCGCCGGTCCCGACATTGCCACACCAAAGGGGGGCGGCACAGCCGTGTCGCTGTCCTGTGACAGAAGGTCGTCCTGACCACGATGGCTCTGACCTTGGGTGAGGAATCTTGAATGGCGATCCGATCCCGCGTCACGGCCGCTTCGTGGTCGGGTGTCCGAGAGCTTTTGCCAATGGATCTTGCTTGTCGGCGCGCGTCCCGTTGAGGATCGCCGCGGCGGCGGTGACGGCGTTGGGGTAGATCGCTGCGTTCATGAGGGCTGCGTGGTCGGTGGGAACGCCGCGGTGACGGTTGGTGGTTTGCAGCGTGAGGAGTCGATGCCGCCAGTGCTGGGGAATCGCGCTTAGTGAGGCTGGCCAGGCGGGGATGGCTTTGGTTGCGGCCTGCATGCCGAGCATGAGCTCCTGCGGTGTGTAGCGGCGTAGGAGCCGGTTTGCCCGGTATTGAGCGGCGATGATGTCGGGGCAGGCGGTGACGTCGAGCAGGGGCTGGCCGTGGTCGCTGAGCCAGATGCCGTGGCGGGTGCAGACCTTGTCGTGGATGGGCCGGTGGACGGGAACGGCGTGACGGACGCCGCGGCGGGCGACGCATCGTTGGCAGGCAGTGGTGGCGCGGACCGGGCCGTGGGTGCCGGTGGCGCCGAAGGCGGGAAGAGCGTGGGCGACGCCGATGGGCGTTGTGCTGGTGAGATTGGCCAGCGCGTGAAGCGCGTCGGTGGTCGCCGAGACAAGCATGTGGTGTTGGGCTTGATCGTCGGGATTATTAGCTTTTGTGGTGAACCAGCCGGGTAGGACGGTAAGGACCTCGTTGAGGGTGAGGTGGTTGGCTGTGGCGAGGCGGGTCAGGTAGGAGATGAGTGCTTCGCCGGCGACCGGTGTGACGCGCCGCGGTAGCACCGGGACATGCTGGGGCATGTGGATGTCGACGATCGGGCGGCCGATCTCGTCCGGGGTTGGCTCAGCCGCCTGCCGAGCAGGAGGTTTCCTGCGGCTGGCCGGCGTAAGCCGGCGTTGGGTCAGCTGCCGATAGAAGGTTGCCCGGCTTGCGGTGAAGCCGAGTTCGGAGACCTCTTTGAAGAGCACGCTGGGTCGCAGGTGCGAGTCTTCAGCGAAGCGTTGCTGGCAGTAGTCGGCGATGAGATCGGTGAACAGGCCTGGTCGCTGGGCTCTGACGCCGGCGGTTCTGCGTCCCGCCAGGTAGTCGCGGACGGTCACCTGGCTGTGGCCGAGGTGGGCCGCGATAGCGGGTGCCGACCAGCCGGCATTGCCCAGGGTGAGGATCTGTTTGACTCGGTCTGGGGGCAGCATCGGTGATGATCAGGCGGCGGGTGGGCGGGGGGCTTGCGAGGCGATGTCGGCCTCGACGGCGTCCAGGGACTGCTTGGTGATCTTCTCGGTGCCGTCCAGCACCGCGTTGATCGCGGCGCTGCGGATCAGCCAGAGCAGGCTGCCGATCATGCCGTGGGTGCGCTGGTGCAGGTAGCCGCCGATTTTCGTGAGGGTGCCCGGCCGGTGGCGGTGGAGTCGGAGGCTGTCTTCGAGGGCGGCGATCAGCGCGGTCCATTGGTGG
>JBOGDE010000557.1:0-2136 GCA_050701695.1 Micromonosporaceae bacterium
GCGGGTTCCCGCGGCTCGAGGCCGTAACGAGGTGTGAGATCAGGAGGGTCGGGCGCCGCAGCCCGCATGAGCATGGAACGCACGCGATTCTTCCGCAAGCCGCTGTTCTGGGTCGTTCTGGTGATCCTCGGTGCGCTGCTGCTCAGCACCCTGTTCACGGGTGAGCCCGACTACCAGAAGGTCGAGACCTCGGTCGCCCGCACGCAGATCGACAAGGACAACGTCAAGAAGGCGGTCCTGGAGGACAAGGAGCAGCTGCTCAGCCTCGAGCTGAAGCAGGGCATCAAGGTCAAGGGCAAGACCACCACGAAGGTCCAGGCCTCCGTGCCCGCGGAGTCGATCGACGAGCTCGACAAGCTGCTGACCGACGAGGCCAGCGCGGACGACATCGCGACGTACGACGTCGAGGTGACCGAGGAGAGCGTCTTCGTCACGATCCTGATCACCCTGCTGCCGGTGGTGATCGTGGTGATCCTGCTGCTGCTGTTCATGAGCCAGATGCAGGGTGGCGGCAGCCGGGTGCTCAACTTCGGCAAGTCCAAGGCGAAGCTGATCAGCAAGGACACTCCGAAGACCACGTTCGCCGACGTCGCGGGCTGCGAAGAGGCGATCGAGGAGCTCCACGAGATCAAGGACTTCCTGCAGAATCCGGCGAAGTACCAGGCGCTCGGCGCCAAGATCCCGAAGGGCGTCCTGCTGTACGGTCCGCCCGGCACCGGTAAGACGCTGCTGGCCCGTGCGGTGGCCGGCGAGGCCGGGGTGCCGTTCTACTCGATCTCCGGCTCGGACTTCGTGGAGATGTTCGTCGGTGTCGGTGCCTCCCGGGTACGTGACCTGTTCGACCAGGCCAAGGCCAACGCTCCGGCGATCGTGTTCGTCGACGAGATCGACGCGGTCGGCCGGCACCGTGGTGCCGGGCTCGGCGGCGGCCACGACGAGCGGGAGCAGACCCTCAACCAGCTGCTGGTCGAGATGGACGGCTTCGACGTCAAGGGCGGCGTGATCCTGATCGCCGCCACCAACCGCCCCGACATTCTCGACCCGGCGCTGCTGCGGCCCGGCCGGTTCGACCGGCAGATCGCCGTGGACCGCCCCGACATGGTGGGGCGTAAGGCGATCCTGCAGGTGCACGCGAAGGGCAAGCCGTTCGCGCCGGGTGTCGAGCTGGAGACCCTGGCCCGGCGTACCCCCGGGTTCACCGGGGCCGACCTCGCGAACGTGATCAACGAGGCCGCGCTGCTCACCGCCCGCTTCGACAAGAAAGCGATCACCGACGACTTCCTCGAAGAGGCGATCGACCGGGTGATCGCCGGCCCCGAGCGGCGTACCCGGGTGATGAGCGACAAGGAGAAGAAGGTCACCGCGTACCACGAGGGCGGGCACGCCCTGGTGGCGTGGGCGCTGCCGAACTCCGCGCCGGTCCACAAGGTGACGATCCTGCCGCGCGGCCGTTCGCTGGGCCACACCCTCACGCTGCCGACCGAGGACAAGTACAACCAGACCCGCTCGGAGATGGTCGACACCCTGGCGTACGCCCTGGGCGGCCGGGCCGCCGAGGAGCTGGTCTTCCACGAGCCGACCACCGGTGCCGGCGACGACATCGACAAGGCCACCAACCTGGCCCGCGCGATGGTCACCGAGTACGGCATGAGCGCCAAGCTGGGCGCGGTGAAGTACGGCACCAAGGACTCCGAGCCGTTCCTGGGCCGGGACATGGGCCACCAGCGTGACTACTCCGACGCGATCGCCGCCGACATCGACGCCGAGGTGCGCTCGCTGATCGAGCTGGCGCACGACGAGGCGTGGGAGATCCTGGTCGAGTACCGCGACGTGCTGGACGCCATGGTGCTGGAGCTGATGGAGAAGGAGACCATCACCCGCGACGACATGGCCCGGATCGCGGCGCGGGTCAGCAAGCGGCCGCCGATGGCGCCGTACAACGGGTTCGGCAAGCGGCAGCCCTCCGACAAGCCACCGGTGATGACGCCGACCGAGACGGTGTCGCTGCGGGAGCAGGCCGCCCAGGATGGTGCCGAGGCGTTGCGCGGCAACTCCGCCGGCGCCCCGGCGGGCGTCCCCGGCAACTCCGCCGGCGTCCCCGGCAACTCCGCGGGTGCCCCCGGCGAGCCGGTGGAG
>JBOGDE010000558.1:0-2134 GCA_050701695.1 Micromonosporaceae bacterium
TCCAGGGGCAGGCCGTCGCGGCGCCCGACGGCCAGCCCGAACGCCAGCCCGCCGGCCGTGACCGCGACAGCGACCAGGGCGGGGGCGGGCAGGACACCGTCCAGGGCACGCCAGGCGCGGTAGATGAGCACCGCGGCCACGGCGAGGATCGCGAGCTGCCGGAAGGTCAGGCCGTAGAAGACCCGGTCGGGGGCGTCGATGTCGGCGGGCATCCGCGCCCGCACCGCCTCGTCGCGGTGTTCGCGTGTGGCGCTCACCGCCTTACCGCCTTGACCACCGAGCGCAGCCCCGGCACCGCCCGGGCGAGCTGCTGCACCACGACGACGCGGATCACCGCGCCGAGCACGTTGCTGCCGCGGCCGCCGGTCTGGGTGACGTGGCGGCGCACCAGGCCGGGGATGCGTGCGGTGGTGGCCAGCAGCACCACCACCACGAACAGGTTCAGCACCGTGAACGGGTCACCCACGACCGGCAGCCGCAGCGGCGCGAGCAGGTGTTCGGGGTCGGTGAGCATCCAGTGCCCGGCCTGCAGGGTGAACGCCTGCAGCACCGGGATGGCCAGGCAGCCACCGAAACAGCGCCACCACAGCCTCGCGACGGGGTCGGTGTTGGGCAGGGCATGGCACGCCAAGGCGAGCGGAGCGATCGAGGTCAGCACCAGCAGCGCGGCCAGCCGCGCCACCATCCCGAGGATCGTCGCGGCGAGCAGCGCCACCACCAGGGTGAGCATGACCAGCAGCAGCAACGCCGCCGGCTGGTCCGACAGCGTCCCGGTGAACGGTTCGCGCAGCTTGCCGGAGATGGTCTCACCGACCTTGCTGTGCGGGCCCAGCGCCTGCGCGGCGCCGTTGGCCAGCCCGATCGCCTTCGAACTCACCAGGGTCGAGAAGTGCGCGGCGAGGAACCCGACGACCAGACGAGGCGCCAACTCCCGCACCTGGTACTGCCGCCGCTCGTCGTCGGAGAACATCGTGACCGCCCCGGCGGCGATGAACGCCAGCACGAACACGGTGTCCACGACCCACACCGACCTGCCTGTGAGCGCCTTGACCTGCGGCAGCCAGGTCACGTCGGGGGAGATCAGCAGTGCTTCCCCGATGAACGTGATCAGCACGTCGAGGACGGCCAGCAGCCCGGCGGCGAGCCAGTTTATGGCCGCGTTGAACAACCACTCCATCGCGGCTCACCCGCCGACGATGTCTTTGACCACGCCGAGCAGCACCGGCGCGAGGATCGCAAGGCCGTAGCCGAGGAGGGCGTTCTTCAACGCGCCCTTGGCCTTGTCGACCTGGGCGGGGTCACCGCCGGCGGTGGTGTAGTACGCGCCGGCCAGGACCAGGAACAGGGTCGCGACCGCCCCGAGGATCCCCATGATCCAGGTCTGGAGGCTGGCGATCACCGCCGGCAGCGACTTCGCCGCCACAGCCGGGCCGCCGGGGTCGGCCAGCGCGAGGCCGGGAGCGGCGAGGATCACGCATGCGGCGAGGATCGGGGCCGCGCAGGCGGCGGCGCGGCGGATGCGAGAGGAGAGCTCGGTGCGGGCCATGGTGGTTCACCTCCCGCCCCACGGGCACGTGCGGTCTCGTGGGGCGACGCGAGCGGTTGTCAGAAGGGGCCGCCGCGGGCGGGGGCCGGAGCTCACGCGGCGCCCCGGGGAGGAGCCCGCTCCTCCCTCTCGGGTGGGCGGTTACGTGATGGGTGTCAGCGCATCGCGTGCGCGGCATCCCCGGAGCGGGCGTGCAGCCCGGTCAGCCCCCGCCGTGCGCGGCGGGAGGACCAACCCCACCCCGGCAGCGTTGCGCCGGGCTTTGCGGGTTGTCCCTCACTCCCTAACCGGTGTTTGTCAGACGAGGCGAACACCTGCCGGTCTGACAGCGCTCTGACAAGGCGCGGGCCGATCTGACAAGCGACGCTGCGGGACAGCGGCGCAGGGGCCCCGCGCGGTTCGGCGTGACGTTCGCGGGCCCGGGGCTTCGAGTCGGGTCCGCCGCCGCTGTTGTCACTGTCACGCGGACGCGCCGTCGGCTGGGCTGGCGAGAACCGCCCTGGGGTGACCTGCGGGTGCGCTCATCCGGTGTGACAGGCGTTGGGCGGGGGCCGAGCCCGGGGGACAACTGTGGCCCCGGGTCTGTGA
>JBOGDE010000559.1:0-2097 GCA_050701695.1 Micromonosporaceae bacterium
GACCTGCACCACCCGCGGCCCCGGCGGGCTGCCGGGGCTGCGCAGCGCCGGCAGCCTGCCCTCGATACGCAGCGCCTGGCGGGCGGCGCGTACCCCCAGGGTGGCGTCATCGGCGGCGGCGTCGACCGGTGGCGCGGGGTTGGCGAGCTCGGCGGTACGGGCGGCGGCCTGCTCCAGGCGGTCGGCATCGAGCCGCCCTTCGCGGACGGCGGCACAGATCGCGGCGGCGACCGACTCCACCAGCTCCTCGTCGACCTCGGCGCCGATGCAGAGCAGGTCGGCGCCGGCGGCGAGGCTGCGTACCGCGGCCTCCGGGATGCCGATCTCAGCGCAGGCGCCGCGCATCTCCAGCGCGTCGGTGACCACCGCGCCGGTGAAGCCCAGCTCGCCGCGGAGCAGGTCGGTGAGCACGGTGGGGCTCAGGGTGGCGGGCAGGTCGCCGGTGAGCTGCGGGATCCGGATGTGCGCGGTCATCACGGCCGGTACGCCAGCGGTGATCGCGGCGGCGAACGGCACCAGCTCCCGGCGCCGCAGCGTCGCCAGCGGTACGTCTACGGTGGGCAGCTCGTCGTGGGAGTCGGTGACGGTGGCGCCGTGGCCGGGGAAGTGCTTGGCGCAGCCGGCGATCCCGGCCTCGCGCAGCCCGCGTACCGCCGCGGCGGCGTGCCGGGCGACCAGCTCGGGGTCGCCGCCGAAGGCGCGGGTGCCGATGATCGGGTTGTCGTCGCTGGTGTTGACGTCGACGCTGGGGGCGATGTTGAGGCTGATGCCGAGGGCGTACAGTTCGGTGCCGATCGCCTGGTGTACCCGCCGGGTCAGCTCGGGGTCGTCGACCGCGCCGAGTGCGGCGTTGCCCGGGTACGGGCTGCCGGTGGCGTGGGCGAGCCGGGTGACGTCGCCGCCTTCCTCGTCGATCCCGACGATCACGTCGGCGCGGGCCTCCCGCAGCGCCGCCACCAGCTCGCCGAGCTGGTCGCGGGCGGTGATGTTGTAGCCGAACAGCACGTACCCGGCGAGTCCGTCGTCGAGCAGCCGGAGAGCCCAGTCCGGGGGCGCCGTACCGGGGAACGCACCCAGCAGGGTACGCAGAGCGAGCTGGCGCAGCGCCGGATCAACCATTCCCGTCGTCCTCTCGACAGTTGTCCTGCCAACCATGTCGGTCCTGCCAACTAGGCTGGCAGATCAAGAGCGAACCTAATAGGTAAGTTTCTTTATTATAGAGACGTAGGCTATGACACGACCACAACCCGGTACGCCCACACTGCTGCGGGCCCTCAACGACCGTGCTGCGCTGGAGCTGCTGCTCGCCCGGGGGCCGCTCACCCGTACCCAGATCGGTGAACTCACCGGGCTGTCCAAGGTGACCGCCTCCCAGTTGGTGGAGCGGCTGGAGTCGCGCGGGCTGGTCAGCCGCTCCGGCGTCACCGCGGGTGGCCGAGGCCCGAACGCCGCGCTGTACGCCGTCGTCCCCTCCAGCGGGTACGCCGTCGGCGTCGAGGTCGGGCCGGACACCGTACTGGCCGCCGCGGCGGACATCACCGGCGCGACCGGGGAGCGGATCGAGGTCGCCACCGGCGCCGATCCGGTGCGCACCGTACACGCCGCGGTGGTGCAGGCCTCCGAAGCGGTGGGGGCGCCGCTGACCAAGGTCAACCAGGTGGTGCTGGGCAGCCCCGGCGTGGTCGACCCGGCGACCGGCGATCTGGCCTTCGCCTTCGACCTGCCGCACTGGCAACGGGGTCTGCTCGACGGGCTGCGTAACGACCTGCCCTGCCCGGTACGCATCGACAACGACGTCAACCTCGCCGCGATCGCCGAGGCTGAGGTCGGGGTGGCGCAGGACGTGGAGGACTTCGCGCTGTTCTGGGTGGCGCGCGGGGTCGGGCTGGCGGTGGTGCTGGGCGGCAAGCTCTATCGGGGTGCCACCGGCGGCGCCGGTGAGATCGGCTACCTGCCGGTGCCGGGCAGCCAGGTGCCGCACGACGTCTCCCGGCGTGACACCCCGTCGTTCAGCCGGCTCGCCGCCGCGGACGCGATCAGTGAGCTGGCCGCCGCGCACGGCTTCACCGGCGGCGCCGCCGATGCGCGGCGCGCCGC
>JBOGDE010000560.1:0-2058 GCA_050701695.1 Micromonosporaceae bacterium
GACGGCGCCGAGCCGGTGTCGGGGCGTACCACCACGCCGGCGAACGCGAACCACTCGGCGACCGTGGCGCGGACCGGCGGGGCGAGCAGCGCGACCGCCAGCAGCGCGACGAGTCCTGTGAGCATGGCCCGCCAGTGGCGCCGCCACCAGGGGGGCCGCGGCGGCGGCTCGTCGGCGATCCGGTTCAGCACGGCCTCGGCGAGCCCCTCGGGCGGCTCGCCCGCCAGGTCGTGTCCGAGCTGTCGGAGCTCCCGGGTCAGGTCAGCCACGGGTCACCTCCTGACGTACCCCCGGCTGATCCAGCAGGGCCTGCAGCCGCCGCAACGCGCGGGACAGCCGGGACTTCACTGTCCCGGTGCGCCAGCCCAGTACGGTGGCGGTCTCCCGCACGTCCAGGTCCAGCAGGTAGCGGCAGATCACCACCCGGCGGTACGGCTCCGGCAGCCGCCGCAGCGCCGCCACCAGCTCGGTACGCCGTTCCGTGGACAGCGCCGCGTCCGCGGGATCGACCACCACCTCGACCGGCCAGTGGTGCGGTTCGCGGGCCTCGCGCCGCCGCGCGGAGCGGTGCAGGTTGTAGGTCTGGTTGGCGACGATCCGCAGCAGCCACGGCCGGAACGCCGCGCCGTGCCGGAAGCTCCCGAGCGCCCGGTACGCCTTCACCAGCGACTCCTGCACCACATCGTCGGCGTCCGGGCCGGCACCGAGCAGCACGGCGGTCCGGTGCGCCACCGCGACGTGGCGGTGCACCAGCTCGGCGTACGCGTCGCGATCGCCGTCCCGTACCCGGGCGACGATCTCGGCGTCGGTGCTGATGGGCGTACTCCCTCCGGAGGCTTACGTGCTGTCTACACCGCCCGAGCCGGACGGGTTCCGGCACGCCGTCAACTACGGTTGACAACCCCGGCTCTGTCAACCTAGATTGACAAACATGAGTCAGGCAGTCGACGCGGCGAACGACGCCACCAGCCGGGACCCCAGGGTCGGGCTGCGTGCGGTGGCGGCGCTGCGCAAGTTGGTAGAGCGGCTCGAAGCGCTCCAGGTGTCGAACGCCCGCTCCCAGGGCTGGTCCTGGGAGCAGATCGGCGACGCGCTGGGCGTGAGCCGGCAGGCCGTACACAAGAAGCACGGGCGGAGCTGAGCATGTTCGAACGATTCACCCCCGAGGCCCGCGACGTCGTGGTCCGGGCACAGGCGGAGGCCCGCGAGCTGCGGCACCCGTGGATCGGGTGCGAGCACCTGATGCTGGGCGCGCTCACCCAGCCACAGGCCCCCGGAGTGGCGACGCTGGGCCGGCGCGGCATCACCGCCGAGCGGTTCCGGCACGAAGTCGCCCACCTGCTCGGCCAGCCGGGGCTCGGTGCCGCCGACGCCGAGGCGTTGCGGACCCTCGGGATCAACCTCGACGAGGTGAAGCGCCGAGTGGAGGAGAGCTTCGGCCCGGGCGCACTCGACCCGCCGCGCCCGCGCCGGCGCGGCTGGCTGCCGTGGCGCCGCCGGGACTGCGACCCGCCGGCCGGGCACATCCCGTTCACCCCACGGGCGAAGAAGGCGCTGGAGCTGGCGCTGCGGCAGGCGATCCACCGCAAGGACCGTCACATCGGCGTCGAGCACATACTGCTGGGCATCCTCACCGACCCCGGCAACGTGGCGGGCAAGGTGCTGGCCGCGCTCGGCGCGGACCCGGAGTCGGTACGCCGCCAGATCGAAGCCGACCTCGACCAGGCGGCGTGAACAGACACTGACCGGGGCCCTGCCGTAGCGTGCGGCAGGGCCCCGGTCAAAGGTGCCGGTGTCAGTCGGCGAGATGCGCGATCGACTGCGCCCAGCGGAAGTACTTGTTGGTGCCGAGGTCGCGTACGGTCCTGATGCCGAAGGCGGCCTGCAGCTTCTCCGCGTCGCCGTCACTGACGCCCTGCAGCGCGGACACCGGCGCCTTGGCGATCTCCTCGACGCTCTTGCCTTCCCATGCCTTGACGAGCTTGTTCTCCATGCCTGCCATGGGTTCCCCCTTCTGTGGTCACGAAAACCCACCGCACACAGATTACGGCGTTGGCG
>JBOGDE010000561.1:0-2046 GCA_050701695.1 Micromonosporaceae bacterium
GGGCGGGTCGGGGCGGTGGGCGCGTGGCGCCGGGCCGGGTTCGGGGTAGCCGCCGCTGGGCGGTGGGTCGGACGGCGGGTTGCCGCGGCGCTTCGGGATCGGGAGCCGGCCGCCGAGCTTGCGGTTGACCAGCTCCAGCACGTCGCTGATCTCGCGTACCCGCATCGCCCAGGCGGCGCCCAGGTAGACCAGCATCAGTACGGCACCGCCGATGACCAGGCGTACCAGGTGGGAGAGCTTGCCGTCGCCGAGCACCAGGTCGAGCACCCAGACCACGGCCGCACACGCCACGGCGGCGACGATGCCGGCGACCACCAGCCGGGCCAAGGTACGGAACACCTCGCCCTGACCCATCGGGCCGAGCCGAGCGCGCAGCAGCCGAGCGGAGAGGTACGCGCCGACGGCGTACCCGAGGAGGTTGCCGAACATCAGTCCGGCGGCGACGTACTTCGCGGGCAGGGTGTAGTAGATCGTCAGGTCGACGACCACCTTGGTCACCACCACCGGGATGTTGACCAGTGCGGCGGTCTTCGTCTCGGTCAGCGCGTAGAAGGCGAAGGTCTGCAGCTGGCTGATCGCGAACGGGATCAGCCCGACCCCGGCCACCGCGACCACCAGCGCCGCGGCGCGGGCGTCGTCGGCGGTGTAGCGACCCCAGGTGAACAGCACGATCGTGATTGACGTACCGAGCACCAGGTACGCGGCCATCACCGGGACCAGCACCACCGACGTGAGCCGGGTGCCGAGCGAGATGTTGCGGGCCACCTCGCGGTACTTGTGGGTGGCGGCGGCGGCGCTCATCCGCGGCATCAGCGCGGTGATGATCGAGACCCCGACGATCCCGTGCGCCATCATGAACAGCAGGAACGCGTTGTTGTAGATCCACGGCCCCGCGGCGCCAGGTTGGGTGCCCGCGGCCCACGCCAGTTTGACGATGACCACCACAGCGACCTGGCTGACCGCGACGTAGCACGCCATCCAGCCGGCGATCCGGCCCAGCTCGCCGAGCCCCAGCTCCGCGAAGTCGAACCGCCAGCGCCACCGGAAACCCACCTTGCGCAGCGCCGGCACCAGCCCGAACGCCTGGGTCGCGATGCCGAGCGTGGTGCCGATGCCGAGCACCGCGATCTGGCCACCGGACAGGTCCGCCGGGGTCAGCTTCCCGGCCGGGGCGATCACCATGAACACCACCGCGGTGCCGATCACCACCACGTTGTTGAAGATCGGCGTCCACATCGGAGCCGCGAAGTGGCCCCGGGTGTTCAGTACCGCGCCGAGGATGCCGGCGATACCGAAGAAGAACACCTCGGGCAGCAGCAGGTAACCCAGGGTGGTCATCACCGCGCGGTCGGCGGCGGTGCCGTTGTCACCCGCGAACACGAACGTCAGCAGCGGTGCGGAGAGCACCGCGACCACGGTCGCGCCGCCCAGCGCCAGCACCGCGAGGCTGAGCAGCCGCTGGGTGAACGCCTGCCCCTTGTCGGGGTCGGTCTCGCGGGCGCGTACCAGCAGCGGCACCAGGACGCTGGTCAGGATGCCGCCGAGCAGCAGCTCGTACACCATGCTCGGTACGGTGTTCGCGGTGGCGTACGTGTCGCCGACCACCTTGCCCATCGCCGCGCCGAGCACCGCGACCCGCAGGAATCCGGTGAGCCGGCTGACGATGCTGCCCAGTGCCATGATCGCGCCGCTGCGCGCCACGCTGGCGGCGGCACCTTCCCGTTCCGCCTCCGGGCGGGCCGCCGCCTCGTCCTCCATCTGGGCCCGGCTCGCGGCGTACGAGACGTAGATCGTCCCGGTGTACGCCGGAGTCGCGGACGGCGCGATGTACGGCACCGCCGACATCAGCATGGTGGCGTCGGCGGGGTCGAAGCGCAGCTGCGGCACCGGTGTGGGTGGCGCCTGCGGCGCGTTGCGCAGCTTCGGCATCAGCACCGTGGCGTCGGCGTCAGCCGGTGAGCCCGGCGGCGGGGGTGGCCCCGGCGGCTGGGGTGGCCCCGATCGCTCCGGCGGACGGCGCGGCGCCTCGGGTGGCCCCGGCCGCTC
>JBOGDE010000562.1:0-2024 GCA_050701695.1 Micromonosporaceae bacterium
GCCGGGGCGCCCGCGCCGGCGGAGGCACCCATGCTCTCGCGGGCAGCCCGTGCCGGCAGGGCAGCCCAGGTCGGCGGGGCGGTCCGGATCATCGCGGGGCCATCCGGAGCGCGCCGTCGAGCCGGATCGTCTCGCCGTTCAGCATCGGGTTGTCCAGGATGTGTACGACGAGCGCGGCGAACTCCTCGGGGCGGCCGAGCCGGGCGGGATGCGGCGTCTGCCGCTCCAGCGAGCGGCGGGCCGGTTCGCCGAGCGCGGCGAGCAGCGGGGTGTCGAACATCCCGGGCGCGATGGTGACCACCCGGATCAGGTGCTCGGCGAGGTCACGAGCCAGCGGCAGCGTCATCCCGGCCACCGCCGCCTTCGACGCGGCGTACGCGGCCTGCCCGATCTGCCCGTCGTACGCGGCGACCGAGGCGGTGGCGACCACGACGCCGCGCTCGGAGTCGACCGGCTGGTTGCGGGCCATCCGGGCGGCGGCGAGACGTACCACGTTGAAGGTGCCGTTGAGGTTCACCCCGACCACGGTGCGGAACGCCTCCAGCGGCAGCGGCTGCCCGTACGAGAGGACCCGGCCGGGTAGGCCGATGCCGGCGCAGTGCACCACCGCGCGCAGCGGGCCCGAGCGCTCGGCGGTGTCCAGCGCCGCCTCGACCGCGGCCTCGTCGGTGACGTCGACCGGTACGAACCGCCCACCGACCCGCTCCGCGGCCGGCTCCCCCAGCTCGGCGTTCTGGTCGCAGAGCACCACCGCCATGCCGCGCTCGCGCAGCCGGTACGCGGTCGCCAGCCCCAGCCCGGACGCGGCCCCGGTGACCAGCGCCGACGCCGTACTCACGGCGTCCCCGCCAGGACGGCGAGCACCCGCCCGAAGAGATCCTCCGGCACCGCGCCGGGGTCGAGTCCACTCTCGACGGCGAAACCGTTGGAGAGGGCGAGCACCACCACCGCCGCCTCCCCGGGAGGGAACGCGAGCCGCAGCCCGTGCTCGTCGGCGAGCTTCTCGATCAGCGTGGCCAGCGCGGTACGCAGCTCCCGCCGGCGTTCCCGCATCGCGCCGAGCACGTCGGCGTCGGCGTCGTCGCGGACCGCGTACGAGATCAGCAGCCGCTGCCACCGGGCGTCGCTGCGGATCGCCGCGACCAGTCGGGCGCCGGCCTCGCGCAGCGCGCCGGCGGTGTCGGCGGCGCCCTGGAACGCCGCCACGGCGTCGGCCTGCCGCTGCGCCACGTGCTCGGACATCAGCGCGAGGACGAGGTCGTTCTTGCTGCGGAAGTTGGAGTAGACGGCGCCCTTGGTCAGCCCCGCCGCGGCGGCGACGTCGTCGACCGACGCGTTGTCGATGCCCCGCTCGGCGAAGACCCGCTCCGCGGCGTCGAGCACCCGCTGCCGGGTCTGCTCCCGGGTCGGCCTGCGCCGGCCGGTACGCGGCTCCCCCGTCACGGCACCAGCCCACAGGTCGAGGGGGCGGCCGTACCGGCGAACCGCTCATCGAGGTAGCGGACCGCGAGCGGCGCACCGGCGAACAGCCCCGCGAGGTGCTCGCCCAGCACCGCACCCTGGAACTGCACCGTCGCGCCGCGGTCGCACCAGCGGCGGTGCAGTGCGGTGCCCTGGGTGACCGGGATCAGCTCGTCGCCGACCGAGTGGTAGACCATCGCGGGCGGTGCGGGCGCGGTCCGGCCCAGCCGTACGGCGTCGAGCACCCGCCGCCACTCCGGCAGCTCCATCGCGTCCGGCACCGTGGTGTAGCCGTCGAGGGACTTGAACGCGAACCGCACCGCCATCTCCTCCGTACACATGGTGCTGATCTGCTGGACCGCGGCCCTGCCGTCGGCGTTCAGGATCCCCTGGAACGGCACCCGGGGGTACGCGGTGGCCAGGCCGACCGCCCCGGCGAGCACCAGGCTGCCCGCCGGCCCCCCGTCGTGCAGCCTGGCCACCTCGTCGATGTCGGCGGGCGCCGCCCCCACCGCGGAGCCGGCGACCCGCAGCTGCGGCGCGTACCCGGCGGCGAGCTGGGC
>JBOGDE010000563.1:0-2013 GCA_050701695.1 Micromonosporaceae bacterium
AGCGCCGGCTGTTCGAGGCCAGCGCGGGCCCGAGCGCCGTACGCCACTGGCTGCGCTCCGCCCCCGTCCGGGTGGGCAGCAAGGACGCGCGCGCCGCGGGGTACGGGCTGCGCCTGGCCGACGTCGTCGAGCGCGGGCTCGACCCGCTCGCGCTGCGGCTCACGCTGATCGGGCGCCACTACCACGAACCGCTCGACCTCACCTGGGGCGTGATCGAGTCGGCGGATGCGAAGCTCCGTGAGTGGCGCGCCGCCACCGCCCGGTGGGCGGAGTCACCGAGCGGGGCGATGCCGCAGGCGTACGTCACTGCCGTGCACGACGCTATCGACGCCGATCTGGACCTCGCCGCCGCCGTCGGCCTGCTGGACCAGCTGGCGGCCGACGACGACGTGAAGCCGGGGGCGAAGTTCGAGACGTACGCCCATGCGGACCGGGTGCTCGCCCTCGACCTCGCCCGGGACGTCGGCCGCTAGACCCGTTTTCCGCATGACCGAAGGTCATGGTGCGGCCACCCGGCTTGGTTTCGCTTCCGGCCACGGGAGGGGGATGTTGAGGTGGGCGAGGATGAGTCGCTGGGTGGCGGTGAGCGGGTCGAGGACGAGCCCGGCGGGGGTGTAGGTGGCGTGTAGTCCGGCGAATGTGGTGAGCACGGCGCGGGCGGTGGGGACGGCGTCGCGGTGTTCGGGGAGGATGCCGGGCAGTGGGGTGCCGTCGCCGAGGGCGCGGCGTAGGTCGGCTTCGATGAGGCCGAAGATGAGCAGGGCGATGCCGACGACGGCGATCAGCGCTTCGATGCGGTCGTCGTTGTGCAGGAAGATCGGTCGGACGCGGAGGGTTTGTTTGAGGTCGCGGTGGCGTTGTTCGACGATCCACTGGTCTTTGTAGAGGGTGAGCACGTCGAGCGCGGTGAGCGGTCGGTCGGGTGGGTCGGGCAGGTTGGTGGCGATCGCGTAGAGCCCGTCGAGCGCGGCGGCGGCGGCGATCGCGTCGGGGTTGCGCTGCCAGCGGATGCCGGGTTTGCCGCCGCGGGCGGGGGTGGTGGTGACGGTGAGCAGACCCTCGATGTTCGACCCGATGATCTTCGCGGCGCGGGTGTCGACCTGTTTCTTGGTCTTGTAGTAGCGGCCGCCGAGCCCGTTGCGCACCCGGCCCAGGGCATCCTCGGCCTTGGCGAGGGCGCGTTCGCGGGCCTCGCGCACGGAGGCGGCCTCCTCCGATGACCAGATGTAGGCCACCCGCAGCCGGTGCTGCGTTCCGGTGTCGGGGTCGGTGACATCCAGGGGGCGCAGCAGCCCCTTGTAGACGCTGCGTTCGGTCTCGGGCAGTCGCCGTTCCCGTGCGGAGCAGTGGTCGAGTTCGTCGAGGGCGTCCAAGCTGCCCACGTCGGCCCGGAACCTCTCGGCCCAGCCGGTGTCGGCGCGCAGCGGCACCACGAACCGCAGCTTGGCGGCATCGGCCGCGCACAGGCTGCCCAGGTAGCCGAACCCGGAGTCGGCGACCACCACCAGCCCGGGCGGGGCGAGGGCGGCGAGTCGTTCCAGCGCGGCGGTGAAACACGGCAGCTCACCGGCCGAGCCGTTGTGCGGCCGGTAGTAGACGGCCACCCCGTCCGGGGTGGCCGCCTGCATCGTCTTGACCTGCCGGGCGATGCTGCGGTCGGCGGCCCACCCCTTCTCCACCAGCGCGGAATCGGTGTAGCCGCCGGTGAACCGGACCGCGGTCATGTCCAGGTGCAGCCGGGACATGTCCACCCGGCAGGCCGAGGCGGCGGCCAGCGCCAGCTCGCCGCGCACCCGCTCGGCCACCGGGGCCAGCGCCTCCAGCGCCCGGCCGAGCCGGTCGTCGTTGAGCAGCATGCCCGGCACCGACAGCAGCTCGGCCACCGCCGCGCTGGACGCCCAGCCGGCCACGTCGTACAGCGGCGCCGGACCGCACAGCCGGTTGGCCACCAGCGCGCCGATCACCTCCCCGTGGGTCAGCTGGGCCCGACCCCGCATCGGCGCCGCGGCCTCG
>JBOGDE010000564.1:0-2001 GCA_050701695.1 Micromonosporaceae bacterium
GTTCGGGCAAGACCACCAAGGGGGACGTGTGGCTCCGCGACATCCTCACCCAGTGCGCCTGGGCCGCAGCCAACACCCGCGACACCTACCTGTCCGCCCAGTTCTGGCGTCTCGCCCGCCGGATCGGCAAGAAGAAAGCGGCCATCGCGGTCGGACACTCCATCCTCGTCATCTGCTGGCACCTGCTCACCGAGGACGCCGACTACGACGACCTCGGCGGCGACTACCTCACCCGGCGCGCCAACCCCGACCGCCAACGCGACCGCCTTATCGGACAACTCCACGACCTCGGCTACCAAGTCACCCTCAAGAGGACCGCCTGACAAGCCGGCCGAGCGCTTCCACGGTTGATTCACCTTTCAGAGGATTCCTTTGCCGGCCAGTACCGATGCCCGGCCGAGCCAGGGAGAGTGTGCGTACGTGAGCCCCGAGTCCACGACCCCGGCCTCGCTGACCTGGAGCGGCATCACGGCCCGGCGGATGGCCCGCCACGCGTTGACCGAACCGGTTACGGGCCTGGGTCCTGTCGACCTCGCCAGCGTGCTGTGCGGAGCGCCCGCCCAGGTCCTCAGCGCCGCTGAGCTGTCCTTCGGGCGCCGCATCGCGGGGGCAACCGCGCCGATGTGCAGCTCGCACTGTGGGAGGAGCGCACCCTGGTCAAGACGTTCGGTCCGCGCGGCACCGTCCACCTGCTGTCCACCGCTGACCTACCGATGTGGACGGGGGCGCTGTCGGCCCTGCCATCGTCGGTGCCGATGCATCCCGAGCCGGTCCGCTTCACCCGCGCGAAGGCTATGAGGCATCGCGGCCATCGGCGACGCGCTGGCGGACACGGAGCTGACCGTCGACGAAATGACCGAAGCGATCGTGGAGCGCACCGGCCCTTTGGCCGGAGAACGGGTGATGGAGGCCTTCCAGGACAAGTGGCCGCGCTGGCGGCAGCTCACGAGCACCGCCGCGCACCACGGCATGCTCTGCTTCGAACCAAACCGGGCCGCAACATGACCTACACCAACCCGCACCGCTGGCTGCCGGGCTACCGACCCGACGACGGCGACGCCGCCCCTGCGCACCCTCCTCAGGCGCAATCTGTACGCCTACGGCCCAGCCACACACCCCGGCAGTTCGCCACATGGCTCAACATCCCGCCGCTGCACGCCGTCAAGCTGTTCAACGAGCCGGCCGATGAGCTGGAGCACGTCGACCTGGACGGCGAGCCGGGCTGGGTGCTGGCCGGCGACACCGAAACGCTGCCGCAGCCGCACCGAGGCACCCGCCTACTGCCCTACTTCGACGCGTACGTCGTCGCCGGTCAGCCATGGGAGCGGCTGTCCCCCGGCCCCGCGGCGACCCGCGCGCTCACCCCTGCGGGCCAGGCCGGCAACTACCCGGTGCTGCTCGTCGACGGCGTGGTCGGTGGGGTATGGCACCAACGGCGCTCCGGTCACAAGCTCGCCATCACCGTCGAACCGCTGCGCGAGCTGACCGCGACTTCCCTCGACACCCGATCTCGAAGCCGTCCGCAGCGGATGGTTCGAAGGGCTCGACCTCAGCGACCCGCATTCGCCGAGGTCGCTTCGACCCGACTAGCACGATCGGTGAGGAGTGGATGAGCCAACGCGCAGAGGAGCCGCGGCTCCTGGGAGAGTAGGCATGCCTTGGCCTTCTGTGTCCGGGTCGGGCGCATGGGTTCGCGGTCGCCGCTCGATTCAAGCCTGACGGTGCCGTCGGGCGGGCGTGGTCATTGTCGCGGGCGTGTCCCACCCCGAGAGCGGTGAGTTTGGGTTCGCCGGTCGCTCGGGGCGCGGTTACGTCCGCCCCTTCAAGCGCAGGCCGACGCGTTCGCCAGGCACGTCGCAAATGGTCGGCGGGCGTTGACCTACCGGTCCGTGGACCAGCTCGTGGCTTGCTTGGTGATGGCGGCAGTGATGGCCTGACCGTCGCCGAGGGTCACCTTGACCGTGGACATGACCTGTCCGTGGGTCACCGACTCCACGGTGG
>JBOGDE010000565.1:0-2000 GCA_050701695.1 Micromonosporaceae bacterium
GGCCGCGGCCGACCGCGCCCCCACTGAGCCCGGCCAGGCCGCGGCCGGCCACGCCGGGGAGTACGCGGAGCTCGCGGGGCGGCTGGCGCTGCGGCTGACGGCGTTCCTGGCGATCCGTTCCTACGACGCGGAGCGGGACCAGGTGCTCCAGAGCGCGACCCGGTGTGTACGGCGGCACGGCACCGACGCGCTGCTGGCGCGGCTGCTCAGTGCCCAGTTCGAGGCCGCCGGGCAGCGCGACCGGCGGGCCGTCCTGCCGGATCTCGCGCGGGAGACGCTGGAGGCGGCGCGTCGTTCCGGTGAACGGGAGCTGGAGCTGCACGCGCTCTCGCAGGCGGCCCGGGCGGCCCGGATGCGGGGCGATGTCGGCACCGCGATCCAGCTGCTGGAGGAGGCGGTGGCGGCGGCCCGGGAGCCGGGGCGGCACCGGATGCTCCTGGCCCGTGCCGTCGCCGATCTCGCCAACACCTATCTGGAGGCGGGCCGGGCGGGCGAGGCGGTGCCGCTGTACCGGGAGGCGCTGCCGGTGTTCCGCGCCGAACGCCGGCACCGCCGGGTGGCGCAGACCCTCACCACGTACGCCGGGGCGCTGGTCGAGCGGGGAGAGCTGGACGCCGCCGAGGCCGCGGTCGGCGAGGCGCTGCGGATCACCGGGGAGATCGGCGACGAGGTGGGCTCGGCGTACGTGCTGCTGACCGGTGCGCAGGTGCTGCGGGCGCGGGGCGAGCTGGCGGCGGCGGCGGAGCGGATCGCGCGGGCGACCGGAGAGCTGGAGCGGCTCGGCAACCGGTCCGGGATCGCGTCGGCGCTGCGTGACGGCGCCGACATCGCGGTGCTCGACGGCCGGCCCGGCGACGCCCTCGCCGCGCTGCGGCGCGGCCTGGCGCTGGTACGCGAGATCGACCTGCCGCTGGAAGAGGCCCGGATTCTGGTACGGCTGCGGCACGCGTACCGCCTGACCGGCGACCCCGAGCCCGCCGACCGGTACGCTGCGCAGCTCGCCGAGCGGGTCGACGAGCTGGGACTGGCGCTGGCCTCGGTACGACTGCCCGACTACGTCGCCCACGCCGAGGCATCGTCCTTGCCGGAGGCATTGGACACTTGCTTACAAACTCGTCCCCCAGATTCGTAAGCAAGCGTCCAATGCCTTCTTTGTGGGCCTACGGGGACGCACCGCGGGGCAATCCGCGGGCGCGTCTGGTACGTACTGAATTCGTGGGACTGTCCGACGAGTCGCTGCTGGCGGGGCTGGCGTCTGCCGACCCCGACCTGGCGGCCGGGTTCGTACGGCGGTTCCAGGGGCGGGTGTTCGGGCTGGCGTACACCATCCTGGGCGACCCGGACACCGCCAACGAGGTGGCGCAGGAGGCGTTCGTACGCGCCTGGCGGCACGCCGCGGTCTACGACACCCGGCGCGGCAGCGTCGCCACCTGGCTGCTCACCATCACCCGCAACCTGGCGATCGACGCGGCGCGGCTGCGCCGGGCGGTGCCGGTGGACCCGGTCCTGTTCAGCTCGCTGCGTGCGCCCGCGACCGATCCGGTGCCGGGCGAGAACATCACCACCGCCAGGGAGCTGACCCGGCTGCGCGACGCGCTCGGAGCGCTGCCGCCCGAGCAGCGGCGGTGCCTGCTGCTGGCGGTGTTCAACGGGCTGACCGCGAAGGAGATCAGTGGCTTGGACGACGTGCCGTTGGGGACGGTGAAGACCCGGATCCGTTCGGCGTTGCTGAAACTGCGTACCGCCCTGGTGGTGCCCGATGAATGAGTTGTGTACGCCGATCCGCGACCTGGTGCCGGAGGCGGCGCTGGGGATCGCGCCGGTGGAGCAGCAGGCGCGGGTGCTGGGGCACGTCACCGGCTGCCCGGAGTGCCGGGCGTACCTGTCCGAGAGCGTGGCGGTCGCCGACGGCGTACTGACGCTGGTGCCGCCGGTGGAGCCGCCGAGCGGGTTCGAGTCCGCGGTGGCCGCCGCGCTCGGCGCCGGGGTCGCCGCCGCTC
>JBOGDE010000566.1:0-1997 GCA_050701695.1 Micromonosporaceae bacterium
CCAGGCGCTTGGCGAACGGCGCCGGCCACGGCTCGGAGAGGGTGGCGGCGCCGGCCAGCGGCCCACCGGTGTGCAGGATCGGGTCCACCATCACGATCGGCAGCCCGGCCAGCGCCGCCTCCTGCAGCACCAGCCCCTGGGTGTCGGTACGGGACGGGAACGCGAACAGGTCGGCGGCCCGGTAGGCGGCGGCCACCACGTCGGGGTGCTGCTGCCCGGTGAGCACCGTCTGGTCGGCGACCCCGGCGGATTCCAGCAGCCCGGACAGCCAGCGCTGCTCGTACACCGCGCCGATCAGTACCAGGCGGGCGTCCGGGCGGGTCTGGAGGAGCCGGGCGAACGCCGAGATCAGCAGGTCGACCCCCTTCTCCCGGTTGACCCGGCCCACGAACAGCACCATCGGTTGATCGGCGCGCAGCCCGTACCGGGCCCGGAAGCCGGCCACGTCGGCGTCGGTGACTTCACGCGAGGCGACGCCGGTGGGCACCCGGGAGATCAGGTCGCCCGGCACCGGCAGGTTGGCCCGGCCCAGCACCGCGGGGGTGGGTACGACCACCGCGTCGGCGCCGCCGAGCAGCAGCAGGTTGCCGGCGTCCATCGCGGCGTGCCGCCGGGCGGTACGCGGGCGTACCCGCCGCACCCGGGGACGGTCCATGCCGAGTCGGCGCGCGTACATCCGTACCCCCATCCGCAGCGCGGTGACCGGCACCCGGTACGCGTCGACGTACGCGTGCAGATCCGTGTGGTACGTGTGCACCAGCGGCAGCCCGAGCCGGCGCGCGGCGAACACGCCGAGCAGCCCCACCGGCCCCGGGGTGTGTACGTGCACCAGGTCCGGAGCCCAGTCGGCGAGCCCGGCCAGGTGCCGGGTACGCGGCCAGGAGGCCAGCCGCAGGTCGGCCACCCCGCACGGCAGCGACCGCAGCCGCAGCACCCCCGGCTCGTCGGGCTGCTCGCGGTGCCGCGGCACCACGGTCAGGGTGTCGTGGCCGGCATCGCGCAGCGCGCCGGTGAGGGTGCGCAGCGAGGAGATCACGCCGTCCCGCCGAGGCAGGTAGGTGTCGGTGAAGTGAGCGATGCGCAAAGGTCTGTCGCCGGATATCAGGGGATCGGACGACGGTTCATGCATCTGAGTGCCTCCACGTGACGACGGCTCTTCGAGCCCTACTCGGATGGGTACGCGCGGTTCGCGGCCTTCAGTCACCACCACGGTGACGGCCACTGGCTTGCTCGGTGAACATTCGTCTACGCGCTACACCGGGCCACTCCACGCCCTTGTGATGATCACACTCCGTAGTCGCCCTCCGATGGTATCCGTCGTGGGACGTAGACCGGATTCACCGTCCAGGAGGATGACTCAGGGGCAGAACCCTGAGAGATTTCAGGGCGGAATCCCTGGTGTGCAACCGGGGAGCGGGATCTAGCGTCTTCTATAGCAGGACCTGCGGCGTCGGTGGGGGCACGGTGCCGCGGAGCGGGATCGTCCGGGGGAGATGGTCGTGAGGAAAGCCTACGAGGTACTGGTACCGATCACGGGTCAGCTGATCGTGCTGTCCGGTCAGCTGGACGTACGTACGGTCAGTGATGTGCGCGACGAGCTGCACGCCGCGGTGGACGCCGGCTCGGGCCGGCTGGTGATCGACATGAGAGACGTGGACCTGGTCGACGCGACCGGGCTCGGCGTGCTGGTCGGCACCCATCGTCGCGCGGAGCGGGCGGGTCGCCGCCTGGTGCTGCGCGGTACGCCGGAGCGGCTGCGCCGCCTGCTGCGCGCCACCCGGCTCGAACGGGTACTCCCCACCGAGCCCGAGCGGGCCCCCGTCGAGCCCGAGCGGGCGCCCGGCTTCGGAGCGCCTACCCACCAGGTCGCGGTGTCCGAGCCCTGCTCAGCAGCCTAAGAGGCTGTCGTGATACCTCGCGCCGGCTGCGGCGGGCCCAGACGACGCCCGGCGGCGTTGTCGGTTCACCCGGATACAACACCGGTATCCGGGCAAACC
>JBOGDE010000567.1:0-1994 GCA_050701695.1 Micromonosporaceae bacterium
CGCCCGCGCCGACCTGGCCTGGCGCGCCCAGCTCGCGGCGCGGACGTTCTCCGACGCCGGCCTGGAGGTCTCGAGCCCCGACGGCGGGGTCGTCTCGGTCACCGCACCCGGCCCGGAGCAGGCGGTCGCCTGGGCCGCGGCGTGTGCCGCCCAGGGCATCGCGGTCGGCTGCTTCCGGCCACCGTCCACCCCCGACACCCGGTCCCGGCTGCGGCTGACGATCAACACGGGGGAACGCCGGGAGGACTTCGTCCACGCCCTGGCGGTGATCGTGAAGGAGGCGCCGTGACGGTGGCGCCGGTGACGAGCTGGCGTGGGCCGGTGCTGGTGACCGGCACCGACACCGGTGTCGGCAAGACGATCGTCACCGCCGCCCTCAGCGCGGTGGCCAGCGCGGCGCAGCTGCGGGTCGCGGTGCTGAAACCGGCGCAGACCGGCGAGGACGACGACGCCGCCGAGGTGGCCCGGCTGGCCGCACCCGCGACCGTGAAGACCCTCGCCCGCTACCCGGATCCGCTGGCCCCGCTGGCCGCCGCGCGCACCGCGGGGACGCCACCGCTGGCCGCCGGCACCGCCACCCTGGCGGTACGCGAGCTGGCCGCCGACCACGACCTGGTGCTGATCGAGGGCGCCGGCGGGCTGCTGGTGCCGATGGGCGTACACCCGGCGTCCGGGCACCCCTGGACCGTCGCCGACCTCGCGGTAGCTGTCGGCGCACCGGCCGTGGTGGTGGTACGCGCCGGCCTCGGCACCCTCAACCACACCGCGCTCACCATCGAGGCGCTGCAGCGGCGCGGCGTACCGTGCCGGCTGGTGATCGGCGGCTGGCCGCGCGAGCCGCAGCCGGTGCACCGGGAGAACCTGACCGACCTGGCGCGGATCGCCCCGCTGGACGGCCGAATCCCCGAGGCCGCCGGCGCGCTGCCGCCGCCGGAGTTCCGCGCCAGCGCCCCAAGCTGGTTCGAGGGGTTGGACACCTGCTTACGAAACGAGTCACCAAATTCGTAAGCAGGTGTCCAATGCTCGCTCAAACCGGGTGGGGTCGCTGCTGTCGCGACCTGAGGTGGAGTTCAACCGCTGCGCAGGGCGTCCTTGACGCTGGTCTCGTGCGGCCCGAGATGCACCGGGTCACGGCCGGAGGCCATGTCGTACACCGCCTTGACGCAGGCCAGGTGCTCCCGGTTGGAGCTGATCGCCCACGCCCGGCCCTACCGCCGTACGGTGTCGTCGCCGACCCCGGTGGCGTCGATGCCCTGCTGCCGGCACACCGTCACCGCCCATGCCAGGTGGAAGGCCTGGGTCACCACGGTCGCGCGGGTCACGCCGAAGATCCGGTGGGCCCGGGCACACGAGTCGTACGTGTCGAAGCCGGCGTGGTCGACGGCGATCTTGTTGCGGGGCACCCCGTGGTCGACGAGCCAGCGCACCATCGCGGCGGGCTCGTCGTACTCCCACTTCATGTGGTCGCCGGTGACCAGGATCGCCCGCACCTTCCCGGCGGCGAGCAGCCGCTGCGCGATCGCCAGCCGGGCGGTCAGGAACGGCGACGGCCGGCCACCCGGGTAGACCTTGGCGCCGAGCACCAGCGCGACCGGAGCTTCCGGGACCGTCTGTTCGGTGTAGAGGTGGCCCTCGGCGCCCGACCGCACCCACCAGACGCTGCCGGCGACGGTCACCGCCATGCCGAGCAGCACGGCCACCCCGAGCACCACCGCCACCCGTACCAGGCGCCGCAGCCGCCCCGCCCTGCCTCGCTCGGTCATGCCACAAGCCTCCCAGAACCCGTCAACCGGCGCGGCCGGCCACCATGCGGCCGGCGCGGCGCCAGGTCAACCGGCGCGGCCGACGACCAGGGTGTCCGGCATCCGGAACGACAGGTTGTCGGGCAGCTCGGGCGCCTTCACCACCTCACAGCCGCGCAGCAGCGGGGCCAGCTCGGCGACCACCACGGACGCCTCCATCCGGGACAGCTGTGCGCCCAGGCAGCGGTGGGC
>JBOGDE010000568.1:0-1988 GCA_050701695.1 Micromonosporaceae bacterium
CGGCTGCCGGAGTACATGGTGCCGGCGGGGATTGTGACGCTGCCGGAGTTGCCGTTGACGCGTAACGGGAAGTTGGACCGGCAGGCGCTGCCGGCACCGGCGTACGCCACCGGCGCCGGGCGGACGCCGCGGACCGTACAAGAGCAGGTCTTGTGTGAGGTGTTCGCACAGGTCCTGGGGCTGGAATTGGTCGGCGTCGACGACGACTTCTTCCGCCTCGGAGGACACTCCCTGCTGGCGGTAACACTGGTCGAGCAGCTCCGTACCCGCGGGATGTCGGTGTCGGTACGGGCGCTGTTCGCCACCCCCACCCCGGCCGGACTGGCCGCCGCCGCCACTGGGGTCGAGACCGTACCGGTGCCGGCGAACCTGATCCCCGCCGGTGCCGAGCGGATCACCCCCGAGATGCTGCCGCTGGTACGCCTCAGCGCCGCCGAGCTGAGCCGTGTCGTCGCGTCGGTTGACGGTGGCGCGGCCAACGTCGCCGACGTCTACCCGCTGGCGCCGCTGCAGGAAGGACTGCTGTACCACCACCTGCTCGCCGACGGCGGCGCCGACGCGTACGTCACGGAGCGGGTCCTGGAGTTCGACAACAGGGGCCGGTTGGACGGCTTCGTGCAGGCGCTGCAGCGGATCGTGGACCGGCACGACATCTACCGCACCGGCGTGGTGTGGGACGGGCTGCCGGAGCCGATGCAGGTGGTGTGGCGTCAGGCCACCCTGCCGGTGGTGGCACACAGCGTCGATGCTGCGGATCCGGTGGCGGCACTGCGGGCGGCCGCCGGTACGGCGATGGAGCTGAGCCACGCCCCGCTGCTGGAGCTGCACGTCGCCGCCGCCGCGGACGGGCGGTGGCTCGGGCTGGTGCGGATGCACCACATGGTGCAGGACCACCTCGGCATGGACGTGCTGATGCGGGAACTCCGCGGCCTGTTGGCGGGAGGCGACGCACCGGACATTCCCGCGTTGCCATTCCGTGACTTCGTGGCACAGACGCGTGGCGTGTCCCGTACCGACCACGAGCGGTTCTTCGCAGACCTGCTCGGTGACGTCACCGAACCCACCGCGCCGTACGGGGTGATGGACGTGCGCGGCGACGGCACCGGTGTGGCGACCGCGCTGCGGGACCTTCCCGACGAGGTGACGAGCCGGGTACGGCAGGTCGCGCGGCAGCGGGGCGTCAGCGTCGCCACCGTGCTGCACGTGGTGTGGGCCCGGGTGCTGGCCACCCTGTCCGGCCGCGACGACGTGGTGTTTGGCACCGTCCTGTTCGGGCGGATGAACGCCGGCGCGGGCGCCGACCGGGTGCTCGGCCCGTTCATCAACACCCTGCCGGTACGGATCCGCACCGCCACCGGTGTCGGGGCCGCGGTCGACACGATGCGGGACCAGCTGGCCGGACTGCTGGTGCACGAACACGCCCCGCTCGCGGTGGCGCAGCACGCCAGCGGCATCGCCGGCAACACGCCGCTGTTCACGTCGCTGTTCAACTACCGGCACGCCGAGCAGGCACTGGCCAGCGCCGATCCGGAGTCGACCGAGGGTATCCGCACCGTCTTCCTCCAGGAGCGGACCAACTACCCGCTGACGGTAGCGGTCAACGACCTGGGCGACGAGGGGCTCAGCATCAGCGTCCAGGCGGTCGCGATCGACCCGGACACGGTCGCACAGCTGGTACGCACCGCGACGGAGCACGTCACCGCGGCGCTGGCGGACACCGTGGCGGGCGCACCGGACACCGCACTGCACGCGGTGCCGGTGCTTGACGCGGTGCAGCGGGACCAACTGCTCGACGGCTGGAACGACACCGCGGCGGCTGTCGGCGCGGATGTGGTGGCGTTGTTCGAGGAGCGGGTCGCGCAGGCTCCGGGCGCGGTGGCGGTGGTCGCTGATGGTGTGGAGGTTTCGTACGGGGAGTTGGATGCGGCGGCGAACCGGTTGGCGCACCAGCTGAGGGCGTCGGGCGTGAGCCAGGAGTCGGTGGTGGG
>JBOGDE010000569.1:0-1983 GCA_050701695.1 Micromonosporaceae bacterium
CCGCTGCGCCGCACTCCGCTGCGCCGCACCCCGCTGCGCCGCACCCCGCTGCGCACCGCCGGCTCCACACCGGACGCCTGGCGGCCTCGTACGTCACGGTGTCGAGACCGGTTCGCGGCCGGGCCGAGACCGGCTCGCACTGCGACCGTGGCCGGCGCGCGCCGCAACCGTGATCTCCCGGCGCCACGCTGACGGCCAGTCAACTCGGATGGCCCGGTTCGGATGGCCCGGCCTGGAACCACGGCCCCGCGTACAGCGTCGTACCGGCCGAGGAACACCACACGGGGGATGGAGGACATCATGAAGTCTCGACTACGCGGCGGCGGGTTCCTGCTCGTCGCACTACTCACCGCGGCGGTGGCGCTCACCGGGTGCGGCGGCAGCGCCGACAGCCCTGGCGCCTCCCGCGCCGACCGGGCCGAGGCGCCGGCGGAGGGGAACGCCGACGGGGATGCCAAGCGGCGCGACCCCGACGCCGGGGAACCGCCCAAGGCAGTGATCCACACCGGAAGCCTGCACCTGCGGGTCTCCGACGTCGCCAAGGCGGCCGACGAGGCGATCGAGATCGCGCGCGACGCCGAAGGCACCGTTGGCCAGGACAAGCGTGCCAGCCGCGACCGGTTCGACGAGGCGAAGCTGACGCTGCGGATCCCCGCCGCGAAGTTCGCCGACGCGATGAAGGCGTTCACCAAGCTGGGCAAGGAGCTGGAGCGGGACATCACCGCCGAGGACGTCTCGGAGGCCGTACTGGATCTCGACGGCCGGATCGCCGGCAAGCGCGCCAGCGTGAAGCGGGTCCGCGCACTGCTCGACACCGCCGAGTCGCTCGACGAGATCTCCCGGATCGAACGCGAGCTCACCACCCGGGAATCCGAGCTGGCCAGCCTGGAGGCGCAGAAGCGCCAGCTCGCCAACCGGGTGGACTACTCCAGCGTGACGATCACGTTCAGCTCCAAGGAACGCCCAGCCCCGCCGCCCGAGGAGAAGACCCAGGTCGGCTTCGGGACCGGCCTGGCATCCGGGTGGTACGCGTTCCGGGTCGCCACGCAGGTGATCCTCACCATCGTCGGCGCCCTGCTGCCGTTCGCGATCGCGTTCGCGGTGCCGGCGTTTGGCCTCTGGTGGCTGCTGCGGCGCCGCAAGCGTGCCCGGCAGGCCGTCGTGGCGCAGCCGACCGGCGACGCCGGGCGGTAGCCACCCCGCGACCGGCGCGGCTATCGGGGGCGCGCCGGTCGCGGTACGCCGCCCCGGCGATCACACTGGGAGGATGCCGGACCGCCTGCGGACGTACCGCGCCAAACGCGACGCGGCGCGTACCCCGGAGCCGGTGCCCGCGGCCGGACCGGCCGGTGGGGACGGCAGCCGCGGCGAGGGCCGCGGGGACAGCTTCGTGGTGCAGCAGCACCATGCCCGCGCGCTGCACTGGGACTTCCGGCTGGAACGTGACGGGGTGCTGGTCTCCTGGGCGGTGCCGAAGGGGATCCCGAGGGACCCGAAGACCAACCACCTGGCCAAGCACACCGAGGACCATCCCCTGGAGTACGCCGAGTTCACCGGCGAGATCCCGGCCGGCGAGTACGGCGGCGGCACCGTGAAGCTGTTCGACCGCGGCACGTACACCACCGAGAAGTGGCGCGACGACGAGGTGATGGTGACGTTGTCCGGGGAGCGGGTCTCCGGGCGGTACGTGCTGTTCCGCACCCGCGGGGACGACTGGATGATGCACCGGATGGATCCCCCGGAGCCGGGCTGGGAGCCACCGCCGGGGCGACTCACCCCGATGCTGGCCACTCCCGGTCGGCTCCCCCGCTCCACCGGCTGGGGGTACGAGATGCGCTGGGACGGCATACGGGCGGTGGCGACCGTGGTGGGTGGCCGCCTGGAGCTGGCCGACACCGGCGGCGGCAGCGGTAGCAGCGGTGCCGGCGGAGGCAGCGCTGCCGGCGGTGGCGGCGGTGCCGGCGGTGCTGGCCGTGGCGGCGG
>JBOGDE010000570.1:0-1979 GCA_050701695.1 Micromonosporaceae bacterium
GCGGGTACCCGGCACCGCGGCGCTGCTGCTGGGCCGCAAATTCCGGGTGTACGGGCCGCCCGGCGCCGACCACCTGGGCAGCTACTGCACCCGGGTGCTCGGCGCGGACGCCCCGCTGCGGCTGGCGATGCAGCTCGGCGGCCGGGTACGCGCCAACCGCAAACCCGTGGTGGCGCTGCTCGACGCCGCCGGCCGCACCGTCGGGTACGCCAAGCTCGGCGTCTCGCCCCTGGCCCGTTCCCTGGTACGCAACGAGCGCGCCGCGCTGCGCACCCTCGCCGACGCCGGC
Source organism: Micromonosporaceae bacterium (assembly GCA_050701695.1). Classification (GTDB taxonomy): domain Bacteria; phylum Actinomycetota; class Actinomycetes; order Mycobacteriales; family Micromonosporaceae; genus WHSM01. The sequence continues at coordinate 290 of JBOGDE010000570.1, forward strand.
TTCCCCGAGCTGCGGCTGCCCCGGCTGCTGCACGGCGGGGTGTGGTCCGGGCACGAGCTGGTGGTGCAGTCCGCGCTGCCGGTGACCGCGCCGGCCGTACCGGACGACGCGCGGCGGGTTCGCGCGATGTGCCAGCTGGCGCGCGGCTGCGGGGTGCAACGCTCCCGGCTCACCGACGCACCGTACTGGACGGCGCTGCGGGCGCGGGCCCGGCGGACCGGGGCTCTCCGTACCGGGGCTCTGGGCACCGGGGCTCTGCAGACCGGGGATCGGCGGCTCGCCGAAGCGGTGGCGCTGGTGGACCACGACGCGCACGGCAGCTACCTGGAGTACGGCGCCTGGCACGGCGACTGGACCCCGTGGAACAGCCACCCGGTCGCCGACGCGGTGCTGCTGTGGGACTGGGAACGGTTCGCCACCGGCGTACCGCTGGGGTACGACGCGCTGCACCACCGGCTCGCCGAGCTGCTGCAGCGCGACGCTCCCGGTGCGCTGGCGGTGCTGTTCGGCGAGGCGGTGACGCTGCTGGCGCCGTTCGGGCCGGCACCGTTCGGGTTGTCGCCGGCGCAGGCGCGTACCACCACGGCGCTGTTCGCGATCGAGCTGGCGACCCGCTACCTGGGCGACGGGCAGCAGACCACCACCGCCCGCGCCGTGATCGACGCGCTGCTGCCCACGCTCACCGCCCAGCTCGGAGGAGAGTCCACATGATCGAACCTTCAGAGACCACGCGTGCCATGCCGGACCTTTGGAGTGGTCTCGGAAGGTTCGTCGACCGGTCCACGGTGCCACCGTCGGTGAAGCGGGTGGTGCACGCCGGCTCCCGTACCTTCGGGCGGATCACCGGCAACGCCCGGATGCTGCCGGACTTCCTGATCGCCGGCGGGCAGCGCTGCGGCACCACGTCGCTGTACCGGGCGCTGGCGCAGCATCCGGCGATCCTGAAACCGGTACTGCACAAGGGCGTGCACTACTTCGACACCGGCTACCACCGGGGCATGGCGTGGTACCGCGGCCACTTTCCGCTGCGGCACACCGCCGCCCGGGTCGCCGAACGGGTCGGGGTGGCGCCGCTGACGTTCGAGTCCAGCCCGTACTACCTCTACCACCCGCTCGCGGCCTCCCGGATCGCCGCGGACCTGCCCGCTGTCAAGATCATTGTGTTGGTACGCGATCCCGTCGAGCGGGCGTACTCGCAGCACGCCCACGAGCTGGCGCGCGGCTTCGAAACCGTCACCGACTTCGCCGACGCGCTGGAGCTGGAGCCGGCCCGGCTGGCCGGCACCGAGGCCGCACTGCGCGGCGGCGAGCAGCGCCACTCCCACCAGCACCACGGCTACACCGACCGCGGCCGGTACGTCGACTACCTCTCCCGCTTCGAAGACCTGGTCGGCCGGGACCGGATCCACGTGGTGGACAGCGCGCTGTTCTTCACCGCCCCCGAGCGGGTGTACGCCGGCGTACTGCGCTTTCTCGGGCTGCCCGAGGCCGGCACGATCCGGTTCGAGCAGCACAACGCGCGCCGGCGCGCTCCGTTGCCGGACGCGCTGCGGTCCCGCCTCGACGCCCACTTCCGCCCGTACGACGAGCGGCTCGCCGCCTGGCTGGGACACGTACCGTCGTGGCGGCAGTAACCGCGCCCCCGGCGGGTGCGGCCGGTAGCGCCGGTGCGGGCGGCGGCGAGCGGGGT
>JBOGDE010000571.1:0-1977 GCA_050701695.1 Micromonosporaceae bacterium
TCCGTATTCCTCACTACCAGATCGGCGTGAAGGCGGCCGAACTGATTCTCGCGTCCATCGAGAGCCCCGCCACACATCCCGTAGCGCTGCGCCTCTCCCCGACCCTCGTCACGCGCGCCTCCACCGCACCCCCGCGCTGAGCGATCGCCGCTGCCGCTCTTCTCGTACCACAATCAGCGGGTTGCCCAGCGGGAATCGTACGTGGACTCCCTGGACCAGCCGGCGTTCGTGTCATAGCGTGGCGAGCGCGTCGTAGGTCATCTTGACGGCCGTGGCAAGGAGGACGGCGAGGACGCAGTACTCGAAGATTCTGGGGGACAGCCGACGGGCGAGGCGGGTCCCAAGCGGCAGGACGGTCATCGGCAGGAGCGCAAAGAGGCTCTCGACCAGCCGTGACCGCGTGTAGAGACCGAGGCCGGCGAGCGCCGCGATCTGCGCCAGCGAGAACACCAGGAAGAGGGTCGTGATCGAGGCCAAGTAGACGGCCTTGTCGAGGCGAAAGCCGTGAAGGTAGGTCGACACCAGCGGGCCCGACATGCCAGTGGCGCCCTGGAGGGCGCCGGCCGACGCCCCGACCGGCAGGGACAGGAAGCGGGTCAGCTCGGGACGCAGTTTGAAGTCCGGGTGGCCGAAAAAGAGGCTCCTCGCTGAAGGGAGTGGGTTCCGGCTGATCTAGCGCCTGTGTAGTTACGGTCCTGGAGTCATGTTCAGGACCGAGCGGAGGCGTGGATCGTGGACAAGCTTGGGGTGTTTCAGGCGGCGTTGGGGATCACGGAGCCGTGGCGGGTGACCGACGCCGCGTTCGACCCCGAACGGGGCAGGCTGGACCTGCGCATCGACTTCCCGCGCGGCGCCCGGTTCGCCTGCCCTGAGGGCGACGAGCCGGCGTGTGCGGTGCACGACACCGAGCAGAAGAGTTGGCGGCATCTGGACTTCTTCCAGCACCAGGCCTACCTGCACGCGCGCGTGCCCCGGGTCCGCTGCCCGGCGCATGGGGTGCGCCAGGTCGGGGTGCCGTGGGCGCGTCCTGGCAGCGGCTTCACGCTGCTGTTCGAGGCGTTGCTGTTGGAGTTCGCGCCGCACATGCCGGTGGCGGCGATCGCCCGCATGGTGGGCGAGCACGACACCCGCGTCTGGCGGGTGCTGGAGCACTACGTCGCCAAGACACGCGCGAGCCTGGACTTCTCGCAGGTGACCAACGTCGGGGTGGACGAGACCTCGGCGCGGCGCGGGCAGGACTACGTGACGCTGTTCATGGACCTGGACGCCACCCCGCGGGTGCTGTTCGCCACCGAAGGCCGCGACGCCGCCACCGTGGCACGTTTCAGCGACGATCTGGCGGCCCACGGCGGCGACGCCGAGCAGGTCGCCAAGGTGTGCTGTGACATGAGCCCGGCGTTCATCCGCGGCGTGGGCGACCAGCTGCCGGGCGCCGAGATCACCTTCGACCGCTACCACGTCATCGCCGGGCTGGGCACCGCCGTGGACGACGTGCGCAAGGCCGAACGGCGCAGCCACCCCGAGCTTGCGGGCAGCAAGTACGTGTGGCTCAAACGGCCCGCCAACCTCACCCAACGCCAGACCGAGACGCTGGCGTGGCTGACCCGGCCCTCCTCGCGGCTGGCCACCGCGCGGGCGTACCGCTGGCGCTGGGACTTCGACGGCTTCTACGACCAGCCACCCGAGCTGGCCCAGGCGTACCTGACGCGCTGGTGCCGCGGCGCGATCCGCTCGCGTCTGGAGCCGGTCAAGAAGTTCGTGCGCATGGTCCGCGCCCACTGGGACGGCATCCTCGCCTGGCACGCCACCCGCGCCAGCAACGGCATCCTCGAGGGCACCAACAGCCTGGTGCAAGCGGCCAAACGCAAGGCCCGCGGCTACCGCAACAAGCAGAAGATGATCACCATCATCTACCTCATCGCCGGCCGGCTACCCCTACCCACACCCCACACGATCTAGCGAGGAGCCGGTTTATTG
>JBOGDE010000572.1:0-1963 GCA_050701695.1 Micromonosporaceae bacterium
CCGTACGCAAGGCGGCCTCGTCGGGCTTGTGGTCGAGGCCGAACACGTACCCCTGGGTGTCGGCGTGGCCGGCGGCGAGCGCCCACAGCCGCAGCCGGCGCCCGTCCAGCCCGAACCCGGCGGGTGGCAGCATCACCGCACCCCGCAGCCAGCGCCCGGCCAGCGGTGCCAGCGCGGCGGCGTACGCGGTGCGCACTCCGATGTGCTGGTCGGCGGTGGGCACCTGGGAGCCGGCCAGATCACGGCGCGCGAACTCCTCGAGCAGCGCCGCCGCCCGCCACGCCGCGCCCACCACCACCACCGACACCCTCGCCGTACCGCCGAGTCGGACGATCTGACCCGGGCCGGCCAGCAGCCCCTCCAGATCCTCCGGACCGGGCGGGGCGAGCTCCGGGTCCAGCAGCGAGAGCTGACCGTTCACTGACACTCGGGGACCTCGTCGAATGCCTCCTGCAGCTCCTCCGAGGACACCTCGCTGGTGTCCAACTCGCTGGCGTCGTAGTCCTGGGAGAGCTGGTCCATCGCGTCCACCACACCGTCGTAGAAGGTGCCCGCCTCGGCGGCCGAGAGCTTCTCCACCGAGCGGCGCGCCTTGCCGTACGCGTCGCGCGCGGCCTTCAGGGCGTCCCGGAACTCCTTCGCGATCCGCTCCCCGTCCTCCACCGCCGGCACGCCCGCCACCTGGACGCCCTTACGCGCGTCCTCGCTCGACTGCTCGGCGCCCTTCAGCAGCGCCACGATGTTCTGCTTGGCCTGCTTCGGGCTGGTGGTCTGCGACATCTGCTTCTGGGTCTCGCTGGTCAGCGAGGCGATCTCCTCACCCCACGGCACCAGCGCCTGGCACACCCGGCTGGCCCACTCGCGGGGCTCCACCCCGTCGTACCCGCAGCCGGCGACCAGCACCGCCACCACCGCGAGCAGCGCGACCGCGCCACGCAACGAACGCATGTACGAAACCGTAGCGCCTTCGCGCCGCGCCCGGGGGGTGCCACCCCGGTGGGGCGGCACCCCCAGGGTGCCGTTCTACGCGGTACGCAGGGTCCCCGGGAAGGCGTAGTACGCGTCCCAGATGTCGGTGTGGATCTCTTTGCACGGATCCCAGATGCCGCCGTAGAAGTCACCACCGCCACCGCCGTGACCGGAGTGGATCCCCACGGCGTTCACGCCCGAGTCCGTGCGCTTGCGGTACACGGGACTGCCGGAGTCACCGGGGCGGGTGCACGAAGCCGTCTTGTAGCCGACAGTGACATTGCGCACCACCTCGCCGCCGTCGTACTTCACGTTCACCCGCGCGGCGTCCACCTCCCAGCCGCACAGCGCGCCCGACACCCGGCCACTGGTGCAGTATCCGTCGCCCGCCGCCGCACGCCGTGACGACATCGAGCGCACCTGCCACGCCGTGGAGGACGAGCTGTCGCCCACGTACATCCGGTGCGTGCTGCTCCTGCTGGGGACGACCTCGATCAGGGCGAGGTCGCCACGGTACGTGGACTGACCGGTCAGGTAGACCGTGCCGACGCCGTTGCGCCAGTTCTCGTCGGAGTACTGGTCCACGTCGCCCATGGTGACTCTAGAAGAGCCGCCGGGCCACCGGGAGACCCCAGTCCTGCGGTCCGATGAAGAAGCGGCCCGGGTCGGGAGGTATCCCCCGAACCCGGGCCGTCGCCCCAGCCACCCGGCTCAGCGCGCCACCCGGCTCAGCCCGCGGCGCGCGATGCCGCACCGCACGGCCGAGCCGGGCGTACCAAACTCAGGCGTTGATCTTCTCGGTCTCCGGAGCGGTCTCCATCGCCATCGGCTTGCGCTTGCTGAACACCACGGCGCCGACGATGATCGCGGTCGCGAGCCCGGCGATGCCGAGCCGCAGCGGGGTGTTCGCCTCGGACCCGATGCTGTACGTCACGATCGCGGGCGCGATCAGCAACGAGACCAGGTTCATCACCTTGAGCAGCGGGTTGATGGC
>JBOGDE010000573.1:0-1930 GCA_050701695.1 Micromonosporaceae bacterium
GGGACGCGGTACGCCCGGCCGGCCGGCCGGCACGTTGCCGGCGCCCCGGCCTGCCGTGCGGGCGCCGCCCCCAGTCCAGCGGAAGCTCGGCATCGCGCTGGCCGATGCTGGTCACGGAATGGGGGCGGGAGGCCACCTCGTCGTCATACGGCGGCTCCGACTGCGGAGCGGGTAGCACCCGGATCGGAGATGGTGACACCTGGGTGGTGGCGAGCGCGGCGGTCATGGGTCCCCCTGGCTGAGGCTGGATCCTTGCGGATGCCTTCATTTGCTTTCGTTTGCCTGCACTCGTTTGTACAACACAGCGCCGGGCTGAGGCAAGAACCTTACGTTTACCTACGTTTGCCTGTGGACAAAGTTGGCACGACGGAGCCGTTGGTAGGGGTGTGGGAGGGCGCCAGTGATGCCAGTGATGCCGGCGGTGCCGGCGGTGCCGGCGGTGCTAGTGGGTGCTAGTGGTGCCGGCGGTACTAGTGGTGCCGGCGGTGCTAGTGGTGCCCGTGCGGCAAGGCGGTGCGTACCGGGCTCGGGGGCCCGGGGAGACTAGGCGATTTCGCCGTCTTCTTCGCGTACCGCCAAAGGATTTTCCTTGATCCACGCGGCCGTCTCGGCGTGCTTCTGCTCGATGTAGGCCTCCAGCCGCGTGCGTTCGACACGCCACTGGCCGCGGCCACCGATCTTGATCGCCGGGAGTTCGCCGCTGCGCACCATGTGGTACACCTGCGACGCCGAGACGTTGAGGATCTCGGCGACGTCGTTCAGCTGTAGGAAGCGGGCTTCCATCGGCTGGGGCTCCTCGGGGACGGTGGATCCGTGCTGTTGCCTTAGTTTGCCATCGATTGCGTCTCACGCCACTGTCCGTACCGTGCGAGTGTGCCATCGGCGGCGGCGCGGTCGGGTTTACTACGGTCTGAATGTTGCCGAGCCGGTGGAGAGGAGTGACGTGGCGTCGACCAGGATCTACCTGCCCGCCACCCTGCCTGCGCTGCGTGAGCTGGCCGCCTCGGGCGAATGGCGCCTGAGCCGGCTGGGAGCCCACACGGTCACCCCGGCGCTGCGCGAGTGGTACGCCGAAGGCGACGAGGAGGAGCTGGAGTACGTCGCGTTCACCCGGGCCGCCCAGGCGGCGCTGCACCTGCTCGGGGAGGACGGGTCGGCGCCGCGGCGGCGGGTGGTGATCTCCGCCGACGTACCAGAACGGGCGATCCAGGTCGCCGACAGCGGGCTGGGGTCGAGCACCGTGAGCCTGCTCGCCCCGGTGCCGCTCGCCGACATCGCGGCGTTCCACGTCGACTCCGCCGACGCCGAGCCGGACGTGGCGGGCGCGGCCGGCGTCGTGGAGCGGGCCGCGGCGGGTGACCCCGACGCACAGTTCACCGTCGACGCCGCCGAGGACCACGAACTCGAGTGGTACGACGTCAGCGAGCTGGACCAGCTGCTCTAATCCTCGCCGGTGGGCTCCGGGGCGCGGCGGGGCGTGAGCTTCTCGGGCGCCTTGCGCGGCGTGAGCTTCTTGGGCGCCTTGCGCGGCATGCTGCGGCCCAGCGCGATCAGCCCGGTGATCGCGCCGACGAACGTGATGATCAGAGCGCCGTTGAGCCGGGCTTCGCCGAGCCACTGCAGCAGCCAGATCTCGTCGCGCGCCATCCCGCCGGCCTCGCTCACCACCGACGCCAGCGTGAATCGGGTGACCACCTCGGCCACCAGCAGGAACAGCCCGGCGGCGGCTCCGGCCCCGGTGTGGCCGAACAGCCCGATCGGCCGGTAGCGGCGCAGCACGGCGTACGAGACCAGCCCCGCCGCCACACCGGCCAGTACGCCGGTCAGCCGGGCCAGCGTGACCTGGGCCGCGCCGATCTCCGGCCCGGTGCCGGCACCGTCCAGCAGGTCCCGCAGCGGGGAGGTGAACAGCGAGGTGACGACCTGGACC
>JBOGDE010000574.1:0-1927 GCA_050701695.1 Micromonosporaceae bacterium
CATGTCGCCATGGCGACATGAACGGACCGTTGATCATGGGCGGAGCCGGCAGGGAATGCCGTGCCGTTCCAGGTACGCCAGCCAGCGCGCCGCCTCCGCGGGGTCGTCGGTGGCCCGGTGCAGACCGGGCCGCGTGGCGCCGTCGAGGATCCGGCCGACGCCGTACGCCAGCGGCACCGAGACGGTACGCGCCATCGCGGTCTGCTCCGCGTCGCCCACCAGGTCGAGCAGGTATTCGCCGGCCCAGCTCCGGCCGTCGGCGCCGCGTGCGGACAGCGCCACCGACAGCACCACCCGGTCCCGGTCGCCCGCACCCGTCGGATAGCGCCCCGCCAGGTCGTCGGCGAGCGCGTTGATCCGCTCGGTGTCGCCGGTCTCCAGCACGTCGAAGACCGGCTGCCACGCCGCCTGCCAGCCGTCCAGCCGCAGCGTGCCGCGTACGAACGTCCGCAGCTGCCAGCCGTCCGGGATGCCGTACTGGTCGACGAACGGCAGCGAGTCGCGGTTCGGGTAGACCTCGAAGGTCTCGCCGCCCACCGGGTGTGGCCGGGTCGCCTGCCACGGGCGTTCGGCGGTCTGCTCCGTACCGGCGTCGAGGTAGCGGGCGGGGGAGCGCAGCGCGCCGAGCACTCCGCGCGGCGCCCAGCTGAACTGGTAGCGGAACTCGTTCGGCACCGCCGGCAGCCCGCCGCAGTAGGAGGTGAACCGTACGTCGGTGGCCTGCTCGCCGACCTGCTCGCGGGCGCGGGCCACCAGCCGGTGCGCCATCAGGTGGTCGATGCCCGGGTCCAGCCCCGCCTCGGTGAGCACCACCAGACCACGTGCCGCCGCCTCGGTCGCCGCTGCCGCGATCTCCTCGGAGACGTAGCTGGAGCAGGCGAAATGCGCACCGGCGGGCAGACAGATCCGCAGCAGTCCGAGGTGTTCGGTGGCGGGCAGCATCGAGACCACCACGTCGCCGGGCGCCACCGCGGCCCGTAGCGTCTCGGGATCGAAGCTGGCTGCCTGGGCGCGGCCGGTCAGCGACAGCCGGTTCAGCAGCCGCTCGGCTTTCTCCCGGGTACGCCCGTACACCGTCACCCGCGCGGCGCGCTCGCAGAGCAGCCGCAGGCCGCTGCCCGTGGACAGCCCGGTGCCGATCCAGTGGACAGTCCCGCTCGCCGGCCGCGTGTCAGGCATCCGGTGCCGCCTCTCTGCTCTGTGCTCGCTGGAAGGTGGTCAGGCAGCGCGCCCACGCCGGGGCGTCGGTGCCGAGCCTCGCCAGCTGCGGGGCCAGCTCGGCGGAGAACGCGGTGCTGGCTTCCCGCGGCAGCAGCGACGGCAGGTTGTCGATCGCGATCAGGTCCAGCGGCCGGCCGGGCGCCCCCGGCGGGTCGGGCGCCCCAAGCGGGTCGGGCAGCCCCGGCGGCTCGCGGTCGCGCAGCCGGCGTACCGGTGCGTCCCAGGTGGTGACCCGGTCGTAGATCGGCAGTACGTTGCAGTCCGACCCGGCATCGCAGGTGACGTCGGCGATCACGCCCAGCCGGCGCCCCGGGTGGTCCAGGTCTTCCGGGCGTACGAACACCGGGCCGGGCTCGGTGACCTGCACCGCGTTGACCAGCAGGTCGTGCCCGAGCAGCGCGACGCGGTCCAGCTCCCGGGTCTCGGCGAGATCCCAGCCGGTCGGACTGATACCGGCGACCGTGAACGCGTCGATGGCGCCGCGCCCGCACCGCCCCAGCGCCCCGATCACCAGCGCCGTGGGCGCCGAGCCGCCGGTGCGGGCGAGCCGCGCGTCCAGGTCGGCCCGGGGCAGCGGTGTCAACGGTGTCTCCAGCTCACCACGGTGGTGCAGGACGGTGAGGGCGGCGCCGGCGTACCCGGCCCAGTAGCCGAACGCGGCCAGCCGCCGCCCGGTCTCGTCGACCAGGTACTCGATGTCCAGCAG
>JBOGDE010000575.1:0-1913 GCA_050701695.1 Micromonosporaceae bacterium
CCCGCCTCGTCACCGTCGAAGGTGAAGATGATCTCCCCGGCGAACTCGTCGGTGTCCATCAGCAGCCGGCGCAGCACCCCGATGTGCTCGACCCCGAACGCGGTGCCGCAGCTGGCCACCGCGGTCAACTCACCCGCCAGGTGGCAGGCCATCACGTCGGTGTAGCCCTCCACCACCACCGCCCGGCCCTGCTTGGCGATCTCCCGCTTGGCGCGCTCGATGCCGTACAGCACGGTGGACTTCTTGTAGATCGGTGTCTCGGGAGTGTTGAGGTACTTCGGGCCGTCGTCGTCGTCGAACAACTTGCGGGCGCCGAACCCGATCGCCTCCCCGGACAGCTCCCGGATCGGCCAGAGCAGCCGGCGCCGGAACCGGTCGATCAGGCTCCCGGAGCGGGCCTGTTTGGCCAGCCCACCGGTGATCAGCTCCTCGGCGGTGTAGCCCCTGCCGCGCAGATGCTTGGTCAGCGCGTCCCAGGAGTCGGGCGCGAAGCCGCAGCCGTACGCCTCGGCGGTGGCCCGGTCGAACCCCCGCTGGTGCAGGAAGTCCCGGGCCAGCCGGGCATCGGGGCTGGTCAGCTGCTCGGTGTAGTACGCCGCCGCGTCGGCGTGCGCGGCGTACAGCCGCTGCCGCAGCCCTGGTTTGCGGTCCGGGCCGCCGCTGGGCCCGTCCTCGTACCGCAGGGTGATCCCGGCCTTGGCGGCGAGCCGCTCGATCGCCTCGGTGAAGCTGAAGTGCTCCACCTGCATCACGAAGCTGATCGCGTCGCCCCCATTGCCGCAACCATGACAATAATAGACATTTCTGGGCACGCTGACGGTGAAGCTGGGGGTCTTCTCGTCATGGAACGGGCACAGGCCCTTGAGGTTGCCGGAGCCGGCCGGTTTCAGCGTCACGTGGTCGCTGATCACGTCGGCGATCGCGGTGCGCTCACGTACCAGCGCGATGTCCGCGTCCCGGATCCGACCAGCCACCCGTGTCACCCCTTCCTGGAGTCCATCATCTCCGCAACCCGCCCCGGTACGGCGACGGCTGGCCGGCGATCCTGCGGATCAAGCGGGGGTCATCACCAGCAGCGGTTGGTCGCCGGAGGATTCGTACCGCACGTCACCGACGGTCTGCTCGCCCGCCTTGCCGACGTTCTGCGTGGCCCAGTCCCGCGCCGTACCGGCCTCACCGGAGTCGTCCGGCTGCGGAAGCACCGCCGCCATCGCGAAGAAGCCCTGCAGCTCCTCGGGCGCCACCTCCTCGTCGGAGTACGCCGCGGTGCCGCCGCTCGCCTCGATCTTGGTGATCTCCGCCTCGCCGGCGAAGTGCACGGTGATGCTGAGGTCGGCGCCCTTGACCTGCTTCTCGCACTGGGCGATAGCGCGTCCGGGAATGCACTCGAAGCCCTCGTCGCCGACCCGGCTCATCACGGTCGACACGTTCACCCCGTCGAAGTACTTGGTCTCGTCGCCGATGCCCGGGAGGTCCTTGCCCAGGAAGTAGTAGGCCACGGCCCCCAGCAACGCCAGACACAGCAGCCCCGCGGTGATTGCCAGCGGCATCCGCAGGCTGGACACACCGCCGCGCCGGCGCTTGAACGCGGTCGCCACCTTCGACGCACGGCCCTTCCGCGGCTCCGGCTCCGGTTCGTCGAGCCGCTGCCAGGACTCCAGCTCAGGCTCGCCGCCCACCGGCGGTGCCTGCCGGCGGGGCTCGGCCGGTGGTACCGGCTGGCCACGGCCGCCCCAGGTCGACTCCTCGGACTCCTGCCACTGCGACGCGCTGGCCGGACGCCGGCCGAGTCCGAGCGACGAACTCGCCCAGGTCGCCTCGTCGGGCGGCCCGTGCAGATCACCGGTCGGCTGCGGCTCCGGCTGCCGGTCGCCGGGGTCCGCGGCCGGCCGGTGCGCCGGCCTGGGCTGGGG
>JBOGDE010000576.1:0-1908 GCA_050701695.1 Micromonosporaceae bacterium
GGAGATCGACTCGAACATGGCCGGGCGGGCGCTGCTGTGGTCGTTCGGCGCCTCCGAGCAGGACGCCAACGGGCAGATCGTGATCAACTCGCCGGAGGCGGTCGAGGCGGTCGAGTTCATGACCAAGTTGTTCAAGGGGTCGATGACCAACGAGGTGTTCAGCTGGAACGCCGCGTCGAACAACCAGGGGCTGGCCGCCGGAAAGATGTCCTACATCCTCAACTCGATCTCGGCGTGGCGCACCGCGCAGGAGGTCAACCCCGAGGTCGCCGACGACATCTTCTTCGTACCGGCGCTGAAGGGTCCGAAGGACGCCATCGCGGCGCAGCACGTGATGTACAACTGGATCGTCCCGAGCCACGCCAAGGGGGCGGACGCGGCCAAGGAGTTCCTGCTGCACTACACCGCCAACTTCGCCTCGGCCACGTACCACTCCAAGCTGTACGACTTCTGCGCCTGGCCGAAGCTGGTGCCGCAGCGCGACGCCTGGCTGAAGAAGGACCCGTTCGGCGCGAAGCCCGCCGACAAGCTCGGCTTCCTCGCCGAGGCGGAGAAGTGGACCACCAACATCGGCCACCCCGGCCCGTCCAACACCGCGGTGGGCGAGGTGTTCGGCACGTTCGTGATCCCGAACATGTTCGCCCGCGCCGCGCGCGGCGAGGTGCCCGCGAAACAGGCCGTGGCCGACGCCGAAGCCCAGATGAAACCGATCTTCGACAAGTGGCGCAAGCGCGGCCTGATCGGCTGAGAGGACACAGATGGCGGTCGTCGAGGTAGAAGACCTTCACAAGGTGTACGAGGGCGGCCGGGCGCACGGCCGGGTGCACGCCATCAACGGCGTGGACCTGGCCACCGAGGAGGGGGAGTACCTCGTCCTGCTCGGCCCGTCCGGCTGCGGCAAGACCACGCTGCTGCGTACGGTCGCGGGGCTCGAGCAGCCCACCACCGGCCGGGTGCGGATCGACGGGCACGACGTGACCGGGCTGCCGCCGCGGGCGCGGAAGATCGCGATGGTGTTCCAGAGCTACGCGCTCTACCCGCACAAGTCGGTGCTGGGCAACATCGTGTTCCCGCTCAAGGCGGAGCGGATGCCGCCCGACCAGCGCGAGGAGCGGGCCCGCTGGGCCGCCGAGCTGCTCGGCATCCAGCGGCTGCTCAGCCGCAAGCCACGGCAGCTCTCCGGCGGCGAACGGCAGCGGGTGGCGCTGGCCCGCGCCCTGGTACGCAAGCCCCACGTGTTCCTGCTCGACGAGCCGCTGTCCAACCTCGACGCCAAGCTCCGCGCCAGCGCCCGTGACGAGCTGAAACGGTTCCAGCAGGAGATCGGCACCACCACCATCTACGTCACCCACGACCAGGTGGAGGCGATGGGGCTGGGCGACCGGATCGCGGTGATGTACGACGGCACGGTCCGCCAACTCGGCCGTCCCGTCGACGTGTACGACGACCCCGCCGACACCTTCGTCGCCACCTTCATCGGGTCCCCTCCGATGAATCTGGTCTCGCGCGAGGACCAGCTGGTCGGGTTCCGACCCGAGCACCTGCTGCCGGTCGAGGCGCTCCCGCCCGGCTTCGACCGGGTCGAGGTCAGCGTCGACGTGGACCGCATGGAGTACCTCTCCGGCGACCGCCACCTGTACGGCACCGCCACCCGGGTGGGGCGCCCCACCCGGGTGGTGGCGCGGCTTCCCGCCACCGTCACCACGCCGATCGCGACGGGGGAGCGGCACCAGTTCGCGGTGGCGCGCGACCGGCTGCGGTTCTTCGACGCCGACACCGGGCTGCGTACCGCCCCGGCGAAGGTGGGCCCGTGACCGGCCCGGAGCAGCCCACGGCGACCGGCCCGGAGCAGCCCACGGCGACCGGCCCGGAGCAGCCCACGGCGACCGGCCCGGAGCAGCCCACGGC
>JBOGDE010000577.1:0-1891 GCA_050701695.1 Micromonosporaceae bacterium
GAGCTGAAGACCGCGCTCGGCGCCGGCGGCACCGGTCGCGGCGCCGCAGCCGCGGCCCGCGGCACCGCGGGTCAGATCAAGGAGCTGGAACGCCGCCAGAAGTCCCGCGCCACCCGGGCCCAGCGCGACGCTCTGGATCGCGCCCTGGTAGACCTCGCCGGGTTCTACCGGGACGTGCTGATGCTGCGGCTCGGCGCCCCGGTCGCGCTGGTGCACGACGACGTGGCCGAGGTGGCGCAGGCCGCCGCCGACAAGTGGACCCCCGAGCAGGCGCTACGCCGCATCGACGCCGTCCTGGAATGCCGCACCGCGATCGAGGCCAACGTGAAACCCCTGATCGCCGTCGAATCCCTGATGCTCTCCCTCTGGCACTCCTGACGGAGGTGGACGGCGTGCGGATCCTTGTCGTGGAGGACAACGACCGGGTGGCGCGCGGCCTGGTGACCGCCCTGGTGGGCAACGGGTACGACGTACGCCGGGTCGCCACCGGAGCGGCCGCGCTGGCCGCCGACCCGGCGAACACCGCCGACGTCGTGCTGCTCGATCTCGGGCTGCCCGACATGGACGGCATCGAGGTGTGCCGCCGGCTGCGGGAGGTCGAGGGGGTGGCGGTGATCGCGGTGACCGCGCGCGGCCAGGAGCACGACCGGGTGCTCGGGCTGCGCAGCGGCGCCGACGACTACGTGGTCAAGCCGTTCGGGGTCGGTGAGCTGCTGGCCCGGATCGAGGCGGTGGCGCGGCGCACCCGACCTGCCCGGGCGGCCCGCCCCGGCGAGCCCGTACACCGGATCGGCCCGCTGGCGGTGGACGTCGGCAGCCGTACCGCCACCGTCGACGGGCGGCCGTTGACGCTGGCCCGCAAGGAGTTCGACCTGCTCGCGGCGCTGGCCGCGCGGGTGGGCAGCGTCTGCACCCGCGACCACCTGGTCGACCAGGTGTGGCACGCCACCTGGGAGGGGCCGAGCCGCACCCTGGACGTACACGTCGCCGCGCTGCGCGCCAAGCTCGGCGACGCGGTGACGATCCAGACCGTACGCGGCGTCGGCTACCGGCTCGGGGGCTGAGAAGTGCTGCGCCGGTTGCTGGTGGTCGTGGTGCCGCTGTTGACGGCGCTGTTCCTGGCGATGGCGATCCCGCTCGCCGCGAACATCGCGCAGCGGGAGACCCAGGTGACGTACCTGGACCGGCTCGCCGACGCCGAGCGGTTCGCCTCGCTCACCGGTGACGCGCTGGGGCGGGGCGAGACCGGTTCGCTCGCGCTGGAGCTGCGCCGCTACGAAGACCTGTACGGATTCGCGGTGGCGGTGGTCGCCCCCGACGGCCGGCTGCTGCTCGCCTCCAGTCCGGGCTTCGATCTGAAACATCCGCAGGTACGGGCCGGGCTGGACACCGCGTTCGCCGGGTACCGGGCGGAGCGTATCGACACCGTGTGGCCCTGGCAGACCGACCGGATGGTGCTGGTGGAGCCGGTGGGACGCGACAGCGGCGTGGTCGCCGCCGTGGTCACGGTGTCGTCCACGGAACGACTGCGTACCACCGTGGTGCGCTGGTGGGGGCTGCTGGCACTGGCGGCGTTGGCGCCGTTCCTGCTGGTGGTGGCGGCCGCCGTACCGCTCTCGCGCTGGGTGCTGCGGCCGGTGCACGACCTGGAACGGACCACCACGGCGCTCGCGGCGGGACGGCTGGAGGCGCGGGCGGGCACGCTCACCGGGCCGCCCGAGCTGCGCCACGTCGCCGCGTCGTTCAACGCGATGGCCGACGTGGTGACCCGTACGCTGCGCCGGCAACGTACGTTCGTCAGCGACGCCTCGCACCAGCTCCGCAACCCACTGGCCAGTCTGCGGCTGGCGGTGGAGAACCTGGAGGCGTACCTGACCGCCGAGGGGCGCGA
>JBOGDE010000578.1:0-1887 GCA_050701695.1 Micromonosporaceae bacterium
CCGCCCGGCTGCTCGCCCTCGGCGGCTACGACGCGGTGGTCAGCGCCGGGATCGCCGGCGGGATGCCGGGGCGGGTCGCGCTGGGCGGGGTGGTGGTGGCCAGCCGCAGCGTCGCGGCGGATCTCGGCGCCGACTCCCCGGACGGGTTCCTGCCGCTGTCGGCGCTCGGATTCGGCGCCGAGGTGATCGACGCCGACCCGTTCCTGAAACATCCGGATGCCACCGTGGGCGCGGTGCTGAGCGTGTCGACGGTGACGGGCACCGCCGCCGCGACCGCCGAGCTGGCCCGCCGCTACCCGGACGCGGTGGCCGAGGCGATGGAGGGCTTCGGCGTCGCCACGGCGGCGGCGCAGGCGGGGGTACGGTACGCGGAGCTGCGTACCGTCTCGAATCTGGTGGGCCCGCGTGACCGGGCGGCGTGGCGGCTGCCCGAGGCGCTGGCCGCGCTGACCGACGCCGTCGCGACCGTGAGCGGAGGATGGCAGTGACCACGCTGGCGATCTCGCCGTGTCCCAACGACACCTTCGTGTTCCACGCGCTGGTGCACGGGCTGGTGCCGGGCGCGCCGCCGGTCGACGTCACGTACGCCGACGTCGACGTCACCAACACCGCCGCCGGCCGGGGCGGGTACGACCTGGTGAAGGTGAGCTACGCGGCGCTGCCGTGGCTGCTGGAGCACTACCGGCTGCTGCCGTGCGGCGGTGCCCTGGGGCGCGGCTGCGGCCCGCTGGTGCTCACCGCCGGCCAGACCGACCCGGAGCGGGCGGTGGCCGGGCGTACCGTGGCGATCCCCGGCGACCGGACCACGGCGTACCTGCTGTTCCGGCTGTGGTCGGCGAGGTTTCCCCCGGAACGTACCGTGGTGATGCCGTTCGAGCAGATCATGCCGGCGGTACGGCGCGGAGACGTCGCCGCGGGTTTGGTGATCCATGAGGCCCGGTTCACCTACCACTCGTACCATCTGCACGCGGTCGCCGACCTCGGCGACTGGTGGGAGGGTGAGACCGGGCTGCCGATCCCGCTCGGCGCCATCCTGGCCCGGCGCGGGATGCCGGCCGGTGACGACCCGGCGGCGTGGATCCGCGAGTCGGTACGCCACGCCTGGGCGGACCCCGACGCGAGCCGCGAGTACGTGCGCTCCCACGCGCAGGAGATGGAGTCCGACGTGATCAGCCGGCACATCGCGCTCTACGTCAACGAGTTCACCGCCGAGCTCGGTGAGGACGGGTACGCCGCCGTCGACGCGCTGTTCGCCCGGGCCGGCGCGGCCGGCCTGATCCCGCCCGTCTCCCCGGACACGGTGAGGTCCTGATGTCCACCGCGACCGTCAGCCCCGACTCGGGCGAGTTACCCGAGGAGCCCGACACGCCGCCGACCGCGCCGACCGCCGGGCCCGCCGCCCCGGTGCGTGACTGGCACAGAGCGCTGCTGACCGGGGCGGCCGGGGTCGCCGCGGCGTGGCTGGTGCCGGCGCTGACCCACCTGGTGGGCGCCGACTGGCTGCTGCCGCCGCTGATCTGGGTCTTCCTGGCGTCACTGCTGCGCAGCGGGCGCTGCCTGCTGGACCGGCTGGTACTCGCGCTGGTGATGCTGGTCGCCGCCACCAGCGCCGCCGGCCTGGTGATCTCGTTGTGGCCGTGGGGGCTGCACCCGGTGCCGATCGCCGGGTGCGCGCTGACCGTCCTGGTGACCGCCGCGGTGACGCTGCGCCGCCGGCCACAGCTGCCGCCGCCCCGGGCATCGGACCTGGCGGCGGTCGGCGGGGGGCTGCTGGCCACCGCCGTGCTGGTGATCCCGTACCTCGGCGCCGACTTCACCGACCGGATCAGCATGGTGATCCTGGGCGAAGACATGGCACGGCATTTCTCGCTGTACGACGCGATCGGG
>JBOGDE010000579.1:0-1885 GCA_050701695.1 Micromonosporaceae bacterium
GGCCACCAACGTTCACCGGGCCCGGCCGGGCCCAGGACGACGCTGGCGACGTCGGATCTTGGTCCAGATACAACACCGGTATCAGGACCAAGATCCCCCGCCCCCAGCCCCGCCCTGGACCTCGCCCGGACACCGGCAACGTTAGTGGCCACCCCACCAGCTACCCGGAGCTGGACGGCGCGTGGGTGTGGCTGTGACCGTTGTGGCCGTCGCTGTGGCCGGGTGACGCCTCGCCGGTGACCTTCACGGTGGCGGTGATCGCCTTGCCGCTGACCGCCCACACCGTGTGGTCGTTGGCGTTCAGGGTGACCCACACCTGGTGGTCGCCGGCGCCGATCGCGGACGCCGGCAGGTGGTACCAGGGCGCGTACAGCCGGGCGTACTTGGTGCCGTCGACGTAGATGTGGGCGTGGCCGGTGCCGGCGGCGACCTCCCGGTTGACCTGGTCCGGGGTGAACCGGAAACCGGGCGTGGTCAGCGCCACGTTCCAGCCGCCGTGCGGATCCGGGGTGACGCGTACGGTGACCGACGGCGCGCCCTCGGCCGGGATGTCGCGGAGCTTGTGACCGTGCAGTGTCGCGTCAGTGACCGTCCCGACGGGCCGGGTGTCGCTGGGCGCGGATCGCGGCTCTTCGCCGGCCGCCCCGCCGCAGCCGGCGAGGGGGACCAGGGCGAGCATCGCCACCACCGCGCCGAACGTCCTGCCTGCTGCCACCGTCGATCTCCTTCTCGTGGGGTCCGTCGTGACAACAGTCGTCAGATCAGGCCGCGGAGTTCCCGGACGCCGTCGGTTCCCGCTGCACTGTGCAAGTATTGCATAACGCAACGGTCGCCCTACCGTCCGAGGAGGAGTCATGGCGCTGACCGATCGCGCACCACAGGGGCTGCTGCGGTTGCTGCTGCGTGCCCCGGTCTGGGTGTACCGGGCCCGCCTGGGGTGGCTGTTCGGGCACCGGCTGGTCTACCTGGCGCACCGGGGCCGGCGCAGCGGGCGCCGCCGCGAGACGGTGCTCGAAGTGGTGCGCTACGACAAGGCCGTGCCCGAGGTGTACGTGGTCGCCGGCTGGGGCGCCCGCGCCGACTGGTACCGCAACCTACGCACCCACCCCGCCCTGGAGGTACGGATCGGCGCGGGTACCTTCCGCGAGCCGTACCAGCGGTTCCTGGAGCCGGACGAGACGGTCCAGTTGCTGCTCGCCTACCGCGACGCCCACCCGCGCGCGTGGCGCCGGCTCGCCCCGTTGATGGGGCTGCCGGCCGACCCCCGGCAGGACGAGGCAGCGGTACGCCGTACCCCCGCGGTGGCTTTCCGCCCGGCCGACCGATGAGTTTTCCCGCCGCCACTGGTCCAACCTGGTAGTGACGGCAGAAGGAGCCCGACATGCAGAAGATCAAGACCTTCCTCTGGTACGACAACCAGGCCGCCCAGGCGGCGGAGTTCTACACCTCGGTGTTCGAGGACTCCGAGATCCTGGAGACCACCCACTACGGCTCGGCGGGTCCGGGTGAGGCGGGCACCGTCATGACGGTCAGCTTCACGCTCGCGGGTCAGGAGTTCATCGCCCTCAACGGCGGCCCGGAGTTCACCTTCAACGAGGCGATCTCGCTGTCGGTGGACTGCGAGTCCCAGGAGGAGATCGACCGGCTGTGGGAGGCGCTCACCGCCGGCGGCGGCGAGCCCGGCCCGTGCGGCTGGCTCAAGGACCGGTACGGCCTGTCCTGGCAGATCACGCCAGTCCGGCTGAACGAGATGATCTCCGATCCGGATCCGGAGAAGTCGCAGCGGGCTATGGCGGCGATGCTGAAGATGGGCAAGATCGACATCAAGGCGCTCGAAGACGCGTACCTGGGCTGAGTATGCGGCGACAGCGCGGCGGCCGTCTGG
>JBOGDE010000580.1:0-1856 GCA_050701695.1 Micromonosporaceae bacterium
CCCTGGTGGGTGCCGGCGCTGTTCGGACGTGACGGCACCAGCGATCCGGCGGCGGTGGCGGTGTTCGCGGCGCGGGGCGAGAGCTGGGCGCCGCCGGTGCTGTCGGTGCTCGGCCTGGGCGGGATCTGGAACGCCCAGGTGGTGCCGGCCAGCCGCGAGGGTGGGCTGTTTCCGCTGTTCACGCTGCTGATCGTGGGCCTGGCGGTGTACGGCGTCCGCGAACTGGTACGCGCCTGGGGCACCCCGGCGAAGGCGCTGGCCTGGCTCGCCGCGGGTGGCCTGGTGCTGGCGGTGGCGGGCTCCGTGCCGGGGCTGCGCGCCGCGCTGGTCTGGGCGGTAGAGACCCTGCCCGGTGCGGGGCTGCTGCGCGACGGGCAGAAGTGGGCGGCGTGGTGGGCGCTGCTGCTGGCGCTCGGCTTCGCGCTGGGCGCGGCGGCGCTGGCGGCCGGGCTGCGGCGCCGGTTCACCGACCCGCTCGGCCCGATCGCGATCATGGTGGGCGCGCTGCTGCTGCCGGTCGCGGTGATGCCCGACCTGGGCTGGGGGGCGGCCGGACGGCTGGGGCCCGCGCACTACCCCTCGGACTGGCAGGCGGTGAGCACCCTGCTGGCCCGTGACGAACGCCCGGGCGACGTGCTGGCGGTGCCGCTCTCGGCGTACCGGCGATGGAGTTGGAACGGCGACCGTACCCAGTACGACCCGGCGCCGCGGCAGCTTCCGCGCCCGGTGGTGGTCGCCGACGCACTGAAGGTGGGACCGGTGACGGTACACGGCGAGGACGCCCGCGCCGCGACGGTGGTGGCCGCCGCGCGCCGCGGCGAACCGCTCGGCCCGCACGGCATCGGCTGGGTC
Organism: Micromonosporaceae bacterium; assembly: GCA_050701695.1. Classification (GTDB taxonomy): domain Bacteria; phylum Actinomycetota; class Actinomycetes; order Mycobacteriales; family Micromonosporaceae; genus WHSM01. Next base: position 853 of record JBOGDE010000580.1, read on the forward strand.
CTGGTCGAGCACGGCACTCCCGGCCCGTCGGTGCCCCTGGCTGACCTCACCCGGGTGTACGACGGCGAATGGCTGACGCTCTACCGGGTCGGCGGAGCCGTCGCGCCGGGCACCGGCTGGCCCGCCGCGCTGCGCTCCGACGCGGCACCGTGGGTGCTGACGGCCGACGCGGTAGCGGCGATTCTGTGTCTGGTGAGCCTGTTGGTGCTGCTGCTACCCTCCAGTAAGTTCGCGCTGGAGTCGAGGCCGGGAGGCTGAGTCGTGGGAACCCTGATCGGTGGAGTGGTCGCCCTCTTCGTGGGTGGCGTGCTGGCCGCTGGCGTCTCCGCCGCGGTGGTCAACAGCCAGCAGCCCGACAACCGTACGGAGTCCTCCACCGCCGAGAGCAACGGGCAGACCAGCCCCAACGACACCTCGGACACCAGCGTGCTCGATTACGGACTCAACTGATCGCTCCCGATGCGGTAGCGGCCGCACGGCGCGTCGTCGGCCTGTACGGCGATCCCACCAGCTCCTGGAGCATCCTGCTCGAGGCCCGGCTGACCACACCCGTCGACCCGGACCTGGTCGCCGCGCGGCTGGCCAAGGCGACCGCCGAACACCCCCACCTCGGGTCACCGCCGCCGGTACGGCAACCCACCGACTGGCCCGCGGTACGCGCCGAGTTCGCCGATCTGGCCTACGCCGACCGGCAACCTCTGATCCGGGCCGCCGCCGGCGGGGAACGGCTGATGCTCGCCGCCCACCACGGCGCGGTCGACGGCTTCGGCCTGCTGGCGCTGCTCGGGCTCGCCCTCGACGCGCCGGTCAGCAGCACCGCCCGTGGCATCGGCACCCGCCCCGCTGGCCGCGGCTTCCTGCTCTCCGGCCTGCTACGCCTCTCCGAAGCTCTGTTCACTCCCCCGACCCGCGCCGCCCCAGTGGGGCCTGGCACCGGCTCGGTGAGGGACGCGCTGGCCGCCGTCGAGGTGCGGGCGGCGCGGTGGGGGTCCACGGCGCTGGCC
>JBOGDE010000581.1:0-1855 GCA_050701695.1 Micromonosporaceae bacterium
GAACGACGCTGGCAACGTCGGATCTTGGCCCCGATACAACACCGGTATCGGAGCCAAGATCCCACGCTCCCAGCGCCGCCCTGGACCTCGCCCGGACACCGGCAACGTTAGTGGCCAGCGCACTAGCGGATGCCCGCCGACACTACTCCCGGGAGCGGGCCCAGGCGTCGACCGGTGGCCGAGCCGGATGCATTACGCTGCCCCCACGTGAGCCTGACCGACGACAGCGCCCCGGCGCAGGTGGCGGCGCAGGCCGCGCGGCGCCGTACCTTCGCGGTGATCAGCCATCCGGACGCGGGGAAGTCGACCATCACCGAGGCGCTCGCGCTGCATGCCCGGGTGATCGGTGAGGCGGGCGCGGTGCACGGCAAGAGCGGCCGGCGGGGCACCGTGTCGGACTGGATGGCGATGGAGCGGCAGCGCGGGATCTCCATCACCTCGGCGGCGCTGCAGTTCGGGTACCGGGACACCGTGATCAACCTGGTCGACACTCCGGGGCACGCCGACTTCTCCGAAGACACCTACCGGGTGCTCAGCGCGGTGGACTGCGCGGTGATGCTGCTGGACGCGGCGAAGGGTCTGGAGCCGCAGACGCTGAAGCTGTTCGGAGTGTGCCGGCACCGCGGCATCCCGGTGATCACGTTCGTCAACAAGTGGGACCGCCCCGGCCGGGAGGCGCTGCAGCTGCTGGACGAGATCGAGCAGCGGATCGGGCTGCGCCCCACCCCGGTGACCTGGCCGATCGGCATCGCCGGGCACTTCCAGGGCGTTGTCGACCGCCGCACCGGTGACGCGCTGCGGCTCACCCGTACCCCCGGTGGGGCCACCGAGGCGGTCGAGCGGGTGGTGGCGGCCGACCAGGCACCCGGCGAGTTCGGGGAGGACTGGGGCCGGACGGCCGACGAGCTGGAGCTACTGGACGCGATCGGCGCGATCCACGACCAGACGGAGTTCCTGGCGGCGGCCACCACTCCGGTCTTCTTCGGTGCCGCGGTGGTCAACTTCGGGGTACGCCAGCTGCTCGACGCCCTGCTGGAGTACGCCCCACCGGCCGTGTCGCGGGAGGACGCGGCCGGCGATCGGCGGCCGGTGGACACGCCGTTCTCCGGATTCGTGTTCAAGGTGCAGGCCAACATGGACCCGGCCCACCGGGACCAGGTGGCGTACGTACGGGTCTGCTCCGGTCGCTTCCAGCGTGGCATGACGGTCGTGCACGGCGAGACCGGCCGCCCGTTCGCCACCAAGTACGCCCAGCAGATCTTCGGCCGGCAACGGGAGACCGCCGAGGTGGCGTACCCGGGTGACGTGGTGGGGCTGGTGAACGCGACCGCGCTGCGGATCGGGGACACCCTCTACGACGGGCTTCCGGTGCGGTACCCGCCGCTGCCGTCGTTCGCCCCGGAGCATTTCGCGGTGGTACGTGCGGCCGACGCCTCGAAGTTCAAGCGGTTCCGCCGGGGGGTGGAGCAGCTCGACACCGAAGGCGTGGTGCAGCTGCTGCGCTCCGACCGGCGCGGCGAGCAGACCCCGGTGCTGGCCGCGGTCGGACCCATGCAGTTCGAGGTCGCCACCGGCCGGATGCTCGCCGAGTACGGCGTGCGGGTGATCGTGGAGCCGCTGCCGTACACCCTGGCCCGGCGCACCGACCAGGCCGGCGAGGATGCGCTGCGCGACCCGTCGTACGGCGTCGAGGTGCTGACCCGGGTCCGCGACAGCGCACTGCTCGCCTTGTTCCCGAACAAGTGGCGGATCAGCAGCGTGCTGCGCGACCACCCCGATCTGAGCCTGGAACCGCTGCTCGCCGACACCGGCTGACGACCGCTGCTGCGCCGCCGGGCAGCGGATCGGGAGCCCC
>JBOGDE010000582.1:0-1852 GCA_050701695.1 Micromonosporaceae bacterium
GGGATGCCGCGACCCGCCCCGGCGCCGGGTCGACCGCGGCGGTGACGCGCCGGCCCGGGCTGGCGATCATCCGCGCCCGCACCGCCTCCGACGCGGTCACCACCTGGAACCAGATCGCCCACCGCCAGGGCACCGGCACCCCCCACCGCTGACAGGCACCGCTCCGACGTCGCTGCTCCGGGGACTTTCTGGGGTACTGGTCGCTTCCGGGCGCCAGATGACGACCAGAACCCCAGAAACTCCACACACGCAGCCCCCCGTACACAAAGAAAGTTTTGCAAAAGGTTCTTTGTGAAGCTAGCCTGGGGGCATGGCTGAGCGGGACGTGCGGCGGGTTACCGACGTCGAGAGCATGAAGGCGGTGGCGCACCCGCTGCGGGTACGGCTGCTGGGCGCGCTGCGGATCGAGGGGCCGGCGACCGCGTCCGAGCTGGGCCGGCGGTTCGGGGAGAGCTCCGGCGCCACCAGCTACCACCTGCGCCAGCTCGCGCGGTACGGCTTCATCGAAGAGGACCCCGAGCAGCCCAACGCCCGCGACCGGCGGTGGCGCGCCGCGCACCGCTACACCAGCTGGCGCGAGTCCGACTTCGCCAGCCAGCCGGAGGGTCGCGAGGCCACCCGCGCACTGCGTGCCCGGCAACGCGAATACATCACCCAGGTCGCCGAGCGGTTCGAGGACGACGACTGGGGCCCCGAGTGGCTCGACGCCGCCGGTCAGAACGACGACGTCGTCCGGCTCACCCCTGACTCGCTGCGCCAGCTCTACGACCGGATCAACCAGCTGATCGGTGAGTACGCCGAGACCGAAGCCGCCGACGATCCCGCCATCGAGCGGGTCGCAGTCTTCTTCTCCGGCTACCCGACGAGGGGGTATCCCGGATGAGTCCCACCTCGGCCCGCCGCCGGTTCGCGCTGGTCAGCGCCCTGACCTGGCTGCCCACCTCGCTCGGCGTGGCCACCATGGTGCTGCTGATGCAGGTACGCGGCCTGAGCCTGGCCGGCGTCGGCATCGCGTTCGCGGCGTACGGCATCGCGGTCGCCGTGCTGGAGCTGCCGACCGGCGGGCTGGCCGACGTGATCGGGCGGCGTACGGTGCTGGCCGCCTCCGCGGCGGTGGCGATCGCCGCGTTCGCCGGGCTCGCGTTCGCCACGTCGCTGTGGCAGTTCGTCGCGGTCTCGGTGCTCAAGGGGATCTCCCGCGCCCTGTCCAGCGGCCCCGCCGAAGCCTGGTACGTCGACACCCACCACGCCGCCCGCACCCGAGCCGGCGACCAGACGGGCTCCGGGGACCAGGCCGGTTCCGGGGAGCGGGAGCTGCGGCGCGGGCTCGCCACGGGTCACGCCGCCGGGTCCGCCACCCTCGCCGTCGGCACGATCGTGGGCGGCGCGCTGCCGCTGCTGGTACCGCTGCCCGAACGCGGCGTGATCGTGCCGCTGTCGGTGCCGATACTGCTTGCCGTGGTGGCGGCGGTCGCCCTGCTGGTCGTCGTGGTGGTCGGGCTTCCGGAGCCGGAGCGGGCCGCGTCGCCGCCGCTCGGCGAGGTGCTGCGCGGCGTGCCGGCCACGATCCGGCGCGGCATCGCCCTCGGGGTACGCGACCGGCTGCTCGCCCGGGTGCTGCTGACCGCCGGTGCCCTCGGGTTCGCGCTGAACGCGATCGAGCTGCTCACCCCGGGACGGCTGGCCCAGCTCACCGGAGACCCCGCGACCGCCAGCACCGCGTACGCCTTGGTGGCGGCGGTCGGGTTCGGCGCCGTGGCGGCCGGTGCGGCGGTGAGTCCGCTGCTGGCGCGGGCTCTCGGCACCCGGCGGGACTCCTCGGCGACCGGAGTGGCACGGCGTACCGCGGCAC
>JBOGDE010000583.1:0-1841 GCA_050701695.1 Micromonosporaceae bacterium
GGCCCAGACCTGCTGATACTCACCGGCACAAAACAACGGCGCGTCGGACTAAACCGATACGCCGTCACGCATAGTTACGATCTTGATCCCCTGCGGCCTACGGATCAGAAGGTTAGGGGTTCGAATCCCTTCGGGCGCGCTTTTGTGATGTCCCGAGACACCTGTCAACGGTGTCTCGGGACATCACAGTCCTGCACGGAGTGCTGTTCGGCCCTACGGGGCTGGTCGCGCCGGCGGGAGGGTCGTGATCCACTCGGTGCGGTCCCGCACTCTGGACGAGACCGCGGCGGCCACCTCCACCCAGCGGCTGTCCCTGATCGCCGGCAAGTACGTCGGCAAGGACGACCCGGTGATGATCGTGCGGGCCCAGTCCGGGCTGCCCGCCGTCGGCGAGGTCCTGGAACCGTTCGCGTTCCCGTACGCCGTCGCCGGCTGCATGCGGGGCTCGCACCACGCGCCGCTGATGCCGGTCGGCGCCGACCAGGCCCACCCGACCCGGTTCGACGGGGCCACCCCGGGTGGTGGCGCTCGGCTTCCAGATTCACCATGGGGAGCTGATCGGACCACGCGACCTGTTCGCCGACGTGCCCTTCGCCCGGGCCCGCGCCGAAGCCAACCGGACAATGGACTACCTGCGCCGGCGCGGACCGTTCGAACCGCACCGACTCTCCCTGGACGAGCTGGAATACACCACCATGCCGGAGCTTGAACGCCGGATCGCCGACCGGTGGCAGCCGATCACGGCACCGGAGCAGCCACATCCCACCCCAGCCACCATCCCAGCCGCGGGCGGCGTACCGGCGGCGGCCCGGCCGGCCCGCTTGGCTCCTTAAGGCTGCTGCCGTCTCGCGGTGCGGCTGCTGCGGACCTGGTCGGCGTACCCGATGACACGTGTGGTCAGCGCGGCGGCGTCGGTGGCCGACATACCGTACGGCTCGAACGCCGCTGGGGCGAACCGCCTGACCGCCGACAGTGCTTCGGTGAACATCCCGGCGTCGAAGCCCGGGTCGTGATCGGTGGCCAGTCGGAGCAGCTCCGGCATGTCGTACCGGCCGGACCGCAGGATGCCGTCCACGTCAACGTAGTCGCGGACTTCGCCTCGCCCGTACAGGGCGCAGACCTTGTTCGCGACCGCGTCGTCGGAGTGCAGTACCGGTCCGATCTCCAGCATGGTCGGCGGGTACGCCCGCCAGTCCACCCCGGAGCTCCATCCGGGTCGTGGCGCCGTCAGGGCGATCGGTGACAGCCAGGCGCGCGAACGTCGTACCCTCCTGGACGACGGAGACGTCGAGCCCGTCGTCGCGCAGTGCTGTCACCAGCGCGGCTACGGCGGTGGGGAATTCACTGTCGATGTCGGCGGTGGTGAACAGATCCACGTCCTCCGAGCGGCGCTCGACGAACCCGTGCGCCTGCACCGCGTACCCACCCGCCAGGCAGAAGCCGTACCGGGCGAGGGCTGCCAGGCCGACTCGCGCCAGCCGCTGGTGGAGAGGGTCCATCCGGGTTCAGGCCGCCCGGGCGAGGTCGGGGAAACGGCCCTCCCACAGCTCACGGACCCGGCGAGGCAGGAAGAGCCGGTGCCAGACCTGCCGCAGCACGGCGCCGTTGAGGAAGCGGCGGAGATCCTCGACGTCCTGCGCTTCGCGGAGCACGCGTTCGTACATCAGGCTCAGTTCGCGTACGTCGGCGAGGTCGTACCGGCCCTGCTCGGACCAGTCGAGGTGCAACGGCAACTCGACCACACCCGCCACCGGACCCGACAGCTCCTCCAGACTGTCGGACACGGTGTACGGCCGGTGGTCGGCGTACAGCACGCGGGACTTGGCCATACCCACAGTATG
>JBOGDE010000584.1:0-1822 GCA_050701695.1 Micromonosporaceae bacterium
GCCGCGGCCACGGCACCGGCCCCTCCCACCGACGTCTCCCAGCCGGGCGCCACCCGGCCGGCACCGGCACCGTCGTCACCAGACGGGCGGGTGGGTCCGGCCTGCGCACCGGGCGACACAGAGCCGGGCCATACAGGCCCGGACGGCACCGTGCCGGGAACCGCCGAGCCGTGCGGCGACCCCACCTCCAGTACGGCGGTCGCCGTACCGAGCGGGTCCGCGTCGCCGGGGCGGACACCACCCGGCCAGGCCGCCCCCAGCACCACCACCAGCGCCACCACCAGCCCGGACCTGCACCCCGGCAACCGGCCGCACCCGAAGCCGACCAAGCCTCGCGGCTGAGAGGCTCTGCCCGTCCCAGACCGGCCGCAGCGCGGCTCGGTCAGTAGTCCCAGACCGGTTGCGGCGCCTCGACCACCTCGCCGTCGTCACCGAAGATCAGGAACCGGTCGAAGCCACGGGTGAACCACCGGTCGTGGGTCACCGCGAGCACCGTGCCCTGGTATCCGGCGAGCCCCTGCTCCAGCGCCTCGGCACTGGCCAGATCCAGGTTGTCGGTGGGCTCGTCGAGCAGCAACAGGGTGGCGCCCGACAGCTCCAGCAGCAGCACCAGGAACCGCGCCTGCTGCCCGCCGGAGAGGGTGTCGAACGGCTGCTCGGACTGGGCGGCCAGCTCGTACCGGTTGAGCGCCTTCATCGCCCCCGACTGGTCGAGCCCGCCGCGGTGGTCGTCGCCTCGCCACAGAATCTCCCGGAGGGTACGCCCAGCGAACTCCGGCCGGTCGTGGGTCTGCGAGAAGTGCCCCGGCACCACCCGGGCACCGAGCCTGGCGGCCCCTTCGTGGGCAACCGGCGCGAGCGCCTGACCGTCCGCCGTGGTCATGCCGGCCAGGCCACCGAGCAGCCGCAGGAAATGCGACTTGCCGGTGCCGTTGCGGCCGAGTACGGCGACCCGGTCGCCGTACCAGACCTCGACGTCGAACGGGTACGTCAACCCGTCCAGCTCCAGCTTTTCGCAGATCACCGCCCGCTTGCCGGTACGCCCACCCGAGAGCCGCATCCGGATGTCCTGCTGCTTCGGGCGCAGCGGCGGCGGCCCGTCCTTCTCGAACTTCTCCAGCCGCGTCTTCGCCGCCTGCAGCCGGCTCGCCATGTCGGAGTTGTACGCCGCCTTCTGGCGGTACATCACGACCAGCTCCTTGAGCTTGGCGTGCTCCTCGTCCCAGCGCCGCCGCAGCTCGTCGAGCCGTTCGTGACGGGCCTGCCGCGCGTCGTGCCAGGTGGCGAAGCCGCCGCCGTGGGTCCACGCGGTGCCGCCCTCCAGGGTGATCACCCGGTCGGCGGTACGCGCCAGCAGCTCCCGGTCGTGGCTGACGTACAGCACGCTCTTGTCGGAGTCGTTCAGCCGCCGCTCCAACCACCTTTTCGCCGGTACGTCGAGGAAGTTGTCCGGCTCGTCGAGCAGCAGCACCTCGTCGGGGCCACTTAGCAGCAGCTCCAGCGCGAACCGCTTCTGTTCGCCGCCGGAGAGCGTGGCGAGCCTCCGTTCGCGGGCCTTCTCCCACGGCAGGTCGAGCACGATGGTGCTCACCGTGTCGTACAGCACCTCGGCGTCGTACCCGCCGGCCTCTCCCCAGGCGGCGAGCGCGTCGGCGTACCGCAGCTGCGTCTTCTGGGCGGCGGCCGAGAGCCGGCCGCGACTCTCGGCGGCGCGCATCGCGGCCTCGGCGGTGGACAGGCGCTGCCCGGCGACCCGGACCGCGGGCGGGGACAGCGACAGCGCGACCGACGCCAGGTCGGCGGATTCGCCGGTGGCCAGCAG
>JBOGDE010000585.1:0-1811 GCA_050701695.1 Micromonosporaceae bacterium
GACCTGGCCGGCGGCGTGCTGCCCCGCCGTGGGCAGGGGCCCTCGGCACTGCTGGCCCTCGCCCGCCGGTACGCCGAGGGCACCGTCGACCTCGCCGATCCCGCCGCGGCCGCGCACCTGCAGCCGCCGGCGCTCACCGTCGCGGTGGCGGCTGACGTACTCGCCAATGTCTTCAACGCCTCCGTCGACACCTGGGACTCCGGGCCGTACGCCGTGGAGCTGGAACGCCGGGTGGTACGCGCGCTCGCCGACCTGGCCGAGCTCGGGCCCGCGGCCGGCGGGGTGCTGACCTCCGGCGGCACCGCGTCGAACCTGCAGGCGCTGCTGATCGCCCGCGACGCGGCGCGCGCCGTGCGGCCGGTGGTGCTCTGCTCGGAGCTGGCGCACTTCTCGATCGCGCGGGCGTGTGGCGTACTCGGCCTCGGGGAGGACGCGGTACGGACCGTGCCGGTCGACGCGTGGTGGCGGATGACCGGCGACGCGGTTGCCGCGACGCTGTCGGGGCTGGCCGACGGCGAGACGCCGATCGCGATCGTCGCCACCGCCGGCACCACCGACTTCGGCTCGATCGACCCGCTGACCGAGGTCGCCGAGGTGGCGCGGAAGGCCGGCGCCCGGCTGCACGTCGACGCGGCGTACGGCGGGGGGGCGCTGTTCTCCGAGCGGCTCCGCCCCGTGCTGACCGGCATCGAACGCGCCGACTCCGTCACCATCGACCTGCACAAGACCGCCTGGCAGCCGGCCGCCGCCAGCGCGCTGCTGGTACGCGACGCCGCCGACTTCGCCGCCACCGACCGGCGGGTGGCGTACCTGAATCCGGACGACGATGGCGACGCCGGCTACGACGGGCTGCTCGGCTGCTCGCTCGCCACCACCCGGCGCGCCGACGCGATCAAGATCGCGGCGAGTTTCCAGACGCTCGGGGTGGACGGGATCGGGCGGCTGTTCGAGACCTGCTGCGACCTGGCGTCGTACGCCGCCGCCGCGATCGCCGCCCACCCCGCGCTGGAGCTGACCGCCGACCCCGTGCTGTCCACTGTGGTCTTCCGGTACCGGGCGCCGGACGCCGTCAACGGGGGGCTGCGGCGGCGGCTGATGCGTGAGGGCACCGCGCTGATCGGGCGTACCACGGTGCCGGGGCAGGGCGTACGGCTGAAGTTCACCCTGCTCAACCCGCAGGCCCGGCCGACCGACATCGACGCGCTGCTGGACGCGGTGGTACGCGCCGGCGAGCAGGAGGAGGCAACCGATGAGTGACCTGGCGACCCTGGCGCCGCCCGCGACCACCACCCCGGCGGAGCTGGCGCAGCGGGCGGCCACCGACGCGCTGCTGCGCTGCTGGACCCGGGAGGCGGGGATCGCGGTGCCCGACGCGCCGGCGACGGTGTCGATCCCGCTGGCCGCCAGCGGGCTCACGGTGGTCGCTGAAGTGCGGCACCGTTCCGCGGTCGGCTGGCACCGCTTCGGTACGCCGTACCTGCCCACCGTGCCGGACCGCCCCGTCGACGCGGTCACCCTGACCAGCCTGTTCGCCCGCGAGTCCGGCGGCGATCCGGCCGCGATCGCCGACCTGGTGGAACGCTCCGCCGAGAGCCAGCGCCGCATCGCCACCTTCCTCGCCGATCGGGCCGCCCGCCCGGACGCCGAACCCGACGGGTTCCTGGAGGCCGAGCAGGGGCTGCTGCTGGGGCACCTGCTGCACCCGGCGCCGAAGAGCCGGGACGGGATCTCCGACGCCGACGCGGCGGCGTACAGCCCGGAGCTGCGGGGATCGTTCCCGCTGCACTGGTTCGCCGCCGATCCGTCGATCG
>JBOGDE010000586.1:0-1798 GCA_050701695.1 Micromonosporaceae bacterium
GGCCTCGGCGGCCTCGGCGGCCTCGGCGGCCTCGGCGGCGGCGTCGAGTTTGTCGCGCAGGATCCGCACCTGTTCCGGGGTCACCAGGTCGAGCAGCATCCGGTCGGCGTACCGGGCGGCGGTGGCGATCGCGCGGTCACCGAACGCCGCCACGGTCAGCGGCCCGGTCGCGGCGGGCAGCCGGCGCGGGAACCCGGGCGGCTGCCATCCGGGGTCGGATGTGATGCTGCGTACCGCGGCGGTGACCTCGTCCAGGACGGTGGCGGCCCGCGCCCGGGACCGTCCGTGTACGCCCTCCACCACCCGTACGCTCGACGTGCCCAACGCCACCCCGACCGGGCGGCCGGTCAGCGCCTCCACGCCGGCGGCGCCGCGAGCGATGGTGACCGGGTCACGCACCGACACCGGGACCGGGCCGGCGGTCAGCGCGACCCGCTCGGTGGCGTGGCCGGCCGCGGCGGCCAGCACGAACGCGTCCCAGGTCGGGCCCTCGCCGAGCCACACCTCGCCGTACCCGAGCCGGTCCGCGAGCGAGGCCACCGCCACCGCTTCCAGCGGCGGGCTGCCGTCCTCCCGGGACGCCGCCACCACACTGAGCTTCATCCGCACACCTCCACTGGACGGGCCGCACCACGCCGGCCGGCCGACCCCGCTAGCGCTACCGGGTTCACCCCTTCCAGTGCGGTGGCCACCAACGTTCACCGGGCCCGGCCGGGCCCAGGACGACGCCCGGACACCGGCAACGTTAGTGGCCACCGCACTAGCGATATCAGAGGATCCGTCCCGACCGCGTGTGATATTCGCTGGCTCTCCCCGCCGGGTTCGGCTGGCCAGTTCTGTTCGGGATCGTCAACCGGGCGGGGTGCGGTTCCAGACTCCGGGTGATCAGCGGCGCGTCGCGCCGCGACCTCAGGAGGCAGAACATGACCACACGCTGGCCACGGGTGGGACGGTCGGGGAGACGCGCGCTGCTGGGTGCACTGCTCGCCATCGGCGTGCTCAGCTCGACGGCGATCACCAACGCGGGCGCCGTCACCGGCCCGGCACCCGATCCCGGAAAGAAGATCGACCCGGCGGTGAGCCGGGCACTCGACGCGAAGGACAGCACCGACTTCTGGATCTCGTTCACCGCCAAGACCGACCTACGCCAGCCGGCCCGCCAGCCGGGCTGGGCGGCGCGCGGCAACGCGGTGGACAAGGCGCTGCGCACCACGGCGGAACGCTCGCAGGCGGCGACCCGGCGCGAGCTGGCCGCCGAGAAGGTGCGCTTCCGGCCGTACCACATCGTCAATGCGATCCTGGTACGCGACGGCGACCGGGCGCTGGCGCGCAAGCTGGCAGCCCGCTCCGAAGTGGCGCGGATCCTGCCGACCCGTACCTACGAGCTGCACCGGCCGACCGCCACCGACACCGCGGACGACACCACCGCGGTGGCGTGGGGGGTCACGGCGGTCAACGCCGACGACGTCTGGGCCGGCCACGGGGTACGCGGCGAAGGCGTCGTGGTGGCGAACATCGACACCGGCGCCGACTACACCCACCCGGCGCTGGCCCGGCAGTACCGCGGCAACGTCGGCGGCGGCGCGTACAACCACAACTACAACTGGTACGACCCGTCGCAGGTCTGTCCGTCCCCCGCGCCGTGCGACAACAACGCCCACGGCACGCACACCATGGGGACGATGGCCGGCGACGACGGCGCCGGCAACCAGATCGGGGTGGCGCCCGGCGCCCGCTGGATCGCCGCCAAGGGCTGCGAGTCGGACGGCTGCTCGGACTACGCGCTGCTCGCCGCCGG
>JBOGDE010000587.1:0-1702 GCA_050701695.1 Micromonosporaceae bacterium
GCGGCATCCCCGCGGGCGCCGGTCCCGGCCGTACCGGTGGCGCGGGCGGCGGGGCCGGCGGGACGAGTGGCGGTTGCGGCGGGGCCGGTGGCGGTTGCGGCGGGGCCGAGGAGGAGTACTACGACGCGGCTGAAGCGGTGGCGCTGCGCCGCGAGCCGGGCCGCGAGCCCGGATTCGTCGCCGGAGAGCACCACCAGCGCGCCGCCTCCGGGCACCCGCTCCACCAGCCGCAGCAACCCCGCGACGTCGCCGTCGCTACGGCGGATCGCGGCCAGCCGGTCCAGCACGGTGACGCCGCCGGCGGCGCGTACCGCGGCCAGGTCTTCACCAACCGCCTCCAGGCGTACCGCGTGGCCGTGCCGCTGCGACGCCAGTGCGATCGAAGCCGCGAGCTCGACCGCCGCTTCGAAGGCTTCCCCGTCCAGCACCGAGGAACGGGTGTCGAGCACGATCGACAGCGACGGCTCGTTGGTGTCGACGTGCTCGCGTACCACGAGGGTGCCGAGCCGGGCCGTGGAGCGCCAGTGGATCTGCCGCGGGTCGTCGCCGGGGGCGTACTCCCGCAGCGACGAGAACGCCATCGAGCCGCGCGGCGCCTGCTCGGTGAGCCGGCCCTCGAAGTCGGGCACCACGCCGATCGGCAGCGGCCGCACCTGGTGCACCCGCGGATGCACCCAGAGCGTGGTCTCGCCGGCCAGCCGGGCGCTGCGCCGCAGCAGCCCCAGCGGGTCGCGCCGGTCCAGGATCACGGGGCCGACGCGTACCAGGCCGCGGTAGGTCGCGGTGATCGGATACGCCAGCGTCTGCCGTGCCCCGGGCTTCACCGGGGGTACGGGCACCGGCATCGGCGCGGCAGTGTTGGTCATCTCGATCCGGGCGAGCGCCGCCTCGCCCACGGTGATCCGGTCCGGCGCCACGCTCCGGGAGACTGCCAACCGCGCGCCCACCAGCACAAACGCCACCGCCACCGCGAGCGCCACCAGCCCGGCCAGCCCGATCCTGGTCAGTGTTGGGTACCCCAGCGCCAGTCCGGCGACGGCCAGTCCCACCCCGCCGGCCAGCACCGTCCACCCGGACCCGGTCAAGCCCGAGCGCGGCCCGCCGTCCGCGCCACCGGCACCCGCCGAGACCAGGAAGATCAGGAAGTACCAGGAGCCGGGCAGGAACGCGTACAGCAGCCCGGCGAGCAGCAGCGGCAGCAACACCATCGCGAACGGAAACCGGAACCCGCGCGGCTGCTCCGGCTCGGCGGGGATCTCGACCTCGGGCCTGGTACGCGGCGGCAGGATCCGCGGCGGCCGGTTGAACCGCACCACGCCCGCCGCCGGGGTGAGCCGGGCGTCCGCGGGCGGCCGGTGACGTACCGAGATCATGGTCTCGCCGAGCTGGGCGGTGTCGCCGTCGGCGAGCGGGGCGGCCTCGGCGATCCGGTGCCCGCGTACCCCGACCCCGTTGCGGGAGTCGCGGTCGGCCACCGCGACCTGACCGTCCCCGGCGGTGAGCGAGGCGTGGGTCCGGCTCACCTCCGGGTCGTCGAGCACCAGGTCGCAGTCGGCGCCCCGGCCCACTGTCACGCTCCCGGCCTCAGGCAGTGCGACGCTCAGCCCCGCGGCCAGGCCACCGACCACCGCCGCTTCCGCCACCTCGGGGGTACGCCGCCGCGCCGGCACCGCACGCCCCAGCGACAGCGTGGCGCCGGCGG
>JBOGDE010000588.1:0-1698 GCA_050701695.1 Micromonosporaceae bacterium
CCTCGTGTCGTGCGCGGGCCTGGTGCCGGTGATGGCGCTGGCCGAGCGGGCGGGCCTGTCCGGGCTGGTCTCGGCGAAGGTCGTGATCATGTCGACGCGGGTCAAGTCGGCGGCGGCGAACCCCGCGGGCAAGGTCACGGCGATCATCGCGGGGATGGCTGCCGGCGCGGACAGTGTCGATGATCTGCAGGTGACCAGTTACCCGGCGGGATGCCTCGGCTGTTCGCCCAGGTGTACGCGCCCGCCACGCTGGGCCAGTTCCTGCGGGAGTTCACCCACGGCCACAACTTGCAGTTGGCCTCGGTCGCGCGGGCGCACCTGGTCAACCTCGTGGCGAGGACCGGGCTGCTGCCCGGGATCGAAACCCAGGCGTATGTCGATATCGACTCGGCCTTGTCGGGGATCACGTCGAGCCGCTTGATCCGGGTGTACGTGTGCGCGTCCACCACGTCCGCGGTGCCGTCCCAGTTGTTGCCGACGTACATCACCGCACGGGTGGCGGCGCCGGCCGGGGCGGCGTGCGCGCTCACCCCGGTCGCCGCCAGTAGCACCGCTACTGCGACCGCGCCCTTAAGCCTCATGTCAGCCCCCTCTACCCGGAACAGCACTCGGGTGGTACGTCCCGTTACGTCAGTCCCGCGGCGTCGGCGAGCGCATGTTCACTGAGATGAACGCCCTGGGTTTGACGGCCTGCCTGCGCCGCATTAACGTTGGGGGTAGCGTTCACTTTAATGAACGGTGGTGGGGATGCCTGACGTCGTGGTCGTGGGTGCGGGGGTGATCGGCGCCGCCTGTGCCGAGGCGCTCGGCCGGCACGGGCTGCAGGTCAGCGTGTACGACCGCGGCGGCCCGGCGTCGGCCACCACCGCCAGCGGCGAGGGCAACGTGCTGGTCTCGGACAAGAGCCCCGGACCGGAGCTCACCCTGGCGCGGGCGTCCCGCCGCCGTTGGCCGGAGCTGCTGGCCGAGCTCGCGGAGCTGACCGACGCCGCGGAGCTGACCGGCACCGGCGCGGAGCTGACCGGCACCGGCGACAGCGGGCCGAGTGACAGCGGGCCGGGTGACGCGGAGTGGGAGGCCAAGGGCGGGCTGGTGGTCGCCACCGCGCCGGAGTCGGCGGACGCGCTGGCCGAGTTCGCCGCCACGCAGCGTGCCGCGGGGGTCGACGCCCGTACCGTCTCGGCCACCGAGGCGGCGGCGCTGGAGCCGCACCTCACCAGCGAGCTGGCGTACGCGGTGCACTATCCGGAGGACGGCCAGCTGAACCCAGTGGCGGCGACCACCGCGCTGTTGGCCGGGGTACGGCAGCGGGGCGGCGAGGTGGTCGCCGGCGTCACGGTGACCGGAGTGCTGCGTACCCGGCACGGGGCCGTCCAAGGAGTGCGGACCTCGGCGGGGCCGGTGAGCTGCGGTGCGGTCGTCAACGCCTGCGGGCCGTGGGCCGGCCAGTTCGCCGCACGGCTCGGGCTCGCACTCGCGGTCACCCCGCGCCGGGGCAACGTACTGGTCACCGCGCCGGTCCCCGGGCTGGTACGCCACAAGGTGTACGACGCGGACTACGTGGGCGCGGTGGCCAGCGGCGAGGCCGGGGTGCGGACCTCGGCGGTGGTCGAGTCCACCCGCGCCGGCACCGTCCTGATCGGCTCCAGCCGGGAACGGGTCGGCTTCGACGACACCATCCGGATCGCGGTGGTACGC
>JBOGDE010000589.1:0-1692 GCA_050701695.1 Micromonosporaceae bacterium
GCGGAGATTTGTCCGAATACCGGTGTTGTATTCGGGCGAATCTCCAACGCCGCCGGTCGGCAAATGGGTCCGGCGCGGCCGGCCAGTGGGTTGTTCAGCGGGCTCCTAGCCCGGGTGTCCGTTGGTAAAGCACCTAGTGTCCTTCGCGGTGCCGAGTGATCAGACCGGCCTGGTGCAACACCCGCAGGTGATAGGACACCGTCGAGGGCGCCACGTCGTGCCGCGTGCTCAGCTCGGCTGTCGACCTCGGACCATCGAGATCAGCGAGCAATCGCGCCCGGGTATCGCCGTACATCCGGGCGAGTGCGCCCGGATCGGGACGGTCATCGCCGGGTAGCCCGGCAATGACTCACTGAGATGCTCCTTGTAGAGGGTGGTCGAACCAAGAATGCGCCGAACTCCTGACGCAGATCTTTACAACGTACCACTGCTCGGCTTTTTGACGGTCCCAGCACCAAGTAGCCCCAGCAGGACACTGCCGAAGGTCTCCCAGATCGTGGTCGATTGGTGTCCGAATCGAGCAAGATCTCCGAAAGAGGGGGCGCGGTGGGTGACGGGTGGGGTGAGTATCTGGCGGGGTTCCATGAGGAGCGCGCGGGGATCACCGAGGCGGTGCTGAGCCGCTCGCGGCACGGCGGCGCGGACCCGTACCGGTGGCTGATCCAGGCGGTCCCGGCACGCGGGCGGGTGCTGGACCTGGCGTGCGGCAGCGCGCCGCTGTGGCCGTACCTGGCCGGGCGGGACTACCTCGGGATCGACCGGGCGCCCGGAGAGCTCGCCGCCGCGGCTGCCCGGGGCGCCGGTCCGCTGGTACGGGCGTCCGCCACCGTGCTGCCGGTACGGTCAGGCAGCGTCGCGGTGGTGACCTGTTCGATGGCGTTGATGCTGCTGACACCGCTGCCGGCCGCGCTCGCCGAGATCGCCCGGGTGCTGGCGCCGGGTGGCCGGCTGATCGCCACCGTCCCCGCCAACCGGCCGCTGCGGACCGCTGACCTGCCGGCGGTGGCCGGGCTGCTGCTCGCCCTCGGCCGGCGGCTGACCTACCCCAACGACGCGCCGCTGCGCCGGCTGCCGGAGCTGCTCGGCGACGCGGGGCTGCGGCTGGTCGGCGACGAGCACCGCCGGTTCGGGTACCCCCTGTCGGGCGGCGACGACGCCGACCGCTTCCTCGCCTCGCTGTACCTGCCCGGCCTGCCGCCGGCCAGGCTCCGGCCGGCCCGCGCCTGGCTGCGTACGCTGGCCCGCGCCCCCACCACCCTGCCGGTGCCGATCCGGCGCTGCGTCGCCGTACGCGGGTGACGCGGTGCGGTGTGTCAGGTGGGGGCGAGGGCGGTCTGGGCGCCGGCGAGCAGCTCGGCCACCCGGGTGCCGAAGTCGACGCCGACGGGGTGCGGCTCGCCTGAGGTGGCCGCGGCGACCAGCTCGGTGGCGGCGACGGCGAGCGAGACCTCCGCCGGGGTGGTACGGGCCGGGGCGTACGAGGTGCCGCTCTCGCCCCACAGCGCGGTCTCGAAGCTGCTGCCCAACGTCGGGGCGAACAGCGACAGGGTGGCGGTGCTGGTGGCCCCGGACTCGTGGCTGGCGACCAGGTGCACCAGGTCGCCGGCGCCACCGGTCGCGGCAAGCCCGGTGATCGGGCCGAGGGTCGCGGTGAGCGTGGAGAGCGCGTGCGGGCCGAGGTCCCACAGCGCG
>JBOGDE010000590.1:0-1691 GCA_050701695.1 Micromonosporaceae bacterium
GCGCGAACTGCCGCCATCCGGCGCGCTGCCCGGCCTGCTCCGGACCCCTCGCACTCGCCTCGGCGAGCGCTGCCGCGCACTGCCGGTGGTGCGGGCACGTCGCCGTGGACTTCGCCTGCCCGCACTGCGGCGGCAGCCGGGTACGGGCCGCGGTGATCGGCGCCGGGCGTACCGCCGAGGAGCTGGGGCGGGCGTTCCCGGAGGTGCCGGTACGCACCTCGGGACGCGACGGGGTGCTCGCCACCGTGCCGCCCGGTGCCGCCCTGGTGGTCGCCACCCCGGGCGCGGAGCCGGTAGCCGAAGCCGGCGGGTACGGTGCCGCGCTGCTGCTCGACACCTGGGCACTGCTGACCCGCACCGACCTGCGCGCCGGTGAGGAGGCGCTGCGTCGCTGGCTGGCCGCCGCCTGCCTGGTCCGGCCCGCCACCGAGGGCGGGCAGGTGGTGGTGGTCGCCGACGGCGGGCTCGCCGCGGTGCAGGCGCTGCTGCGGTTCGATCCCGGCTGGTACGCCGAGCGGGAACTCGCCGAGCGGCGCGCCCTCGGCTTCCCCCCGGCGGTACGGATGGCCAGCCTGACCGGCACCCCGAAGGCGGTCGCGGAGTTCCTGGAGCTTGCCCGGCTTCCCGCCGGCGCGGACGTGCTCGGACCGGTGCCGCTGCCGGACCCCGACACCGAGCGTGCCCTGGTACGGGTGCGCCGTACCGCCGGTCCGGAGCTGGCCGCCGCGCTGCACGCCGCCGCCGCGCTGCGCAGCGCCCGCAAGGCATCAGAGCCGGTACGCGTCCAGATCGACCCGCTCGACCTGCTGTAGCGGCGGGTCGGGCACGGCGTGCCGGGCGGGGTCCCCCGGTTCGTACACTTGATGCCGGCACTGTCATCCCCGGCGAAGGAGACTGAGTGACTGTCCAGCCGATCCGCCTGTTCGGTGATCCCGTGCTGCGTACCTCCGCCGATCCGGTGGTCGACTTCGACAAGGAGCTGCGCAAGCTGGTCAAGGATCTCGCCGACACCATGCTGGACGAGGGTGGCGCCGGGCTCGCCGCGCCGCAGCTGGGTGTCGGGCTGCGGGTCTTCACCTTCGACGTGGACGACGTGGTGGGGCACCTGATCAACCCGGAGCTGAGCTTCCCCGACGAAGAGGAGCAGGACGGCCCCGAGGGGTGCCTGTCCATCCCCGGGCTCTACTTCGACTGCAAGCGCCGGATGAACGTGGTCGCGAAGGGCTTCAACGCGCACGGCGACCCGGTCCAGCTGGTCGGCACCGGGATGATGTCGCGCTGCGTGCAGCACGAGACCGACCACCTGGACGGGGTGCTGTTCCTGGACCGGCTGGACAAGGAGACCCGCAAGCAGGCGATGAAAGAGATCCGGCAGGCCGACTGGTACGACGGCGCGATGCCGCAGATCAAACAGAGCCCGCATCCGCTGCGCGGGCTGACGGGCTGAGCCGGTGCGGCTGGTCTTCGCGGGCACACCCGAGGTGGCGGTGCCCTCGCTGCGGGCGATCGCGGACTCCCGGCACGAGCTGCTGGCGGTGGTGAGCCGCCCGGACGCGCCGGCGGGGCGCGGTCGCCGGCTGGTCCGCTCGCCGGTGGCCGCCTGGGCCGACGCGCACGGCGTACCGGCGCTGACCCCGGTCAAGCCGCGGGAGCCGGATTTCCTCGCCCAGCTCGCCGAGCTGGCGCCGGAC
>JBOGDE010000591.1:0-1676 GCA_050701695.1 Micromonosporaceae bacterium
GGCGTGGCTGACGTGGCGGCGGGACACCGCCGCCGACCCGGCGGCCGCGCTGCGGGCTGCCCGGCCGGTGGTCGCCCGCGCCTTCTACCTCGACGACGTCCAGGACCTTCTGGTGGTACGCCCGTTCCGCGCCCTGGCTTCGGTGGTCCGGCGTGGTGACGAGCAGCTTGTCGACGGCGCCGTGGAAGGCACCGGCACCGGGACGCTGGGCCTCGGCCAACTGGTCGCCGCGCTGCACAGCAGGGGCCTTCCCGGGTACGCCGTCGCCGTACTCGGTGGTGCCCTGCTGATCGGTGCGGCGGCCGCGCTCGCGGGGGTGCTGACATGATGCTGCTCGCCACGCTGGCGCTGCCGCTGCTCGGTGCGGTAGCGGTGGCTCTGGTGCCGCTGCGCCGCGACTACGCGGGCCAGGTGCTGGCGACCGTGGTCGCGGGCGCGGCGTTCCTGGCCAGCCTGCTGCTGTACGTACGCCCACCGGGCCGGCTCCCGGCGGTCGCCGAGACCGACGGGCTCGGCATTAGGCCGTGGCACGACCTGGCGTGGCAGTGGGCACCCGGGCTCGACCTCAGCTTCCACCTCGGGGTGGACGGGATCTCCTGGCCGTTGGTGGTGCTGACCACGCTGCTCACGCTGCTCTGCTGCGCGTACACCCTGGTCAGGCCGCCGGAGTGCGGCGGCGGGAAGAACCTGCTGGCGTTGCTGCTGGTGATCGAGGTGGGCATCCTCGGCGTGTTCCTGGCGCTGGACCTGGTGCTGTTCTTCGTGTTCTTCGAGGTCGTGCTGCTCCCGATGTACGCGGTGATCGCGGTGTGGGGTGGCCCGCGGCGGCGACACGCGGCGCGCAAGTTCGTGCTGTACACGCTGTTCGGCTCGGTGCTGCTGCTGGTCGGCGTGTTCGCCGTGGTAGCCGCCGCCGGCACCGCCGACCTGGTGGAGCTGTCGGCGCGCGGCGGCGACGGCCTGGCCCGCGGCACCCAGATCGGGGCGTTCGCGTTGCTGGCGATCGCGTTCGCGGTGAAGAGTCCACTGTGGCCGCTGCACACCTGGCTGCCGGACGCCCACACCGAGGCGCCCACCGTCGGTTCGGTGATCCTGGCCGGGGTGCTGCTGAAGATGGGCACGTACGGCCTGATCCGGGTCGCCGGCGTGGTGCCGCTCGGGGCTGAGGCACTGGCGCCGGTGCTCGGCATCCTGGCGGTCGCCGCGATCCTGATCGGATCCCTGGTATGTCTGGCGCAGACCGAGCTGAAGCGGCTGATCGCGTACTCCTCGGTGGGTCACATGGGGTTCGTGCTGCTCGGCATCGCGACGCTGACCGCCACCGGCTTCCAGGCCGCGTTGATCGGCAACATCGCGCACGGTGTGATCACCGGCCTGCTGTTCTTCCTGGCCGGCGCGATCAAGGACCGGGTGGGGACCGGCTCGCTGGACCGGCTGGGCGGGCTGCGGGAGCGGATGCCGGCGCTCGCCGGGATCCTCGGCTTCGCCGCGATCGCCTCGCTCGGGCTGCCCGGCCTCGCCGGCTTCTGGGGAGAAGCCTTCGCGGTGTACGCCGCCCTGGGCCGGGGCGGTGTGCTCTGGCCGGTGCTCGGCGTGCTCGCCGCGGTGGGCGGCGCGCTGACCGCGGCGTACTTCCTGCGGCTGCTGCGCCGGGTCACCCATGGGCCGGCGTCGCC
>JBOGDE010000592.1:0-1661 GCA_050701695.1 Micromonosporaceae bacterium
GCCAGGTGGTCCTTGATCGCAGTGGTCCACCTGCCCGGCGCCGCGTCCCGTACCTTCTCGGCAAGCTGCCGCAGCTCCCGCTGCGCGGCGGCCTCAGGGTCGCCCGGATGGTCCAGGGCGGGGTGCAGGACGCCCTGCCGGTCGACCAGTCTCAGCAGCTTCGCGAACCGCAGCCACTGCTCCGACGTCCACCATGTGCACCAGTCCGGTCTGTCCGCCATGTGTCTCCCCGCGGGTGTCGGCTCGCACGTTCGGGATGCAGTGTGCCGAACATCGGCCACCCGATGGGGTACTGACCCGGATCAGCCGAAGAAGACCTCCGCCTCGGCGTAGCGCTCCACCGGTACGGTCTTCAGCTCCCGGGTCGCCTCCTCCAGGGGCACCCGCACGATGTCGGTGCCGCGCAACGCGACCATGGAGCCCCAGGCCTGCTCGTGCGCGGCGTCGATGGCGTGCAGCCCGAAACGGGTGGCGAGCACCCGGTCGAACGCGGTGGGCGTACCGCCGCGCTGCACGTGGCCGAGCACCACCGCGCGGGACTCCTTGCCGGTGCGCTTCTCGATCTGGTCGGCGAGCCACTGCCCGATGCCGCCCAGCCGTACGTGCCCGAAGGCGTCGAGCTGCTCGTTCTTGGTGACCATGCCGCCCTCGGCGGGCACCGCGCCCTCGGCGACCACCACGATCGGCGAGTAGCGGGTCTTGAAGCGCTGCTCTACGTACCCGCAGACCTGCTCCAGGTCGAACGGGCGCTCCGGCAGCAGGATCACGTTGGCGCCGCCGGCCAGCCCGGAGTGCAGTGCGATCCAGCCGGCGTGCCGGCCCATCACCTCGACCACCACGGCGCGGTGGTGCGATTCGGCGGTGGTGTGCAGCCGGTCGATCGCCTCCATCGCGATGTTGACCGCGGTGTCGAAGCCGAAGGTGTAGTCGGTGGCGCCCAGGTCGTTGTCGATGGTCTTCGGTACGCCGACCACCGGGATCCCCTCGTCGGTGAGCTTCTTGGCCACCCCGAGGGTGTCCTCGCCGCCGATCGCGATCAGCGCCTCCACACCCAGCTCGCCCAGGTTGCGGCGCAGCGCGTCGACTCCCCCGTCGATCTTGTACGGGTTGGTGCGCGACGAACCCAGGACCGTGCCGCCGCGGGGCAGGATGCCGCGTACCTGTTCCACGCCGAGCGGGCGGGTCTCGCCCTCGACGGGGCCGCGCCAGCCGTCCCGGAATCCGACGAACTCGTGGCCGTACGTGGCGGTGCCCTTGCGTACCACCGCCCGTATCACCGCGTTCAGACCCGGACAGTCGCCGCCGCCGGTGAGTACGCCAATCCGCATCTCGTCATCCCTCCACTGGAACGAGTCCGAAGGGGCTGTCGATCTGACCGCGGCGCCGTTGCCGGCCCCCGCCCGCGACCTTAGTCCGCTACCCGCCAGTAGCCGGCATCCCCGGCATCGCCTGCCAGCGGGCAAGATTGTGACGTGCGTCGGCGAGGGCGTCGTGCTGGTCGTCGCCGGGGCCCGGCAGCGGCGGCTGCCCTACCTCCTCCCACCGCTGCCGCAGGTCCTTGGTGAACCGGGGAATCGCCCGGGGCAGCGCCGTCATCGGCCCCCACAGCTGGCACAGCGCCACGTGGTCGTACCCCGCGAACCAGGCCCACAGCTCCAGCC
>JBOGDE010000593.1:0-1646 GCA_050701695.1 Micromonosporaceae bacterium
CGAGGGCCCGACCGGAGACCACAGTAGACAAGCTGGAACAGGCCAGCGGGCCGCGCCTGCCCAGACACCACGCCAAGATCAACAACGACGACGCGGATCACTGCACTGGCTGCTCCACGGATCCAGGTTTAGAGCCTGTCCTGTGGATCTTGGCCGAGCGAGACGGGTGCCAGGGGACGATCCGGCAAGGCGGAGGTTTGTCCGAATACCGGTGTTGTATTCGGGCGAACCTCCAACGCCGCCGGTCGTCCCCTGGTGCTCGTCGCAGCCGGCTGAAGATCCACAGGACAGGCTCTAATCCGCGGCGGGGACGGCTCCGTCCAGCGCGCGTACCAGCTGCGTGCGGTTGCGTACCCCGAGACGGCGGTAGAGCCGGGTCAGGTTCGCCTCCACCGCCTTCACCGACAGGAACAGGGTGCCCGCGATCTCGCGGTTGGTGGCGCCGGCGCGGACCAGCTCCACGATCCGCTGCTCGGTGTCGCTCAGCTCGCCACCGGCCCGGCCCCCGTCGAGCCGCGCCAGCTCGGCGCGTACCACCCCCACCCAGGGCGCCGCCGCCGCGGTGCCGTACCGCTCCTCGGCCTCGGTGAGCGCCTCGCGGGCCGCGCTGCGCCGGTGTGCCCGGCGCTCCAGCACCCCCAGCGTCAGGTAGCAGCGGGCGACATCCAGGGGGTACGGGTGATCGGCGTGCTTGTCGAGGGTGCGGCGCAGCTCGTCGGCGGCGGTACGGCTGTCGCCGGCGGCCGCGTTGACCAGCGCCTCGACCCGCGCCAGCCCGAGCATCACCACCTGGCGGTGCATCAGCTCCGCCTTGCCCCGGATGTCCGCGATCAGCTCCGCGGCCTCCTGCCGGTGACCGGCGGCCACCAACGCCTCGGCGAAGTCGCCGTGCCACATGATGATCGCGGGGTCGACGTACCCGTGGCGCAGCTCGATGGCGCGGGCCCGCCGCATCAGGTCGACCGCGGTGGCCGGGTCCCCCGCCAGCAGCTGGACCTGGCCGGCGGTGAACAGCGCCACGTGCAGCAGCTCGGTGTTGCCGGCGTCCTCGGTCGCGGCGATGGCGCGCTCGGCGTACCGCAGGGCGGCCTCGACCGAACCACCCAGCGCCTCCATGAACGCCCCCACCACCATCCCGAAGCCGGGGGTGGTCTCCACATCCTCGATCAGCTGGGCGCACCGGCGACCGGCGGCCAGCGCGGTGCCCGCCCGACCTGCCCGGGCGTGGATCGCCGCGAACGAGATCAGCACCCGGGCCAGCTCGCGTAGCGTGCCCTCCCGCTCCACCGCGGCCCGCAGCGGCACGATCTCGCGCAACGCACCCGCCACGTCGCCGCGGAACAGCAGCGTCATCGCCCACAGCTGGCGCGCCTCCACCACCGACTGTGTCAGCGGCATGCCCCGGGTCAGCTCCCACGCCTGCTGGTGCAGCTCGTCGGCGCTGACATCGCCCCGCGAACCCTGGATCGAGGCGATCCAGGTCAGCGCGGAGATCACCAGCTCGGTCTCGCCGGACGCATCCGCCAGCTCCCGTGCCCGCGACGCCTCCGTCACCACCGCCTCGAAGTCGCCGTCGTACTCCGCCTTCGCCGCGCGCTGCAGGGCCACCTTCGCCTCCAGCACCGGTACCCCGGCCGCGTCGGCGG
>JBOGDE010000594.1:0-1623 GCA_050701695.1 Micromonosporaceae bacterium
CTTCTCGGCGGACCGCCCCCATACCCCGACCAGCTCCACGCCGTCGGCCGCGAGCAGCCCCGGCCCGTGCGCCAACCCCGCCCACGGCCCCGTACCGACCAGCCCGAACTTCATCGCGCCACTCTCCCATCCGTGCCGCTGCTCCCCACCTGGGGGGCGCGACACGCCGCCGGCGACGGAGTGTCGCGCCCCGGCCGCCCCTCCACGTGGATCGAGGCCGGCTACCCGCCGACCGTGAAGCCGTCGAACTCGGCGGCGCCGCGGGCGTCCGAGCCACCGTTGGCGGCGGTCATGAACAGGCCGGCGTCCAGGGACGCGCCGGCCGGTACGGTGACCGATCCGACCACCGTCCACGCCTGACCGTCGGTGCTGCACGAGCCGGTGACCAGGTCGCCGGTGCGGGACAGCCGTACCCAGATCGGCGCGGTGACGCCGGCCAGCTTGCGGAAGCTGTCCAGCGAGCCGTCGCCGTTCGAGTCGTACGAGAAGACGCAGCCGTTGGCGGGGGTGACCGCGATGTTGGCGAAGCCGGGGCCGGCGCCGCCGGCGAGGTCGGTGTTGGCGATCAGCCCGGCGCGGGCCCACGGGCCGGTGGTGTCCTGGCTGAGGACCCGGGTGGTGAGGCTGGTGCCGGAGGCGAGCAGCCCCTCGCGGTAGATCGCGCCGTACTGGTGGGTCCAGCCCCACAGGTCGTTGCCGGCGCCCTCGATCACGAACCGTTCCCCGGACTGGCCGAACACCGCGTTGTTGCTGGTGCGGGTCAGGTAGGGCGCTGCCACCTCCCCGCCACGGATCACCCTGGTGGTCGTGGTCGTACTGCCGGTACGGCCGGCGGTGGTGAAGCCGGTGGTGGCGGTCAGCGTGGCGATCAGCCGGGTGGCCGGGCGGTCGGCGGTCAGCCGTACCGTGGCGGTGGCGGTCCCGCCCGGCGCCAGGTCGGCCACCGGCACCTCGGTACGGTCCGCGGTCAGCCCGGCCTCGGCGGGGATCTCGACCGACACGCTCACTCGCTCGGCGGTGCTGAACGGGTCGGTGTTGCGCAGCCGTACCGTCAGGGTGGCGGTCTCGCCGTCGGGGACGCTGGTCGGGGTGACGGTCGCGGTCGCGGTGACCGGCTCCGGCTCGGCTCGCAGCTCCGCCAGGACGGCGGTGGCCACCGCGTGGACGTCGCCGGTCGGCTCGGTGGGCAGCGGCCCGGTCTTCGCGGCCCAGTCGGCGCCGTTGGCGTACCAGTCGAAGGTTCTGGGGGTACGTCCTTCGCGCAGCGCGGCGGAGAGCTCCGTCAGGTACGCCCGCCAGCGCGGC
Organism: Micromonosporaceae bacterium; assembly: GCA_050701695.1. Classification (GTDB taxonomy): domain Bacteria; phylum Actinomycetota; class Actinomycetes; order Mycobacteriales; family Micromonosporaceae; genus WHSM01. Next base: position 1,306 of record JBOGDE010000594.1, read on the forward strand.
GCGTAGTAGCCGCTGATCAGGCCGGACCATTCCCGGTTGGCGTAGTCGCCGAGACCGGCGTTGTAGCCGGCGCGGTCGCCCCAGACCGTGAGCAGGGTGCGGGCGCTGTGCTCCAGCGCGCCGGCCTGCGCGGTGTCCGCGCCCCAGGCACGGGCGTCGGCCAGCCAGGGCCCGAGCATGGTCTGCCGGTTGGTGGTGGTGACCTGGTCGAGCAGCCCCAGGTACCGCAGCCAGACCGCGGAGAGCCGGTCGAACTCGGCGGCGTCGCGCCGGTCGTACGCGGCCTTCAGCCGGGGCAGCAGGGTACGGCTGCGGTTC
>JBOGDE010000595.1:0-1621 GCA_050701695.1 Micromonosporaceae bacterium
GCGTACCACCGGGACGGCGAGCCCACGCTCGACCGCGCCCAGCGCCGTGACCAGCGGTGAGTCCGAGCCGGCGAGCCCGTCCGGGCCGGCGGCGAGCAGCGCCGAGGTGCCGACCAGGGCGTAGATCACCACCGTGATGCCGAGTGCCAGTGGCAGCGCCCGGGGCAGGGTGCGCGCCGGATCGCGCACCTCCTCGCCCAGGGTGGCCATCCGGGCGTACCCGGCGAAGGCGAAGAACAGCAGCCCGGCGGACTGCAGTACGCCGTACGCGTCGGGCGTGCCCAGCGCGAGCGTGGCCGGGGCGGCGCCGCTGGTGGCGACCGCGACCACGAACACCGCGAGCGCGACCAGGGTGCAGACCACCAGCACCCGGGCCGCGGCGGCGGTACGGGTGATGCCGCGGTAGTTGAGCGCGGTCACCGCGACCACGGCGGCGACGGCGATCCCGCGCGCCGCCCACGGGTCATCGGGGACCGCGTACCAGGCGATGGTGAGCGCCATCGCGGCACACGAGGCGATCTTGCCGATCACGAAGCCCCAGCCGGCGAGGAAACCCCACCAGTCGCCGAGCCGCTCCCGGCCGTACACGTAGGTGCCGCCCGAGACCGGGTACGCCGCCGCCAGCTGCGCGGACGCCACCGCGTTGCAGTACGCGACCACCGCCGCGATCAGCAGCCCCAGCAGCAGCCAGCTCCCCGCGGCGGCCGCGGCGGGCGCGAATGCGGCGAACACTCCCGCGCCGAGCATCGAGCTCAGCCCGATCACCACCGCGTCCCGCGTCCCCACCTCACGCCTGAGTCCCGTCACGCCGGGTACGCTAACCCACCCCGGATCGGCACCACCCCGGGCCGCTGCCGAAACTCCTCAGCAGCGCCACGCCACCCGTGACCCGCTCAACCGCGCAGCTGCGCGTTCAGCCGGGCGGCCTGTCGCGTGAGGTGGTCGCGTTCGGGGATGTTGGGCGCCGATCGGGCGGCCTGGGCGTAGAGCCGTGCCGCGGTCGCCGGGTCACCGTCACGCTCGTGCAGGTATGCCGCGACGGCGGCGTGGCGTGGCAGGGAGGCGTCGAGCCCCGCCAGGGCGGCCAGGCCGGCCCGCGGGCCGTCGGCCTGGCCTACCGCGACGGCCCGGTTGAGGCGGGCCACCGGGCTGTCGGTGAGGCGCACCAGTTCGTCGTACCACTCGACGATCTGCACCCAGTCGGTCTCCTCGGCCGTCCGGGCGTCGGCGTGGAGCGCGGCGATGGCGGCCTGGGCCTGGAATTCGCCGAGGCGGTCGCGGGCGAGGGCGGTCTGGAGGATGTCGACGCCCTCGCTGATCAGGCGGGTGTTCCACAGGCCGCGGTCCTGCTCGGCAAGCGGCACGAGCCGGCCGTCGGGGCCGGTCCGTGCCGGGCGCCGGGCGTGGTGGAGCAGCATCAGCGCCAACAGGCCCGCGACCTCCTCATGCTTCGTCCCAGTGTCCTGCGCCAGAGATTCGCTTGCGAATTCCGGCGCCCAGCCGGCGCCTCGCGGCGTTGTCGTCGTCGCCGATCCAACACCGGGATCGACTCCTCCTCCGCCTTGCGAGCCACCACCTGGACACCGGACTTCATCAACCAATCTCTGGCGCAGGACACTCG
>JBOGDE010000596.1:0-1614 GCA_050701695.1 Micromonosporaceae bacterium
ACGCCGACCTGGTCGATGCCGACCAGCGGATCCTGGAACGCGCCGCGCTGGTCACCGCGCTGCTGCTGCTGTTCGACCGTACGGTCGCCGAGGCCGAGGGCCGGGTACGCGGCGAGCTGCTCGGCGACATCCTCGCCGTACCCCCGCCAGCGGAGAGCACGGCACGCGCGGCCGCCGGGCCGGTACGGGATCCGGAAGGGATCCGGCAACGGGCCCGGCTGCTCGACATCGACCTGGACGCGCCGCATGTGGTGGTGGTCGCCGACGTGGCGCACGGGCAGCGGGAACGCGCCTCGTCGTGGGCCGCCGGGTTCGCCACCAGCCGGCACGGACTCGCCGCCGTACGGGGCGAGCGGGTGGGGCTGCTGCTGCCCGGCGAGGACCCCGCCGACCCGGCGCGGCGGGTGTGCAAGGACCTGACCACGCTGCTGGGCAAGCCGGTCACGGTCGGCGGCTCCGGCCCGGGTACGGGTCCCGAGGCGATCGCCTCCGCGTACGCGGAGGCCGAGCGCTGCACCGACGCGCTGCTGGCGCTGGGGCGGGCAGGCCAGGCCGCCGGCGGCGCCGAGCTGGGCTTTCTGGGACTGCTGCTGTCCGAGCGGCGCGACACCGCCGGGTACGTCACCGCCACGATCGGCCCGGTGATCGCGTACGACGCCCGGCGCGGCACCGCGCTGCTGGCCACCCTGGAGGCGTACTTCGCCGCCGGCGGCAGCGCGTCGAAGGCGGCCGAGGCCCTGCACGTACACGTCAACACCGTCACCCAGCGGCTGGAGCGGATCGGGCAGCTGATCGGCGCGACCTGGCAACAGCCGGAGACCGCCCTGGAAGTCCAGCTCGCCCTGCGCCTGCACCGCCTCCGCGCCCACCCCCGGTAGGCCGCCGCGAGGTATGGGAAACCCCCATACCCGTGCCCACAACTTCGTGTGCACGCGCCATAGAGGCTGGCTGCACCGCTTCATACGCTCGCGATCGAGTGATCCTCGACACCCGAGAAGAGGGACACCGCGACGTGAGGAGACGGCCAGATGGCCACCACCAGCGCAATCCGCGAGCCCTCGACGGCGGTGAGCCGCCGCCTCCTTATCGTCGTCGCCGCCGCCGCGACACTGCTCGCGGCAGCGGCCGCCGGCCCGGTGCGGGCGGCCGCCGACGACTGTGCCCGAGTGTCCGTACCGGGGGCGGAGCACACCGAGACGGCGTGTCTGGACGACCTGACCACCGCCGGCACCGTCGCCAGTGGACACACCGACCCGAACGACTGGGCCGGGCTGCACGCCCCCGGTACGCAGAACCCCGGCGGCGTACCGGGGGTCCAGGTCGACGGCTACTTCCCGGACAGTTCGACGCTGAACAACACCCACGGCTGGCAGCACGACTCGCAGTTCGTGCTGCGGCTGCCGGAGCGCTGGAACGGCGGGCTGGTGGTCACCGGAGCCCCTGGGGTACGCGAGCAGTACGCCAACGACTTCATCATCGGTGACTGGGTGCTCGCCAAGGGGTACGCGTTCGCGTCCACCGACAAGGGCAACGTCGGCACCGCGTTCTACACCGACGGCCAGCGCCCCGGTGACGCGGTGACCGAGTGGCACCACCGGATGACCCAGCTCACCC
>JBOGDE010000597.1:0-1586 GCA_050701695.1 Micromonosporaceae bacterium
GGTCCAGCCAGCCGTGGTCCGGCCCGTCCAGCGGCGCACCCGCCACCGCCAGGGCGACCAGCTGACTGCCCTCGTCCTGCACCATGGCACGGTGGCGCGCCACCGCGGACAGCCGGCCCGGGTCGCCACCGGCGAGCCGCACCGCGTACGGGGAGTACGGCCCCGGCTCGCCCCCGGAGTCGGCGACCAGCTCGTCGCGATCGACCTGCCCGGGCAGTGCCGCCAGGTGCACCGCGGGGCGTACGTTGTCGGCGGCCAGCGCGGCCTCCAGCTCGGCCGGTGCGTCCTGCCCCAGCGCGTCGGCGAACGCCCGTGCGATCCACTCCGGGTGGGCGTGCCGGAACGAGAGCCGGCCGATCTCGTCGGACGGGGCGAGCGCCGCCACCCAGTCGTCCCAGTCGCGCTGGGAGACCCGGCGCAGCACCGCGTTGGCGAAGCCGGCGGCGCCCCGGCCGCTCTCGGCGCGTACCAGGGACACCGTGGTACTCACCGCGGCGTGCTGCGGCACCCGGGTGTGCAGCAGCTGGTACGCCCCGATCCGCAGCGCGTCGCGTACCGGCGGATCGATCTGCTCGCAATCCCTGCGACTGGCGTGGGCGACGATCGCGTCCAGCGGGCCCTGGTAGCGCAGCGAGCCGTAGCACAGCTCCGTGGCGAACGCCGCGTCGCGGCCGCCCAGGCCCCGCTCCCGCAGCGCCGGTGGCAGGGTCAGATTGGCGTACGCGTCGCGCTCCGAGACCGCCCGCAGCACCTGGTACGCCGCCCGCCGCGGCGCGTCCACGGCCGGCCGGGTACGGTCGCGACCCGCCCGGGTGTTCACAAAGCGGCCTGCGAGGGGGTCAACCGCTCCCCCGGCTCCGGCCGGGCGCCGCGCAGCCAGGCGTCGGCCGGCATCCGCTTCTTGCCGGCGGCCTGCACCTGTCCGAGCACCACCGGCCCGCTGCCGGTGCCGACCAGCACCCGGCCCCGCTCCAACCGCAGCTCACCCGGCGCCAGCACCGTGCCGTCGGCGGTGTCCGGCACCCGCAACGGCACCACCGGGCCGAGCCGCAGCCGTTCGCCGCGGAACGTACTCCACGCGCCGGGCGCCGGGGTGCAGGCGCGTACCCGCCGATCCACCGCGAACGCCGGCTCGTGCCACCTGACCTCGGCGTCGGAGGTGGTGACCTTGGGCGCCATGGTGACCCCCTCGGCCGGCTGCGGGGTGGCCACGGCGGTGCCCTTCTCCATGCTGTCGAGCACCGCCAGCAGCAGCTCGGCACCGGAGTCCGCGAGCGCGCCCAGCAGGTCACCGGAGGTGTCGGTGGGACCGATCGGCCGGGTCAGCGACCCGTAGATCGGACCGGTGTCCAGACCCTGCTCGAGCTCGAACACGCAGGCGCCGGTGACGTCGTCGCCGTGCAGCACCGCGTGCTGCACCGGGGCCGCGCCCCGCCACGCCGGCAGCAGCGAGAAGTGCAGGTTGACCCAGCCGTGCCGGGGGATCACCAGCGCCGCGGGCGGCACCAGCGCCCCGTACGCCACCACGGGTACGCAGTCCGGGGCCAGCTCGGCGAGCTGGGCGAGGAAATCCGGCTCCCGCGGCC
>JBOGDE010000598.1:0-1581 GCA_050701695.1 Micromonosporaceae bacterium
GACCAGCCCGGGTCGGCCGACGCGCCGGAGTCGGCCGCGGTGGCGCCGGGTGAGTCGGCGGCGACCGCGCGGCTGCTCGACGATCCCGCGACCGCCGACCTGAAGGTGAAGGTCGACCACGCCTGGCAGGAGTTCGCGCACGCGCTGGGCATCGCGCTGGGATACCTGCCGGCGGGCGTACAGCTGGACCTCACGCTCGACCCGACGGCGTCCGGCACCGGCGAGGCGGTGTACCAGGTGGGCCTGGCGATGGGCGAGGACCGGCTGCTGTTCGCCGACGCGGTGGGCAACGCCTCGCTGCCGGAGGGGCACCGGCTGGACCGTTCCGCGGTCGCCGATCTGGTGGCGCTGGGCTGGTCGCCGCCGGGGGTGGTGGAACGCTCCGGCAACCGGTTCGGGATGCATGCCGGCGCCGACGACGCGGCGCTGGTCGCGGCCACGGTGACCCGTACCCTCCGCGACGTGTACGGGGCGCCGCACCCCGCCTTCCTCACGTACGAGGTGAGCGGCACCCGTGCCGGCGCCGCCGCCCTGCTGCGTGGCGCCGCCGACGGCACGCTGGAGCTGCCGCCGCTGGGCAGCGCCCGACCCGCTTCGATCGGCACCGAGCTGGTGGAGCCGGCGATCCCGGTCCCGGAGCCGGTCGACTTCGAGCTGCTCTCCGAGCGGGTGCTCACCGTGGTGGCGGCGATGCAGAAGACCACGCCGGACGCGTTGCAGACCGACGAGGACGGCGACATCGGGATCCGGGCAGGGTCGGCGATGGTGTTCGTACGGGTGCACCGCAACCCGGCGCTGGTCGACGTCTACTCCCCGCTGCTCACCGAGGTCGATCCCAGCGAAGCGCTGTACGAGCGGCTCTCCCAGCTCACCCGCCGGATGCCGATCGGGCGGCTGTACTTCGCCGAGGGCACGATCTGGGCGTCGGTGCCGGTGTTCGGGCGGGACTTCGCCGCCACCCATCTGGTGCTCGCGATCCAGGTGATGACCGCGCTCGCCGACGAGCTGGACGACCGGCTGCAGGGCGACTTCGGCGGCAAGCGCTTCTTCGGCGAGGACAAGGCCGGCGGCGGCGACAGCGAGCGCACCGGAATGTACCTGTGAGCGAGGCCGCCGAGCTGAGCGGCCGCCGAGCGGAGCGAGGTGTGCGGGTGAGTGACCTCGACCGGCTGGCCGGTGCCGAGTACCTGCTGGTCACCAGCTACCGCAAGGACGGTACGCCGGTGGCGACCCCGGTCTGGGTGGTGCCGTACGACGGCGCGCTCGCGGTCTGGACACCGACCGAGTCGTACAAGGTGAAGCGGATCCGGCGCAATCCGGTGGTCGAGGTGGCGCCGTGTACGTTCGGCGGCGACCCGACCGAGGAGGCCGTGCCCGCGCGCGCCGAGCTGCTCGACTCCGCCGAGACCGAGCGGGTACGCGACGCGATCCGGCGCAAGTACGGCATCACCGGCTGGGTCACGCTGTTCGGCAGCCGGCTGCGGCGCGGCACCGCCGGCACCATCGGCGTCCGCATCACCCCCACCCCCTGACCAGCCACCACAACCGGGCCAGCGCCGGCACGCCGCCGGGCCACCACAC
>JBOGDE010000599.1:0-1573 GCA_050701695.1 Micromonosporaceae bacterium
CACCCCGTCGACGTGACCGCCCCGGGTGGCGACCGCCATGTCCAGGGCGGCCGAGACCAGCGGGGTGCGCAGATGGTCGGCGACGCCCCAACCGATGATCCGGCGGGAGAACAGGTCGATGACCGTGGCCAGGAACAACCAGCCCTCGCCGGTGGGGATGTAGGTGATGTCACCCGCCCAGGTGACATCGGGCGCCACCGGATCGAAGTTGCGGGCGACCAGGTCATCGGCCGCGGTTGCGCTCCGATCGACGATGGTGGTGCGAACCCGGCGGCGACCCGAGATCCCCACCCAGTCGTGCTCGCGCATGATGCGGGCCACCCGCTTGCGGGCCACCCGATAACCCTGCCGGCGCAGCCAAGCGTGGACCCTGGGCGCCCCATAGGTGCGGGCCGAGCACTCCCAGATCGCTTCGATCTCGGCGGCCAACAACCGGTCGGTGACCTGATGGTTCGACGGGGGCCGAGCCTCCCAGTCATGGAAGCCCTGGCGGGACACCCCCAAGGTGCGGCACATCTCCGCCACCCGCCAGTCGGATCGGGGGTCGGCCTTCTCCTCGGCGATCAACGAATACACCGCGGTCACTCGCTGATCCTCGGGGACCCCGAGAAGAAGGCCACTGCTTTTGCCAGGATGTCCCGCTCCCGCCGGGTCCGCTCCAGCTCCCGGCGCAGCTCCCGGATCTCGGTTCGCTCCTCGAGGGTCGGGGCACCGTTGGCCTCGGCCCGGGCCTGGCGCACCCAGTTCCCCAGCGTCGAGTCATAGATGCCGAGCTCCCGGGCCACCTGGGCGATGTTGCCATCGGCGGCCTTGACCATCTCCACCGCCTCGGCCTTGAACTCCGGCGTGAATCTGCGCCGGCTCGTCGTACTCACAACGGACTCCTTACGCGCCCTGCGCAGCCGCAATCATCAGGTGTCCGTCAAACCGGGGCAACACCACTACGAAGTGCCTCGCACGCAGCCCTGCCATTGCGCACATTGCCGGTATGAGCCCGATCAGACGGCATGATCTACTGCGACTCGCCGTACTTCGGTGAGACCCGCACCTCCATCGCCGGTGGCCGCCGCCCCACGGCGACTACCCGCACGAGTTCCACACCCGAGCCGAACACGAAGCCCTCGCCCGCGTCCTTACCGCGGCCACGGCGACCGTGCTCGTATCCGGGTATCCCAGTGCGCTCTACGACGACCTGTACCTGGGATGGTGGCGGACCGAGCGCCCGGTGACGGTGCGAGCCGGCACCTCGTCAGGCGGCGCCAGGGAGGCGACCGAGGCGGTGTGGTGCAACCGCAGCCCGTGTGGCGGCCGGCTGTTCGCCGACAGCTGGGGCGCCGGGAAGGTCAACGCAGCTCGTGCCCACCCTCGACCCGCCGGGCCGCCTGTTGGCCGCGCCCGACCACCGGCGCCCCGTCGCGGACCCGGTGTCGGAAGCTACGGCCCCTACTAGTGTTCCGACACGTTAGTTTGTGTGCAATATGCGGCGAGGTTGTCGAGGATCTCGTCGGCGGTTTTGACCCACAGGTAGGGACGCGGGTCCTCGTTCCAGTGGGCGATCCAGTCGCGCACGTCG
>JBOGDE010000600.1:0-1553 GCA_050701695.1 Micromonosporaceae bacterium
GGTCGGCGGACGGGTCGCGGCCGCGCCGCCGGGGCGCCGGCTGGGGGTTCGCCGAGGGCGCGCTGGTGCAGCTGGCGAACCCGAAAGCGGCGATCTTCATGCTCGCGTTCTACCCGCAGTTCGTCCCGCCCGACCGTCCGCTGTTCGCCACCACCGCGCTGCTGGCGTTGCTGCAGGTGGCGCTGGAGATCCTGTTGTACGCCGGGCTCGCGGCCGCGGTGGGACGGGCCCGGAGCTGGTTCGCCCGGCCCGCGGTACGCCGCCGGCTGGAGACGGTCAGCGGTGCCGTACTGGTGGGGCTCGGGCTGCGGCTGGCGCTCGCGAAACCGTGACACGGCGCCAGCCGCCGACCCCCCACTGAGATCGCTCAGGGTGCGATACCGACCCCGTCGATATGGCTCCACGCCTCGGCCTGGGCCGCGGTCATGGCTGGCCAGTGGCGGGCACCCGACCGTGGATACACCCGCGACTCGTAGCTGCCGGGGACGTACCCGGGGTCGAAGAAGCAGCCGGTGCCGTACACCTGGTCGAACTCCGGACAGCTCGCGCTGACCGACGCCGGGGTCGGCTTGCGGCCGGTCTCGACCCAGCCCGCGAGCGCCGTGATCGCGCTGGCGTACTCCGACTGGCTGAGCACACTGTGCTCGTTCTCGCGGGTGAACAGCTGCACCAGGCCGTCGCCGGTGCCGGCACCGGCGCGGGTGGCCCGGTACGCCGACTCGTGCTCCACGAAGACGGTGGGGTCCTCGATCGCGTGCAGCGTCAGCACCGGGATCGACACCGCGCCGGTCAGGTCGCTGTCGTACGACAGGTCGCGTACCGCCGACGGGTCGGCGGCGAAGCGTTCCACCCCGGCGTTGAGCGCCTTGTCGTCATGCGAGCCGGTGTAGCGGACATCGGAGTTGCTGAACGGGTTCCGCCCGCCCAGCCGGTCGCTGACGATGTCCCGGAAGGTGAACGTGGCGAACCTCAGGTGCGAGAACAGCGTCCGCTCCGGGACCCGGGTCACGCCCAGGATGTCGTCGAGGTTGCGCTGCTGTCCCGGGGTACGGTCAGCCGGCGCCGACTGGTAGCCGGTGCCGGAGACGATGCCGTTGGTGATCAGCGCGGCGTCGTACCCGCTGCGGTAGGTCTCGACCAGCTTCGCCGCGACGTTGCCGCCCCACGACTGGCCGTGGGCGAACGTACGCCGGGGCTGCCCGTACGTGGCGACGAACAGCCGTCGCAGCGCTTCGGTGTCGGCCACCGCCATCCGCGCCCCGTACCCGCCCCGGCGGTACGACGAGCCGGCCCAGGCGTACCCCTCGCGCACCATCACCGACCAGCGGGCCAGGTCGTCGGCGCTGCGCTGCGGGGTTGGCGCGCCGAGGCCGGGGCCGCCGTGCGCGTGCATCACCAGGTCGCCGTTCCAGTCGGCGGGGATCGCGATCGAGTAGTACGCCCCGTTGTCGACCTGCCCGGCGTAGCAGGTCGCGGTCATCCCCGGCGGGCACTCGGTCGGCTGCGGCGCCGCCGCGGCAGCACCACCGGCGCCGGTGGTCGCGGCCCCGGCC
>JBOGDE010000601.1:0-1528 GCA_050701695.1 Micromonosporaceae bacterium
GCGCGCGGCAGGCCACCGCGACCCAGGTCGAAGATCACCGCCGCCGGCACGATCGGCACCACCACGTCCGGCTTGACGGGGAAGCCGACGCCGTCGGTGGCCAGCCGCTCCACCACGCCCGTCGCCGCGGCGAGCCCGAAGGCGCTGCCGCCGCTGAGCACGATCGCGTGCACGCGTTCCACCAGGTTGCCGGGATCGAGCAGGTCCGTCTCCCGGGTGCCGGGGGCCGCGCCGCGTACGTCCACGCCGCAGACAGCACCCTCCGAGGGCGGCACCACCACGCTCACCCCGGTACGCCAGCCCTCCCCGACCCGGTGGGCGTGTCCCACCCGTACCCCGGTCACGTCGGCCAGCGAATTTGAGACGCCCTTTTGTACCCCGGTCACAATAGGTACCTTACGAGTCGTAAGATCAGTAGCTCTCTGCCCGGGGCGGGCTGTCGCGCACATCGTTGATGATGGGCATCGCCATTGATGGGGGCATCACATGGCGGGCGGCCAAGGTGGCAGAGACGCCGGTCCCGGCGTGGGCTGGCACACATAGGGGAGTGACCGCTGCCGATCCACCCGTAGCGTCGTGGCCAGACAACGACGGGCGGACCGGCAACGGAAGCACGATGAGGGGGGAACGTCATGTTAGATGCGACCACGACACACACCGCTGAGGAGACCACCCCGGCGATTCCGGAGCAGGCGGGGGCGGCTCCGGCGCAGCACCAGAACGCCGAGCAGCACACGCAGCCAGCAGAGACCGCTGAGCAGCCAACCGGCACGGTGCAGCCAACCGGCGCCACGCAGCAGCAGGCGGCGCAGCAGCCGGCTCCGGAGCAGCAGGCTGACGGCACGGTGCTGCCGGCCCCGGAGGCCACCGCCGTACCGGCGGAGCAGGTACCGGCGGAGCAGGTACCGGCGGAGCACGCACCGGAGGCCGCGGGCAGCCCGGCAGACCCGCGGGGCGGTCCGGACCCGATCCGTACCGCGCCCAGCTTCGAGGAGCTCGCCCAGACCTGGTGGACCGCTGTGGCGGGGGTACACCAGGTACTGATGGAGGAGGCCGACATCGACAGCGTCGGCGCCGCCTTCGGCGACGAGCTGCGCGCCCGCTGGGAGTACGCCAAGACTCTGCACGAGCGCGGCTACCAGGTGCCGGACTACCTCGCCGAGCGGGCCACCGTGGCGCCGCTGTGGCCGCAGCCGCAGCCGCCCGTGCACCGTTCACAGCTGGTCAAGGCCGCCTGAGCCGACACATCGCCTGACGGCGCCGTCCCGACACCGGGGCGGCACCGTCCCGCGTCCCGGCACCGTCCCGCGTCCCGGCACCGTCCCGCGTCCCGGCACCGTCCCGCGTCCCGGCACCGTCCCGCGACCCGGCACCGGGAGAGCCGGCGTCGGCACCCGGTACGGCATCATCACCGGATGCGGCGTTCGTGGTGGGGTTGGGGTTGGCAGGAGTCCGCGCTCAGTGACGAGGAGTGCCGGCAGCTCGCGCCGCTGATGCCGGGGCTGCGCGGCGAGCCGCTGCCCGTACC